>NZ_JAIUGQ010000039.1:0-60348 GCF_020164715.1 Mesorhizobium sp. ESP7-2
CGTTGCAATGCAGGTGTAGACCTTCAGCATGCTTTTTTCTCGAAGCCCGCACACACTTGCAAGAAAAATGCGCTTGAATAATGAATAAGCGCTTAAACTGCTTGCGCACTGTTTAAGAAATGATTTGTTGTTGCTATAAATAACTCATCTGACCAGCAGCGACGATGCTTCTCATGCAGGCGGGCGTGGCAGACGCTCCAAGGCGGTGTCTGAGGCCGGGCGCCGCGACCGGCGACGGCTATGGCGAGAAGAACCCGCGCCGGCTGCGCAACGGCTACCGCGACCGCGACTGGCCGCGGCCGATGTTGTGGCTATGGTTCGTGATCCTGCCAGAGCCGAAGCGCTCCGAGCCCAAGGCGTGACCTCCGGCAGGGGGATTACAAGAGGCGCTGTTCGATGACAGCCAGACCCTAAGTCGTCCATCCGCCGAGCCACTACCTCACTGGAACGCGCGGTGGCCGATGCGATGTAAGAATAATCTGGTTTGGGGAGCCGCTTCGGCTCGGCGCCTGCTGGGAGGGTCGGGGCGCACCCGCATATCGAACCAGCAAACTGAACTGGCCAGCAATGATGTTTGTAAACTGGCGAGAGGCGTCTCGACGGCGCTGCCATTCGCGATCGCTGGATGGAGATCGATAGCCGCGTCTAAGCTTAGCAGTATGAAAGGGCCGGACGACGACCGGTGACTATGTAAGATCACCGGCTAGCCGCCATTCGGCGAAACCAGTTGGCGACGGTGAGACTACTGGATCAGCCATGAAAAGGCACGCCGCAAAAAGGCTTCGCCACCCGTCCTGACAACCTCACCATGCGCCACGACGACGTGCTCGGGATGGTTTCCGATCAACTCACGAATCTTTGGGCGCGCGGTTGCACGGTTGCGGAAACTGATCCGATAGTCGATCGGCGGATAGCCCCAGCCTTCGACCATTTTCGAAAGGTTGGCGATTGGCCGCATCCACCAAGGCCAATGGCGTTTCAAGAACGTCTCGCTGAAGGTCTGCGAGAGGTCGGCGATGATGGCGGTGCGCGACGCGCGGTGAAAGAAGATCAGCTCGTCCATGAAAGGCGAATTGGTGAAATAGAACTGGTCGATCTGGCCGTTCCATTCGGCTGGCGGATTATCGGCCAGCGCCCCGGAAAAGCGGAGTTCCCTGCACTTGGCGATTGTCTGCGCCGTCGCCCATAAATTCGCGTCTGGGAATGCGGCCTGCCACTCGCCCAGAAACAAATAGTGCAGCTTGTTGGGGCTGACGATATTCCGAACAGGGCCAAGCGCCCGAATCTCGTCCTCAATCGCTGCCGTCCTTTCGACAGGCGACCATAACCACAGCCCCCCATCGGCAAGACGCACGACGACCATGCGTGTCGGATAATCGAAGCCTTTGAATGAGACTACCCCGCCATCCGCAAACCATAGGTTCAATCCCAGCGGCTCCAACATGGTCGGGAAGTCTAATCCGCCCGATGGACGCTTTCCACCCCCTGAAGGAGCTAGAAGCGCGATTGCAGCGATATCGAAAACGGCCGTCCGACACGGCCGCAGCTTGCTGTCGATTGCTTGCCAGGTCGAAAAATGCACGATCGCGCAGGCGTCCCTCTCCGTCGAGGAAGAAGCCGATCGCTTAGATCCGTTTCTGAGTAAGTGGTCGCTTTGTACGAATGGTTTTGCCAGCGTTCCATGCTGCGCGACCGTGCATGCTAGGATCATAGTGTAAAGAACCCGTCATCGTTCTCCTTGGCCTAGATTGGCTGAAGACGAAAACCGATTGAGGTGTGAAGCTCTGGGCTCTATGCACGTTTAACTCCCAGTCGGTCGACCTACTCGCCGACAGTCTCGAGCCATCCTCCCCGAAAGCCGGCCCCGCGCAGACCGCGAACAACATGCTTGCAGCCGCGCATCAGCCGCCAAAGAAAATCGGATCGGTGATTCTCCACCATCAGCACGATCGGCCCCTGGTTCAGCCCCAGATGATCCGGAGCCACCCAGCCGGCAGGATCTCCGTTGTCTGGCGAAAGCGTCGGGTTGAAACTCGCCTTGAAACCGTAGGAATTTTCGAGATTGAGGTTGATATCATGGAAATGGCGCAGCGCTGGCAGGACGATCTCCGGAGCAAAAGGCAGTGATGCCGCGACTGCCCAGGGCGACAGAGTGCCATCGTCGGGTCCGAACGGCACGCCGCGGGCGCGATAGCCGTAGAACCGCCGCTCGACCCCGCCGATCCGTCGCGTCTGCCATCCTGGCCCGTCGCTGGCAGTCACGCCCCAGCTGTTCTCGTGATAACCGGAAAATTCCATCGAATTACGGGACGCGTATTCGCGCTGGACATAAGTCGCCGTCCGGCTGTTCTCGAAATAATCGCTTTTGTGGTCGCGCATGAAGCGGTCGCGGATGCCGCGGAAGTCGAGCCAGACATGCGACAACTGATGGATGAACAGCGGTCCTGCATAGACGAACTCGTGGCCGTAGATCTTCTTCCAGCGGTAAGTTGACAGCCACGCCTGGTAGCTTTCAGGCGGCAGGCAATGCGTCGGCGAGCCGATGCCGAGGACATAGAGGATCAACGCTTCGTCGTAGCCTTCCCATCGGTAGCCAAGGAATCCTTTTTCCGGCGTCCAGCCATGGGCCACGGTGGCGCCGCCATTGCGAGCCCAGTCCCAGTCGACGCGCTCGTAAAGCGCCTCCGAGAGGGTGCGGATTTCCGTTTCGTCCTCGGAGTTCTCCCGGAAATATGCGCCTACCGTCAGGATGCCGGCGATCAGAAGCGCGGTGTCTATCGTGGACAGTTCGCAGCGCCAGACGCGCCGTCCCGTCTCCATGTCCAGGAAATGGTAATAGAACCCCTTGTAGCCGGTGGCATCCGGTCCGGTTCCTTGCGTGCCCTTCCAGAAGAAGCGCAACGTGGCCAGCGTCCTCGCGCACGCCTGCTCGCGTGTCATGAAGCCGCGCGCCACCCCGACCGGATAGGCCGCGAGCGCGAGCCCGACCGCCGCGATGCTGGCGGGGGAGCCTTTTCTGGATCTGTCGGCAACCAGCCCGTTCGCCTCATTTGCTTCGTAGAGGAAATAGGCGAATGACTTGCGCTGGAGCGCCGCCAGCAGGTCCTCGCCGACCGGCATCTGGTCCGGATCGGCTTTCATTGACCGAGCCTGGATGGAAGAGCGACCGTCACTGCGGCGACCGATTGCGGCGGCATAGAAATCTCGAAGCTCGCCGTGTTGGCGTCGTTCTTGATCTCGATCGGTTCGCCCCGGAGCTCTGACCGTCTCTTGAGTTCATCGACCGACGCTGCGTCCAAATATTCCGGCTCGCCCAGTTGTTCCCAGTGGCGCTTGGCATTGGCGTGCTCGATATCAATGCGCTGAACCGAGGCGACCATGCCCGGCGGCGCGGATTCAAGCGCGAAGAGAACCTGCTGCGTTTCAATCGGGTGGCGTGGCAGTCCAAAGTTCGTCAGCACCACCGTGGAGCCTCGGTCGCCGTGCACGAGCCAAGCATCGACGGTTTCATGGCTGCCCTCGACAGGCAGCATCTGCGTGCCCAGTCGATGCAGCAGCTGGAATGCGCGATACGCGGGCTTGGCGATCCCGTGGATGTTGAGCAATCCGAACCCTCCCTGGAAGGCGACGGAAGGTAAATAGTTCTCCTCGAAAATGTCTGAGAACGTCCAGTAACTATACCCCTGAACGAGCCCTCTCGCCTCCATGACCGTCTTGACGATGAACGCGGCGGCATAGGGGTCGTCGTGCATGGCGTCGCGCGGGTTCGACGATGTGCACCATTCCGTGTAGTAAAGGGGCAGATCGCCCGCTTGCTTGCGCGCGATGCGGGCTTCGTCGCGCAAGGCGCTGCGCCTGCTCGCGGCAAGCTGTGCCTCGCTGTCGTCGCCCGGCTTGCCGAAGTCATCGGTTGGGTAATGATGCGTGCTGACGAAATCGGCTGGAAGATTGCTGGTCCGGCAATAGTTCAGAAAATCCTCGATCCACGCATTGTCGGCTGTCGCGGGGCCGCCGACCTTGAGCATCTTGTCGACGCCTTTAATGGCTTCGACGGTGTAGCGGTACAGCTCGAAGTAGTCGCTCTGCTTTCCGCTCCCGAAGGCAGCGAGGTTCGGTTCGTTCCAGACCTCGAAGAACCACTGCCGCACCTCGTCCAGGCCGTAGCGGTCCACCCAGTGGCTCACTAGCTTTCGGATCAGCACCGCCCATTGCGCGTGGTCCTTTGGTGGCGTGACATTGGCACCATAATGGAAAACCGTTTGATCGCCCGAGGCCAGGGCGGATGGCATGAAGCTCAGTTCGACAAAGGGCCTCATGCCAATGGAAAGAAGAAAATCGAAAATCTGGTCTGCGTTGAAGAATGAATAGAAGAATGTGTCACCTTCGGCGACGAGCGTCCCCATGTTGTCGCATAAGATACCGTGGAACCTGACATGCCGCATGCCCAACTCGTCATGCGTTTGCTTCAACTGAGTTTGCCAGTCGGCGCGCAGCGCAAGCGTAGCATGGCCGCTGCCTACCGTGTGCTCCCAGAAATGCGGAAAACTGGTCGCGGGTCCGTTCAGGTCGCTCGAAAACATAGCCGTCATAGGAGCCGCTCCTTGATCCGGTCCGCGACACGGAGCGCGTTGGCGATGATGGTCAGTGTGGGATTGACCGCGGCGATCGACGGAAAGAAGCTCGCATCTGCGAGGTAGAGGTTGTCGAGTTCATGCGCCTTGCAGTCGACGTCGAGGACCGACACTGCGGGATCAGTGCCGAAGCGCGCGGTTCCTGCCTGGTGCGCGGTTCCGGCAATCGGGATGTCCTGGCTGAGATAGAGCTTGCGTTCCAACAGCAGCGGATGCGCCCCAGCCTTGCCCAATATTTGCTTGAGCTTCTGCCGGAGCCGGCGGTGCGCCTCCTGATCGCCGTCGGCGAGGTCGAGGACGACCCGCTCGCCATCGTAGCGAATGCGGTTCTCCGGGCGCGGAAGATCCTCGCTCGACAGCCAGAAATCCATCGAGTGCCGCGCCATTTCATCGAACGGCATCTTCGGGAACCATTCCAGCCACTGGGGCAGCACTTCGCCCCTGATCTGGGCGCCATGCGACGTCGCGCACATCTGGATCAGGCCGAGCGGGTAGCCCCAGTCATCTTCTGACTCGAAGTAGAAATCAGAGACGGCGAGAGTCTTTTGGAAAATGGTTTCGTTCGGCTCAAGCATCAGGGCCATCAGCACGGATTGATTGTGCCGCATGTAGTTGCGGCCGACCTGGCCGGAACCGTTGGCCAGGCCGTCGGGATGCTTGTCGTTCGCGGAGCGCAGCAGAAGCAGCGCCGAGGATAGCGCGCCGCAAGCGACCACCACAATGTCGGCCGTATAGTGCTCCTTCTCGCCGTAGCGAGTCACGGCCACGTCATTGATCTTCCTGCCCGTCGCATGAGTTCCGAGCCTGGAGACGTAGGCATTGGTGAGCAGCATCAGATTGGGATGCGCCTTGAGCGCCGGATCGACGCATACGACCTGCGCGTCCGCCTTGCCGTTCAAGAGACAGGGAAATCCGTCGAACGCATCGCAGCGAATGCACGTGCTGGTCGGCGTGACCTTGCCATCCTCCTCATGGAGGAGGATGCCGAGCGGCAGATGAAACGGTCGCAATCCGCCGGCCGCCAAAGCGTCGTGCAGCGCCTGGATGCGCGGCTCGTGTGAAACGGGCGGATAGGGAAAAGGGCCGCTCGACGGCGGTTCGGTCGGGTCTTCGCCGCGTTGGCCGTGAACGTGAAAGAGCCGTTCGGCCTCGGCGTAATAGGGTTCGAACGCTTCATATCCCAGCGGCCAGGCGGGAGATATGCCGTCCTTGTGGCGAAGCTCGCCAAAATCGCGTTCGCGCATTCGAAGGAGCGCCGCGCCATAGACCTTCGAATTGCCTCCGACATAATAATGCAGGCCGGGGCGAAAACTTTTGCCGTCCTTGTCATACCAGATGTCGTTCGCCTGATAGGCGGCATCCACGAACACCGCCTGCGCATCCCAGTTGGCGCGCGAGCGCGGCAGATAGCCGCCGCGCTCGATGAGCAAGATGCGCTTCCCCGTCGGCGCCAGACGTTGCGCTACCGACGCCCCGCCGGGACCGCTGCCAATGACGATGACGTCAAAATGGTCTGTCATCGCGTTTTTAACCGTTGGTCGAAAAGCCCGGAAAGAGGGTCATGCCGCCATCGACGAAGAGCGTGGTGCCCACGACGTAGTCGGACTCGTCGGATGCCAGCCAGACGGCCGCCCGCGCGATGTCTTCCGGCAGCCCGATCCGCCCGTAGGGGATCAGCGTCAGCAGGCTCTTCAGGGCCTCTGGCGTGTCCCAGGCAGACGTGTTGATGGGTGTCCGTATCGCGCCCGGCGCAATGGCGTTGACGCGGATGCGTTTGGGGGCAAGCTCCTGGGCCATGCTTTCCATCAGCAGTTTGATGCCGCCTTTCGAGCTGGCGTAATTGGCATGGCCGGCCCACGGTATCTCCTGATGCACCGAACTCATGCAGATGATCTTGCCGGCCGCGCGCGAGACGGACGAAACGACCCCGCGGCGCAGGAATTCGCGCGTCGCGGCCCGGGCGCAGAGAAATTGTCCGGTCAGGTTGACAGCGAGGACCTTGTTCCACTCTTCCAGCGTCATCTCGGCAAAGGCGCAATCGCGTTGCAGGCCGGCATTGGCGACGAGAATGTCGATAGTGCCGAATTCGCGCATGGCGCGCTCGAACATTTCCTCGACCTGATTTTCCGCCGAAACATCAGCCTTGTGCGCGATAGCCTTGCTGCCGGCCTGATGAAGTTGATCAACGACGGCGTTCGCGGCAGCTTCGCCTTCGACATAGTTCACCACCACATCGGCACCCGCCCTTCCGAGGGCGATGGCGACGCTCTCGCCGATACCGGAGCTGGCCCCGGTTACGATGGCTTTTTGCCTGGCCAATGGCTTGAACTCGGGCATGGCGGACTTCGAACCAGATGCCAATATTGCAGACCCTGAAAACTGCGCGGATGCGAATGAACGCCTCGGAGAAGCAAAAGGTCCGCTCGTTTCGTTACATCGCGATACATGTTCGGGAACAATTTTGTGATGCGTCGGTTCCGAACCAATTGGATGCCTGAACGTATATCCACGGTGACGCGGCCCTCTCGCCCATGGAGTCCGACGCGGCCATGCGCTGCTCGGCGGGGGTGCCGCCCGTGCATCGAAAGGGTTGTCCGATGCCCGTCCTGATCGCTCTCGCGGTGCGCTGTTTGTTGATAGGGCTCTTTCTGCCGTTCAGCGCGTTGGACAAGGCGCTGAACTTCAGGCTGGCGATAGATCAGGCATCCCAGGCGGTTCCAAACCGCCCGCTGGCGGCGGCTTTGATCGCCTGCGGATTTTGCGTCGAGGTCTTCATGTCGCTCGCCATCTTGGGCGGGGTCGCCGATCGACTGGCAGCCTTGATCCTGGCTGGCTACTGCCTCATCACGGCGCTGTTGTGGAAACAGTTCTGGCGCCAGCCCGACTTTCGGCTGAAGGGCAAGAGCAGCGGCCGGGAAGTCTTTTGGGATTTCCTCAAGAACGTCTCCCTTGCCGGCGGCTTTCTTCTTCTCGCCTTCGGGTCGAATGCCGTCGGCGTCGAGCATTTCCTGCGTCATCCGCTGGCCTCCTCAAACCCTTATCAGCTGGTTCCAGGAGAAGCGAAATGAGCGCACGGCCAACGGTTCATTATTGCCATCTATGGACGGACGACGATGGCATCAGCCGTCAGACCCAATGCGCGATGACGGAGTTCGACCTGAAGTCGATAGCGCCACCCGCCGATCCGCAGTGGCAGGGCAAAAAATCGAGCGGTCGGATGACGACGCTTGTCACCGTGCTGCCTGTCGGCTGGATCGGCACATGGCACGAGAACCCCAAGCCGCAATGGATCGTTCCCCTCTCGGGCCGCTGGTTCGTCGAATCGATGGACGGCGAGCGCGTCGAGATGGGGCCAGGCGAATTGTCTTTCGGCGGCGATCAGAACTGCCGGGAGGTCGACGGCAAGCGCGGTCACCGATCCGGGACGGCGGGCGATGCGCCTGCCGTGTTGATGGTCGTTCAGTTGGAAGACGTGCCCGCGCCATCTCGGCCTTGCGAATTCAGATAGTGCGATGAAGAATTTCGACATCATCGATCGACGGTTTTCCCATTATATCCTCGAGAATGCGCCGCTCGAGGAACTCGCCAGCGGATTTCGCTGGATCGAGGGGCTGGTGTGGATGGGCGACGCAAACTGCCTCCTGTTCCAGGATCTGCCGCGCGACCGGACCATGCGCTGGATCGAAGACGCAAGCGTATCCGTCTATCGCGCTCCCTCGGGCTACGCCAACGGGCAGGCGCGCGACACACAGGGCCGCCTGATCTCCTGCTCGCACCGCAAGCGGTGCCTGCTTCGGACCGAATGGGACGGCACGGTCACGCGGCTGGTTGATCGGCACGACGGTAAGCGCCTCAACGCGCCGAACGATGTGGCCGTGAAGTCGGATGGCTCGATCTGGTTCACCGATCCACTTTACGGCATTCAGACCGACTATGAAGGCGGCTGCCAGCCTTCCGAGCAGCCGCCTGCGCTGTATCGGTTCAATCCGCAAACCAAGCGGATCGCCGTTATGTCCGGCGATTTCGACGGTCCGAATGGCCTCGCATTTTCCCCTGACGAAAGACGTCTCTACGTTGCCGAAACCGGCGATCAGACCACCGACGATCCCAAGCAGTACATCATGGCCTTCGATGTCGCGCCGGACGGCGCGCTCGGTAGCGGCGAAATCTTCCATAAGATAGAGCCCGGCTATGCTGACGGGCTGTGCGTCGACGGAGACGGCAACCTTTGGTCCAGCGCGGCGGACGGTGTTCACTGCATCGCGCCGGACGGCAAACTGCTCGGGAAGATCTTGGTCCCGTACCGCGTTTCCAATCTGACGTTCGGCGGCCCGTTCCGGAACAGGCTCTTTATTGGCGGCTCTCACACGCTTTATGCCATCTTCCTCAATCGCCGCGGGATGTCGTGGCCATGACCGCCGACGCGCCGTCCATCGAGAGGATCGCCTGTTTCAGCCTTACGACGGCCGATGCCGAAGGCGCCGCCCGGTTCTACGAAAAAGCTTTCGGCTGTCGCCTGTTCGCAAAGGAGCGCCTCGGCGGCCCGCAATTCGAGCAACTGATGGGCGTGAGCGGCGCCGCGGACCGGATCACGCTTGGCATTGGGCGCCAGACCATCGAACTCCTGCAGTTCGATCTGTCGGGCGACCCTTATCCGTCGGGATCGTCTGCTTCGGACCTGGTGTTCCAGCATTTTGCGATCGCTGTCACAGATATGCACCAAGCCTTTCAACGGCTTTCGACCGTGGCGGGCTGGACGCCCATCTCCACGGGCGGGCCGCAGCGCCTGCCGGCCTCGTCCGGTGGCGTTACTGCGTTCAAATTCCGAGATCCGGAAGGCCATCCGCTTGAGTTTCTCCAATTCCGCGGAGGCGGCGACTCGCGCTGGCCGGCAAGCTCGCCTCACGAACCGTGTGTGGGGATCGATCATTCTGCGATAACAATCTCCGACACCGATGCCAGTGTCGCCTACTACGAGAACATCGGCCTTAGCGTGTCCGCGCGCTCGTTCAACCACGGGATCGAGCAGGAAAGGCTTGACGACGTGCAAGGCGCCGAGGTCGACGTGGTTGCGCTCACACCGGTTACCTGCATTCCGCATCTTGAACTGCTATGCTATCGCAAGGCTCAGCGGGCCCCGCTTGTTCATCCTGCACCTCCCCCAAAAGCCAACGATATTGCCAGCACACGTGTTGTGTACGAGGCTGGCAGAGCATGGAGTGCTGCGGATAGGGGTGTAACGCGCGCCATGCGCGACCCGGACGGCCATGCTTTCGTGATAGCTTCTCCAAACGCATGAATTTCGCCTCGCCAAGACTCCGGCGAACCTGGTGACGTGTTGATGTGGTTTGAGCCGTGATACCCGCCCCAGGCCTCGGCTGTCACGTATGGCCTTACATCGGAGCTTGTGCAAAATGGGCAGGGATCCCACCAGCTGTCTCCCTCAATAACGGCGATTCCAGCTTCTAACGGCGTTTAATTCGTCGATGCAGACCGGGCCGGATGCCGCCCGGGAAAATGGCATCCAACAACGGGGAAGCGTTTCGGCGGATTGACAATCCTTACTGGCCGCAGCCGTCAATCCCAATCCTGATCAGGTGTGGCGGGACGGCGTGTCGAGGCTCGGGTGTGGAAGTGTATCATTTTAACACAATCGTAAATTTGTAGACTCCCGCGATGCATCGGCAGCTAGTGTCTCCGTCCAGGCTAAGGGTGGGAAAGCTGCGGACCCGGGAGGAAAACGATGTCTGTCCAAAAAGGCGACTTTCGAACGAACAGAGCCGACTATTTGATCGCAGCGGCGAAAGGCCGATCGGCCGTTGATCTCGGCCGCGATGAGATGCTGGAAAGGAAGTCTCTGTGGCTACGAGATCCGCGTACCGCCAGATTCGGCGCGAATCCGCGTGATAGCGCTCCGGGATCGAGCGGCAGACCCCGCGGCAATTAGCAGCTCTGGTACTTCCGGCACACCCTGCCTTTGTGCTACCCCAGCTTCGTCCTTATGGATGCCTGCCGATCATTCAGGCAGGGGCGTATATTTGTCGTCAGCCGGTGCCGTGTTTCGTTTCCGAGCCCCCGCCGATTAGGTCCGCTGGCACACCCCAAACCCGACGGCTACCGGGCCGCTCCCGTATCGGCACCAACTAGCGAAGCAGAGTTGGGGATTGCGCGAGAGCAAGCGACGGATGCGTGCGGCATGCGCGACTTACGTTGCACGGTGCAAACCGCCCTCAGCCCCTCTTGCCGCAGGATCGGCCGCCGTCCTTCCCTTCAGGCGGCTGCCGTGGGGCGCCCCTGCTTGCGTTCCACACCAACGCTCTAGTCTGCTCGTCTCCGCTAATGCAGCGCGGGCTGGGACGCCCCATCCGCGTAAATGTCGGCTTGGTCGAATGTCTGCCATATTTGGGGTAGACGCTGCGGCACTTGGGGAGAAATCAAATGCCCGCACTCACCTTGGCAGTCGAGATTGCAGACGCGGTTGCAGCGGCAAAGAAGCGTCGACAGTTTTCGTTTGACCTGCAATCCAAGGCAAAGGAACTGGCGATGGCTCACCCAGATGCGGAAGCCAGCGTCGGTGATGTGACAGATGTCCTCGAAGAGGAGAGCTTGGCCGCTGGCATTGTTCTGTTTTCCGAGCCTGGCAGATAGCCGGCCACAGCAGCGTTGGCCCGTGCTGGTAGCTGAGCACGGGACGAGCGGAAAACCTTTAGCGGCTCTCGCCGTCAAACTTAAACTTGCCATTGCAGACGTAACGATTCCGGCCACTTCCTCACGGTTGCGACCAGTGATGGGGTCGGTCATCTTAGTGCCATTGATTATCACTGTCACGTTGACCGAGCCGAACAGTTGCTCACGCCAGACTTCGGAATGTAGCGGCATGCAGGGAAGGACACGGCGAGGCGAAGGGGTGTCCCATTGGTCCCTATCAAGGAGTGCAGGTGATTTCACCGGAGACGGCTATGCCCGCCTTGTTTGAGCGCAGATCATAGCTGCCCAGCGGAAGCGCAAGTTCGGCGGCAAGTTTCTTCAGCTTTTAACGAGCTGTCGTGTGAAAACGTCTCTTATGCTGCTCGTCATAGGAGCAACTTCTGTTCCAGTCGAACATGTCGGCCTCCATGAAACGAAACAGGCCCGGCGATCGCTCGCGACCCCAGGCCCATCATCGGTTGGTTTTATCCGGTGAAACGATCAGGCGGCCGCGCGCCCCTCGATGACATCGGCGCCGATCTCGTCGGCGGAGACCTCATCGAGATAGGCGCGGCCGCAGGAGTTGCCGGCAAGCCAGTGCTCGGCCGCCTCGCTGTTTTCGGCCAGATGCGGAAGCTCCGGGCTGTCGCCGAGGGCCTGCAGCACGCGGACCATGTCGATTTCGGGGGCCTGGCTGATGTGCCGGGCCTGGTGCGGAACGGGAGGGCCTATTCGGCAGCCTGGAGGTGGTCCGTCTCGTCGCTGTCGTCGATGGTCACCGGCTCATCGGAGGACGCACCCGCACCCTCGGCGAGAAAGGCTGGCAGTTCGGCGGCATCGCCATCGAGCGCCGCCTCGTCCGGCAGCTCGCCGGCGACGGCGTCGCCGGTATCGTCAGCCACTTCGTCGACGTCGAGGCGCAGCGGCTCGGGCAGCCAGTTCGATCCTTCGAGAAGACGGGCGGCTTCACGCGCCACGATGTCCTTCTTCATGTGATCGATCAGCTGCGCGGAGTCCGCGCCACGGGCTTCACGGACAGCCTGCAGGATCCGCGCCTGGTGAGGCGAACGAGGAACTCGAAGATCGGGGCAACCGGCTTGGCCTTGCGCCCCATCTTGTTGAGCGCCCAGTCGAATTGCGGCGTATTGACCGCAGGCAGGTCGACCATCGTCAGGTGTACATCGAGCTTGTCGTGGATGATCTCGGAACGCAGACTGTCGGTAAACCCGCTGATCGCTGCTTTGGCGCCGCAGTAAACCGATTGCAGCGGCACGGAACGATAGGCCAGTGCCGACCCGACGTTGACGATGGTTCCGCGATTTCGCACGCGCATTCTCTTCAGCACCGGGCCATCATACCATGTACCTGTCCGAGGTAAGTCACCTTGGTGCCGCGCTCGACCTCTTCGGCAGTCAGCTTGGCGACGGGGGAAAATATCGTCGCCATCGCGACATTGACCCAAATGTCGATTGGACCGAGCTCCGCTTCGACCCGATCCGCGGCCGCCTCAACCGCGGCAGGATCGTGACATCCGTCGGAATCGGCAGCGCGTTTACGCCGTACCGCCGCACATCATTGGCTGCCCGCTCAAGCCGCGCGGCATCACGCGAAAGCAGGCCGACATCGAAGCCCTCTCGAGCAAACTCCTCGACGGTGGCGCGACCGGCGCCCGCGCCGGCACCTGTGATCACCACCACCTTGGCCATACATCCTCTCCTGGATATGGCCATCTAACGACGGGTTCGGAGTGTTGTTCCGGGCCGAATGGCGAAAATGGGCCACGGCGGAAACATTGGCGTCGTGCGCCGTTTAGGGATGGACAGCGCTGAGCGCCGCCTTGCCGCCGGGAGGATGGGTTGCTTGAACACTATCATTTGATCGCCATCGGCAGCTGCCTAGGCTGTGCTTCGTTCGCCTATGCGCCCGCGCCAACCGGAAAGCGCCTGATCCTCGAACGATTACCTACCGGGCGAGGAGGCTGACTGGAGCGCGCAGGCTGCCTTGGTCGACGGCAGGTACCAAGTCGGCCCACGCGCAGGTAATCTACATCGATCCAATGCTGGCGAAAACACGACAATGTGAAGCTGGTGACCAATGCCGACGGCCAAGAGGAACCCTGCCGTCCATGTAATAGACGTGGCTATCCGGATGGGGCAGGTCCTCAGACTGCAGGCAGAAGTCCATAGAATGGCGCGCGAACTCGCTGAACGACATGTCCGGCAGCCTGAAGCAAACCAATCCCGGAGTGAAGCGCAAGCTGAAGGCGGTTTTGTCGGATCGGGTGGTCGGCCGTCGCTCGATCTCACCCTGGCTCCGCCACTTGTCAAGTCATCCCAAATAGCCCTTCGGGAGCTTTGTGCGCCTGCGTCAGATGGCGCTTTCGCGTTGCGTAGTTGAAGGAGAGCCTCTCGTGTTCGTATCGTTCTTTCCCAGGCCGCGCCTGTTCTTCCTCTCGGCTTTTTTGTGGACCGTCCTCGCCATGACGCTGTGGTATGTCGTCGGCAAGGACGCGGGCGCGTCTATAGGCCTGCCGCCGCTTCCGCCCGGGACGATGCCGCGGGTCGATGCCTCGTATTTCTGGTCCGGGCCATTTCTTTGGTTTGATATCTATTTCGCGATCGCATTAGGCATATTCGCGGCATTCTGGATGTTTATGGCGCCGCACCCTTGGGCGCTCTGGTCCATTCTCGGTTCCGCCCTCATCATTTTCACCAACTACATTCAGGTTGAGGCCAGCGTCGCGATCAACAATTGGTACGGACCTTTTTACAATCTGATCGAGGCCGCCTTGTCCAGATCGGCGCCTGTCACTTTGGCCGAGTTCTACACAAAGATCGGCGGGCTCGCGGGCATCGTCGGCGTCGGTGTCGGCGTCGGCGTGCTGACGCGCTTCCTCGCTAGTCACTACATCTTCCGCTGGCGTACGGCCATGAACAGCTACTACATGGCGCATTGGAGCCGGCTGCGCACCACCGAAGGTGCCTCGCAGCGCGTGCAAGACGACACAATGCGCTTCGCCTCGACGATAGAAAGCCTGGGCATCAATTTCATCGAGTCGGTCATGACGTTAGTCGCCTTCCTGCCCGTCCTGCTCCGCCTCTCCGCCGATGTGACCGAACTGCCGCTCATTGGGCACGTGCCTTATGCACTCGTCGTCGCCGTTGTCGTCTGGTCTATTTTCGGAACGGGTTTGCTCGCTCTCGTCGGCATCCGCTTGCCGGCGCTACAATTTCGTAACCAGAGGGTTGAGGCGGCCTACCGCAAGGAGCTTGTTCATGGCGAGGATAGCGCCGAGCGGGCGCAGCCGGCGACGATCGCGGAACTCTTCTCGCACATCCGGCGCAATTACTTTCGACTTTATCTCAACTACGTTTACTTCAATGTGGTTCGACTGACTTATTTACAGGTAGATAACATCTTCCCCTACGTCGTACTGGGACCAAATATTGTGGCTGGCAAAATCACGCTAGGTGCCATGAACCAGATTCTGAACGCCTTCCTGCAGGTACGTACGTCTATGCAGTTTCTGATCAATTCGTGGACGGTGATCGTGGAACTCTTGTCCATCTACAAGCGCCTGCGCGGCCTTGATGCCAATATCCGGGGCGAACGCCTGCCCAAGATTGACCGGCGCTTCCGCGAGGATCCTCTCGAGACTCCCTGGTGACCTCGGCTAGTGACCATCACCGTTGATCTGCTGCGACGTCAAGGAGTTCGGATCGATCTCCCGCTGCTTCAGCATGTACCGGATCTGCTTCGGCCCCTTGTTCAGGAAGACGCCCGTCAGCAGGGACAGAATCCAGAAAGGCGCGCCGAAGAGGCTGCCTGTGTGGTCTCCGGTTTAGGAGTCACGTCAGGGTCGGGCGCTTTCGTGCGCTCTGCCTTGAGCTGGATGCGGATGCGGACGTCGTCGGACTGCGGCGTGTCGTCGAGCTGACTCTGGATCTCCTCGAGGATCTCGGCACCCTGCTCGCAAGTCCCGCTGCTCTTGTGATCGCGGATGAAGATTCTGTAATAGCGCATGATCATTGCCCCGAGGCGTTCGCGGTTCGCTTCCCGCTGTGCCTGCCGCCTCGCCTTGTTTACAGCCTTGAAGAGGCTGGACATGCGCTCGAGAAAGATGTCGATGACCACAGCGTTTAGCAAGTGCTCTAATTGCCATTGCTTTGCACAGCCAGATTTCCCTCTCGGCGAATTTGAGGAGGCGAGCAATGGAAATCGTGCATTCCTGTCGCGGCTGAAATTTGCCTGGCTGATTGGCTGGCACATCCTGCTGCCGGCAATTACCGTCGGAATGGCCTCGTTCATCGCGATGACAAAGTTGCCGGAAAGGGGCGTCGCGACTTTCCTTTGAAGACGCCGCTGAGCTGAAGTCAAACACCAAGCGCAATATTGCGGGCTCGATCAAACTCGTTCTGGCCGGTGTTCTTGCGTTATCTCGGCCTGCCGCCATTCTCTGAATCAAACGGTGGCCTAGTTTATTGGAACGCTGACATTCGTGATGTCCAGATTGCCAAGCCGATGATGACAATCAATATCCAGAAGAGCGAATTAAAAAGCATGCGAACAAGGTCGCGGTTTTGCTCCTTGGTGACGCCAAGTCGATCCGAGATAATGTCGCCCGGCGCGATAAACAGCCAGAGTATGAATCGACCGAGCCTTCCCATGTCCCGTTCCTCGCCGCTTCAGCCAGACACCAAACCACCAAGCTCCGTGCAAGTCGAGCGTGGTCATACTTGAATCTCTCGTTCAGATGCACATCAGTCCTTGGCACCGGAAAATCAGCAAGGCTAAGAACAGATTGCCGCCGCTCCGTTGCGCGGCACGCCAACGGCGTCGCCTCATGCCAACGGAATTTCGGGCGTGACGCCGTTTAACCAAGGCGCAGCTCGTTAAGCGTCAAAATCGTGTCTGGATGCCGTTTCATTCCCGACGCGATGCCAACGCAACCATGCATGGCATGTTGCGCTTCATCTCGGGCCGCATAACCGGTCCCGAACGACGTGATCTTGCAGTCCGTCAGGCAACTACCCAGCAACTACCCTTGCGGCATTGACTCCCGACAGGGCCAGCGTAGGCTGGAGGGCACTCAGCGCGTCGGTCGTCTGGCATTGCCGTGACCGGGGGGAAGCCCATGATCGATCAGGTAGCGGGACCTTCTGCTACGGCTTTGCCTCGGCGCGATGTTCATCGCCCACGCGATGCTCAAAGTCAGGGTTTTCACCATTCCCGGCACCGTTGCCTTTTTCAAGTCGCTTGGGCTGCCCGGCTGGCTGGCCTATGTGACGATCGTGGCGGAACTGGGTGGCGCGGCCTGTCTCATCCTGGGCATTTATCCGCGCTATGTCGCCCTGCTTTTGGTGCCGCTCATCCTTGGCACCGTCGTCACCGTGCACGGCAAAAAGGGATGGCTGTTCAGCAACACCGACGGCGGCTGGGAATATCCGGCGTTCTGGGCTGCGGCTCTTTTTGCAGTGTTTCTTCTGGGCGACGGAGCAGCCACGCTGGTCGCATCGCCTTATTTCGGGTTTTGACGATTTGAGGCGATAGTCAAAGCAGCGATTGTGCGTTGCGCTTAGCGAGGACAGGTCGTGGAAAGGCTTGCCGATTCAATCGATCCACCGAATCCTAGCCGGCGACTGATGCTGTTTGGGCTGGTTTCAGCCTATACGGCCTCTTTGATACCGTGGGCATTGGCCCAGGAGGAGACCGATGCGGATAGCGGTGCTTTCCTGGCGGTTTCCGCCATTCTGGTCGGCCGCCAGTCGCTCGATCAGGCGCAAGCCCGACGCTTATACGCAGCGCTTGTCGCCGACGAGCCCGGGTTTCCTGCGGCCGCCAAGGCGCTGCTCGACACAATCGAGCAGCGCAAGATCGATCCCATGCAGTTGCAGAAGATTCTCAACGACGAAAATTCGCCGCTCAAGCTTGTGCCCTGGCGGATCGTGACGGCCTGGTACATGGGCATCGTCGGCGACGGCGCGAAGGCGCGCTGTCTCGCTTTTGAGACGGCACTCAACGCGCAGGCAGTTGCCGATGTGTTGAAGCCGCCGACCTACGCCTATGGGGCCTATGGCAGCTGGATCAGAAAACCGATCTGAGGGAATATGATGGCCGACATCCTGTCAGCGGATTTTATCGTCGTCGGCTCGGGGATCATCGGTTCACTGGTGGCGCACAAGCTGGCGCTCGCGGGTGCGTCGGTGATCATCCTCGAAGCGGGCCCCCGCGTCACCCGCGGCGAACTGGTGGCGCGCTTCCGCAACTCCACCCGCCGCAGCGACTGGATGTCGCCATATCCGCCCGCCTCCTGGGCGCCGCACCCGGTTTACCAACCTGAGCCGAACAACCATCTCATCCAGGCCGGGCCATATCCCTACGCGGCCGAGTACATCAGGCAGGTCGGCGGCACGACGTGGCATTGGGCGGCGCATGCCTGGCGCAACGTACGCAACGATTTCAGGATCAAGAGCCTCTATGGTGTCGGCGTCGACTGGCCGATGAGCTACGACGACCTCGAACCATTCTACCAGGAGGCGGAGGAGATCATGGGCGTTTCGGGTGCGCCCAACACCGGTTCGCCGCGCAACAAGCCGTTTCCGATGGAGTCTGTGGCCGAACCCTATGCCATGCGCCGCCTGCGCGAACGGCTTGTCTCCGACTATCCGGTCGTGTCCAATACCACGGCGCGCAACAGCCGCCCTTATGACGGCCGGCCAGCCTGCTGCGGCAACAACTCCTGCCAGCCGATCTGCCCCATCGACGCCCAGTATCATGGCGGGCTTGCCGCGGCGGCCGCCGAAGCAGCTGGTGCAAGACTGATCGCCAACGCCAATGTCTACAAGCTCGAACATGACGAAAAGGGTCGCATCGCGGCGGCACTCTACTACGATTCCGACAAGGCCTCGCATCGGGTGACTGGCAAGACCTTCATCGTCGCCGCTAACGGCATCGAGAGCCCGCGCCTGTTGCTCCTTTCGGCCAGCGACAAGTTCCCGAACGGCCTCGGCAACAGCTCCGACATGGTCGGGCGCAATTTGATGGATCATCCCAGCACGTCGCTGACCTTCGACGCGGACGAGGACGTGTGGCTGGGGCGCGGGCCGCAAAGCCCAAGCTCCATCAACACCATGCGCGACGGCGCGTTCCGCTCGGAACATGCGCCTTACCGGCTCGATTTCACCAATATCTCGCGGGTCGACGGTGCGACGAAGAGCCTGATAGCAGCGGGTGTCTACGGCGCTGAATTGGAAAAGCGCCTGCGCTTCAGCGCGGCGCGCGAGATGAACGTGAAGAACGTGCTCGAAGTCCTGCCGGACCCTGAGCACAGGATCACGCTCAGTTCGGAAAAGGACGCGATGGGCATCCCGAAGCCCGAGGCGCATTATGCGATCGCCGACTATACCGTGCGGGGCCATGAGCGATCCCAGCAGGATTTTCGGCGCATTGCCGAGCTGATGGGCGGCACCAATCTGCGCTTCAGCAAGAACGGAGACTTCGCCAACAACCAGCATATTTGCGGCACGTTGAGCATGGGCAGCGACCCCAAGACCTCGGTCTGCGACGGCTATGGTCGCGCGCACGATCACGAGAACCTGTTTCTCGCCAGCACCGGTGTGCTGCCGACAGCGGCGACTTGCAATTCGACGGAAAATGGCCTGGCGGTAGCACTGCGCTCGGTTGCGCACATATTGGGACAGCAAGCGGCCTCGACCGGCGCTGCTGGCGGCGCGGCAAAATCATGAGCCGCGCCATGCCTCGCCTGTTTCGCCGCTCAGGTGTTGCCTTGGCGCTGTCGATTGCCGTGAACCCTGCTCTTAGCGCGGATATGGATCAGATTGCCCGCGGCAAGTATATCGCTACTGCCTCCGATTGCGTGGCCTGCCACACCGCTCCCGGCGGCGCGGTGATGGCGGGCGGCCTGCCGCTTGCAACGCCGATCGGGCCCATTATGTCAACCAATATAACCCCGTCGAAGGAAAACGGTATCGGCAGCTATACGCTGGAGCAGTTCGGCGCGGCGTTGCGCAAGGGCGTGCGTGCCGACGGCAAGCATCTCTACCCGGCCATGCCCTATACGGCCTATGCACTGCTGTCGGGCGACGACGTCGAGGCACTCTATGCGTTTTTCATGAACGGCGTGGCCCCGGTCGAGACTAGCCCCGCCGAAACGAAACTGCCGTTTCCGTTCAACATTCGCCTGTCGATGGCGGCCTGGAACCTGCTGTTCCTCGACAACGGCCCTTACAAGCCCGATCCGGCGCATGACGCCGAATGGAACCGCGGCGCCTATCTGGCGCGTGGACCCACGCATTGCGGTACCTGCCATTCGCCTCGCAATCTATTCATGGCGAAAAAGACCTCCAGCGAAATGGCCGGCGGCGATGTCGGCTTCTGGCATGCACCCAACATCACCTCCGATGCCAACAGTGGTGTGGGCGGGTGGAGCGTCGAGGAACTGGTCACTTACATGCGTGACGGCCATGCCGCCGGCAAGAGCCAGGCGGCCGGTCCGATGGCGGAAGCGGTAGACAACAGCTTGCGATTCCTGATGCCTGAAGATTTGCAGGCGATCGCGGTCTACGTGAAATCCATACCGGCGGCTCACGATGCCGTCGACACGAAGCCGGTCTTTGCATGGGGCAGTCCTTCGGACGAACTGGAGAGTATCCGCGGCTTTGCGTTGCCGCAGGATCGCGACAAAATGAGCGGCCCGCAGCTCTACGACGCCTATTGCGCGAGCTGCCATCAGGCACAAGGGCAGGGCAGTTTCGAAGGCGGTCTGCCGCCGCTGCTGCACAACACCGCGCTCGGCCGAGAAAATTCCAACAATTTGGTGATGGTGATGCTGGAGGGCCTGCGTCGCCAACCGGACGTTCTGATGCCCGGCTTCGCGAAGGAACTTTCGGATACGCAAATTGCCACGCTGGGCACCTATCTGATTCAGCATTTTGGCAACCCGGCGGCCAAAGTGGACGTTGGGCAAGTCTCGGAGCTGCGCGCCGGCACGCAGAAATCCATGCTGGTTCCGGCCATACGAGTGGCCATGGTCGTCGGCGCGCTGGTGCTGATCGGGCTTGTCGTCCTATGGCTGCGTCGGCGAAGAAATAGGGCCGTTGTGGTCCAGCATTGAGCGGAAGTCACGGTGTGACATGACGCTCTCAACCCTGTGCATGTCGCCCAAATACTGATCTGCTTTGGGATGAGGGGATGCATAAAAACAAAGACCCAAGCCGCGTCGAATGAATCCGTTCAGATGCGATGGCCTGGCGGAGATGGTGATGGCCCTGCCGGAACAGTTCGATGCCCTGGTTCTCGGAAGCGGCGAGGGCGGCAAGTATCTCGCGTGGCACCTGGCAAAATCAGGGCGTCGGACCGCGGTCGTGGAACGAAGATGGATTGGCGGTTCCTGCCCCAACATCAACTGCCTCCCCAGCAAGAATGAAATTTGGAGCGCGAAGGTCGCGGATCTGGCGCGCCATGCCGCTAAATTCGGCACGCGGACTGGTGCGGTTACGGTCGACATGGGCAAAGTCCGCCAGCGGAAGCGTGACATGGTCGAAGGCCTGATCGCGATGCATCTGCAAAACTACAAGGCGAGCGGCGCCGAACTTGTCATGGGTAGTGGTCGCATGGTGGAATCGAAGACGATCGAGGTAGGCCTGAACGACGGTGGAACACGCGTCCTGAGTGCTGATCAAATCTTCCTCGATGTCGGGACCCGCCCCGCGATCCCGGACGTGCCCGGCCTGACTGACGCAGCGCCGCTCACCAATATCGAGGCACTCGATCTCGACTATGTCCCTTCGCATTTGATCGTGCTGGGAGGCGGTTATGTCGGTCTCGAACTGGCCCAGGCCTACCGTCGCTTCGGCAGCCGGGTCACCGTCATTGATCGTGGATCTCGGCTGGCCCGCCGCGAAGATGCCGATGTCGGTGGCGAAGTAGAGCAATTCCTGGCCGCGGAAGGCATCCACATACGCCTGTCGACGGATATTCTCAGGGTGAAAGGTCAATCCGGTGGAACAATCAGCCTCGTGCTGCGCACGCCCTCGGGCGAGCGGACCATGGAAGGCAGCGACATTCTGGTGGCGGCCGGCCGCGTTCCCAACACAGCGGGAATCGGACTCGAAGCGGCGGGCGTCAAGCTCGACGATCGCGGATATATTCATGTCAACGAAAGGCTGGAGACAAGCGCGCGCAACGTATGGGCGATCGGGGAGTGTGCCGGCAGCCCACAGTTCACGCATGTCTCCTACGACGATTTCCGGATCATCCGCGATAACCTCGCTGGAGGAATTCGCACGACACGGGACCGGCTGGTCCCGTATTGCATGTTCACCGATCCGCCCCTCGCGCGGGTGGGTCTGAACGAAGATGAGGCGATGCGCAAGGGTATGGCGGTGCGGGTCGCGCGGCTTCCGATGAAGGCGGTGTTGCGCACGCGAACCATCGACGAAACCACGGGGTTCATGAAGGCGATCATCTCCGCGGATGACGACCAAATTCTTGGCTTTGTCATGGTCGGCCCGGAAGCGGGCGAGGTCATGGCCACGGTACAGACGGCCATGCTCGCCGGCCTGCCATACACGCACCTGCGCGACGCCATATTGGCGCATCCGACCATGGCGGAGGGCCTCGGTGCGTTGTTCTCGAATGTTGCGGCCCGCAACGGATCGTAGGCGCCACGAGAGGCCGGACGGTGCCCGGCGGAGGCCGTGGACATACCGCGACCGAGGATTCAGCGTGGCTCCTCATCGCTCGAATTATCTGTTTCAGCGCGCCGCTGCGCCGACAGATGGGCGACTGGCAGATGCCAGCCATGTCTGATCGCCATGAAGCGAAGGCCGAAACACAAGATTGCTCCGGCCAATGCCGAGATGCCATAGGAAAAACCGAGCATATTGCCGACGACGGCGATGGATGCACCGGCCAGTGCTGCCACAGCGTATAGATCGGAACGCAACACCTGTGGAATTTCCACAAGAAGAACATCCCGCAACATGCCACCACCGATGCCAGTCAACATGCCGAGCAGGGCTGACATTACCGGGCTTAATCCGAACTGAGTTGCCTTTTGCGCACCGGCGACGGCGAAAAGCGACAGTCCCGCCGCGTCGAACCACAGAACGGGTTCGCGCAGCCTGTCGACACCGGCATACCAGAAGGAAACGATGAGCCCGGCGAGAACCGAAACCAGCAGATATCGTCCGTCAGTCAGGGCCGCCGGCGGCACTGCGCCAATTAAGAGATCCCGGGTAATCCCACCGAAATTTCCGGCAACGAATGAGAGCACGAGAATGCCGAAAATATCGAGGCGCCGATTGACTGCCGCAACTGCGCCGCTGATCGCAAAGACGAAGGTTCCGACCAAGTCGAGAACGTGCACGAAGGTTCCAATGGCGACCATGCCGTTCCTACTCGTGAAGGCTAGGGTGCCAGACTGATACCGGTTTTCGGTAAATCCGGGCTCAATCAAGTACCCAATCTTCTTTGTCCATCTGAGGGGACGTTCGGCGGTCCAAAATGCCAGACCGCAAGCGCGAAACGACTTCAGAAAAGTTCGCATGCAAGCAAAAGGCAATCCCGACAACCACAATCCTGGCAGGCGAATGTCACGCCGCACCGAGCCAGGCCAACGTGCCAACGACCAACGCCTCGACGCCTGTTTCCAGGGTGGGATGCAGAACCGGCGCGAATTGCGGGCTGTGATTAACCGGCAGTTCGTTCAGCTTTCCCGCCGCCTTGGCCTTGGCATAGACTTTGGGATCATTGCCGCCCACGAACCAGAACACCGAGGGCACCTGCCATGCGGTGCCGAAGCAGCCAAAATCCTCGCTCGCTGGGGCTGGGCCGGTATGTTTCACCCGATCTGGCGAGAAATAACCGCGAAACGCCTCGGCGATGCGGTTGCTGGCGGCTTCGTCATTCACGTTAAGCGGGTAGCGGTCGAGCGGCGTTATCTCCGGCTTGCGCGGCGCGCCCGAGGCTTCGGCCTCAGCATTGACTATCCGCTCGATGGCGGCAAGCACATGCTTACGCACGCCAGCGTCGAATGTCCGCACATTGAGCTTGATGACGGCGTCGTCGGGAATGACATTTTCCTTGGTGCCCGCCTGCAGCACGCCAACCGTGACCACCGCCGCATCGTTGGCTGCAACCTCGCGGGAAACAACAGTCTGCAGCCGTAGCACGACGGACGCCGCCATGACGACGGGATCGATGCTGGCCTGCGGCATCGAGCCATGCGCGCCGCGCCCGAACAGGCGAATTTGCAGGCTGTCCGCCGCGGAGGTGATGGGTCCGGCGCTGCCGGCAACGGATCCGGAGGGACCGACCATGACGTGCTGGCCAAGCACGACGTCAGGTTGAGGAAAGCGTTTGAGCAGCCCGTCGTCGATCATGGCCTGGGCGCCCTGCGCGGTTTCCTCGCCCGGCTGGAAGACGGCCATCAAGGTGCCCTTCCAGGCATCGCGCGTCCGCGACAGGAGTGTCGCCGCCCCGACCAGCCAGGCCACATGCATGTCGTGACCGCACATATGGCCGACCGGCACAACATTGCCTTCGGCGTCCTTCGCCGTAACCTTGCTGGCATAGGCAAGGCCAGTGTTCTCCGCGATCGGCAGTGCATCCATATCGGCGCGCAGCATCACCGTCGGTCCTTCACCATTGCGAAGCAGTCCGACGACACCCGTCTTGCCGACCTCAGTCGTCACCTCGAAGCCAGCTTTTCTGAGCCTGTCGGCGGCAATGCCCGCGGTGCGCGTCTCCTGCATCGAGAGCTCGGGATGTGCGTGGACATCCTTGTAGAGCGCCTCAAGCTCGGGCAGCAGCTTGGTCATGTCCTTCAACATGGCGGAAACGCTTTTGGTGTGGACATGCTTTGTCATGACGGACTCCTGTTCGTCCTCGATGCCTCCCGGCTCTGAAACGGTCCGGCCAAGTCGCGATCATGATCACGACCATCCACAGCGGCGGCAAGGTGGATCTTCGCAATCAACTGATCGTGACCTTGTCTCGCGCCAACGTAGCTGCCGCACAATCAGGGTGACAATCGGATTCAACAGGCAAACAATGATTTTCTGGGATGCGGGGTTGGTTTTCGATCAGACACGGCTCGACGAAGCAGGAGACCCTTATGACTACGCACAAAGTGGGCTATCTCATCGGCAGCCTCGCCAAAGGCTCGATCAATCGCAAACTCGCCAAAGCACTGGTGCGGTTGGCGCCGCCCGAACTCGAAATGTCGGAGATCTCCTTCAAGGACCTGCCGCTCTATAGCTACGACTATGATGCCGACTATCCCCCCGCCGGCAAGGCGTTCAAGGCGGCCATCGCAGCCGTCAATGCTGTGCTGTTCGTCACGCCGGAATACAATCGTTCGATCCCGGGCGGGTTGAAGAATGCGATAGACTGGGCGAGCCGCCCCTACGGCACCAACTCGTTTGCCCGCAAACCGTCCGCAGTGATCGGCACGTCGCCAGGCGCAATCGGCACCGCCGTCGCCCAGCAGAATCTGCGCAGCGTGCTCGGCTTCTGCAACTCGCCCCAGATGAACGCCCCGGAAGCCTATATCCAGTTCACACCGGGGCTGATCACCGATGACGGCGAGGTCACCAATGACGGCACCGCCGATTTCCTGCGCACCTTCATGCAGGATTTCCACACCTTCATCGCGAGGGTTCGTTCAGTGCTGCCGAAAGATGCGTAGAGGCCGCTACAAGGGGCGCGTTATCCCTTGCCTTTCCATCTGTGGTCGATGTCTCTCTTGCTTTGTCCAAGCGGCGAGCGGACCATGGTATTGGTACCATGTGGGAATTCGCGGCCGAGCGTTAAGCCGCCGCGCCAAACGCTGCATATGCTGAAGGAACCGAACCCAGGATTCCTGGCAATGACTTGCCCGAAGCACAAGTAGCGCACGAGAGTTGACACCGTTGTCTTCTCCGCCTCAACGCGTGCGGTATTCGCCGCGGCAGGATCCGGGTCAAGGCTATTGCGCTCGGTCTGGTGCGTATGCCCACGGCCGCGCGTTAACTCAATGGTCCCGAATCCGTCTAGAGGACGCCGACGTGTTCGATGAACGTGAGCGGGTCTTCCTGCGATTCGGCAAGGCGATCCTTTCGCTCCGGTGCTGTTCAAGCACACACTTGAGCACTTCGCTGTGCAAGCGCTGGCCGATGCCATGATCGTTCTCGGTTTCTACAGAATACTATCTGGGTTCAGCCAGACTTCAACCTGCGCAACGATCCCGTGGAAGACCGGAATTGGGTCAAGGGCTGACCTGGAACGCGCACAATCTGCTGAAGGAACAGGATCATGAGCAAGAAGATCGGATCTATTGGCCTCGGAACGATGGGCTTCCCTATGGCCGTCAACCTCAAAAGGCCGGGTTCGAGGTGATCGGCTAAGACGCCTTCAAGGGCATTTACGAGAAGGCGGGCGGCGCCGGCATCACCATGGTCGATACGCTCAAGGAGGTCGCCGAACAGTCAGACGATGAGATCACCTCGACGGTGCGCGACTATGCACAGAACGTCGAGGTCATCCTTGGTCAAAAGGGCCGGCTCGCGGCGCATGCCAGGGGCAAGACGATCATCATGCGCACGCTCCACCCCGAGACGACGAACGGGCTGGGTGAGAAGGTCGAAGCAGAAAGCGATTTCACGCTGATCAGCGCGGCGGTGAGCGGCGGGCATTCGGGCGCTGTTCAACGCGGTATCCGCGACGCACCTGTTCACGTCCATGGGCAGGGATAAGCCTGCGGCATAACAAATCGGCCGTAACGCGGGAGAGCGTATCGAACATGCCACTACAAACCTTCCGCCATCGTCTGATGGGTTAGAGTGGCATAGCTCGAGGCACGGCAATCTCGATGAAGGGTGCGCGGCCGTAACTGAACGAACCTCCGGTGCTCTCCCGAGCAGCGTGCCCAAATGGGATGTCGTGCGATGCAGGCACAGCTTTTGTCCGCTTTTCTGACACCAGTCAGCTTATCCCCGGATCGCATCCGGCCCCGCACCGCAAACGATGGCGCAGATCCGCTCGCTCGCGTTCAGCCGTACTCGGCCTTCTGCGATTGCGGCTATCGCGGCCGCGCCACTGAGGTCGGCGGCGAGGCCCATCTCGAACCAAAGGCCCTTCGCGGCGCGCAGCATCTCGTCGTCATCGACCAGCACGATCTCGTCGACTTTGTCACTGACAATGTCGAAGATGCGGTCGTCGGTCTTAGCACACGCCATGGTCGCCACCGAGGTCGTCACCTTGTCCAGCGCCACGTTGCGTCCTGCTTCGAGCGCGCGCAGCAGCACTGGTGAGCCCGCCGCCTCCACGCCGACGACGCGGATATGCGGCGCCAGCGCCTTGATCGCCGTCGCCACGCCGCTGATCAGCCCGCCGCCACCCATGGCGACCAGCACCGTCGTCACGTCCGGCATCTGGTGGAGGATTTCGAGACCGACGGTGCCTTGCCCGGCCACCACCGCCGGGTCGGCGAACGGGTGGAAGTAGACCGCACCAGTCTCACGAACGAAGGCCTGAGCCGCCTCGTTCGATTCATGCCAGGCAGAGCCGACGATGTGTGTGGCCGCACCCCAGGCTTGCAGCTTCTCGATCTTGGCCGGCGAGGCATTGGTGGGCAAGAAGATGGTGGTCTGCACGCCGGCCATGAGACCGGCGCGCGCGGTGGCAATGCCGTGGTTCCCGCCCGACGCGGTGACGATGCCATGCGTCAGCATCGCACGGTCCAGCGACAGCAGCTTGTTGGTGGCGCCGCGCGCCTTGAACGACCCGGTGACCTGCAGCAGTTCCAATTTCAGCATCAGTTCGACATCGCCGGCCAGGGGTGTCTTGAAATTGGAACCGGCGATCATCGGCGTGCGTCTTATGTTGCCCTCAATGCGCGCGGCGGCGGCGCGGATGTCTTCCAGCGCAATCACGCCAGCTCTCCTTCGTAGCGCGTGGCGACAGTGACGCAGCAATTGCCGACGACGACACGGCCGGGCTGGCGGCGGCCATAGACGATGCCGTCCGAGAGGTAGCGCACGGTCTCGGGCGCACGGCCGGGATCGGCCAGATTGTGGATGCGGCCGGCGTCCTCGCCAGCATGGACCACGGCGCCCAGAGCATGGAACGGTTCGAACACACCGTCACTCGTTGCCAGCACATAGCCGTCATGGCCGGGAATGCGCAGGATCTTTTCAGGTCGCGCGGCCCGCGGCTTGCCGGTCGGCGGCAGCACACCGAGATGGCTGAGCACATTGCGCACACCCTTGCGGCAGATGCCGAGCGCATCGAGCGACACCGTGCCGGCGCCGGCCATCTCGGTGCCGACCGTGGTCAGCCCGGCGCGCACCGATGTGGCTGTCGAGGTGCGCGGTTCGCCGAGATTGTCGATGACGACGGTCAGCGGCGCGTCGAAGGCCAGTACTGCCTCCATGTTGCGCTTGCGGTGGGCGGCATCCGGCGCCGGCTCGATGATGGCGCTGGGCAGGATGTTGAGCGAGGAGCCGCCTGAATGAAGATCGACATAGGCGTGGCCGAGCGGCATGACGATGTCGCTGACATAGGCCGAGATCTGCTGGGTGATCGTGCCGGTGGGGTCGCCCGGAAAGGTGCGGTTGAGGTTCAGCCCGTCAACCGGCGAGGTGCGGCGGCCGGCCAGAACGGCGGGCAGGTTGATCGCCGGCAGGAAGATGATGCGGCCGCTGACCATGCCCGGGTCGAGATCGCGGATCATTTCGCCGAGCGTGATCGGCCCCTCATATTCGTCGCCATGGTTGCCGGCCTGCAGGATCGCAGTCGGGCCGCTGCCATTGCTGATCACGGCAATCGGGATGCGCGTCGCGCCCCAGGCGTCTTCATGTGGCGAATGCGGGATGTCAACGAAGCCGACCTGCTTGCCGGCGCGGTCGAAGTCGATGGTGGTGCGGGCGGTGGACATGCGAGCCATGTTTCTCTTTGGAACTCTTGTGGGGATGGAAGCGGGCCGAGAAAGGGCGGCGGGGGCGGAAAACCCCCGCCGCCGAAAGGTCAGATCGGGGGCAGGGTCGGCAGGGTGGTGCCGATCCACTTCTGCGACAGCGCCGAGAGCGAGCCGTCAAGCATGCCGAGATGGATGTAGGTGTCGAGCCAGCGCAGCAGTTCGGGACTACCCTGCTGGATGCCGATGTAGCATGGCGAGAACTGAAGGATGAATTTTGGCTTCAGCTGCACCTTGGGGTCCTTGTCCATCAGGTCCTTGGCGACGACATCGGCGGTGGCCAGCAATTGCGCCTGGCCAGAGGTGAAGGCGGCGGCGGCGGTGGCGTCGTCGTCGAAGCGCACGATCTTGGCGTTGGGCGCGGCCTTGGTCAGTTCGAGGTCCTGCGTCGTGCCGCGCGCAACGGCGACGGTCTCGTCCTTGAGGTCGGCGGGGCTCTTCACCGCGATGCTGTCGGGGCCGAAGACACCGATCGAAAGGGCTGAGTAGGGCGAGGTGAAGGCAATCTGCAGCGCGCGTTCCGGCGTCGCGCCCATGGCGGCGATGACGATGTCGAGGCGGTCGGTGACGAGATAGGGTACGCGGTTCGCGCCGGTGATCTGCTGCATTTCGAGCTTGACGCCCAGCGCCTCGGCGATCTTCTTGGCCATGTCGACATCGAGGCCGACCGGCTCGTTCTTGGCGTCGACCGAACCGAAGGGCGGCACGTCGATGGGCACGCCGATGCGCACCGTGCCGGCGGAAAGGATCTTCTGCAGGTCGGCCGCGCTGGCCGGCATTGCCGAGACCGCGCCGGCCAGGAGCACGGCTGTGACGATCCTGGTAAGATGCTTGAACATGGAACTTCCCCTTTTTCTGGTTGGGCTTTCTTTTCCTAGTGAAGGACGGCGCTCAGGAAGCTCCTGAGTTCGGCCGTACGAGGCTCGAGCAAGGTCTCACGCGCTGGCCCATCCTCGTGGATGCGGCCCTCGTGCATGAAGATCACGCGGTCGGCGACGTTCTTGGCAAAGTTCATCTCATGGGTGACGAGCATCATGGTCATGCCTTCGCTGGCGACGCTTTCGAGTACGCGCAGCACTTCGCCGACCAGTTCGGGGTCGAGCGCGGAGGTGATCTCGTCGAACAGCATCAGGGTTGGCTGCATGGCCAGCGAGCGCGCGATGGCGACGCGCTGCTGCTGGCCGCCCGACAATTCGTCGGGATAGGCAAGCAGCTTGTCTGCGAGGCCGACCTTAGCCACCACGGCGTGGGCGACCTCGCGGGCGGCCGGCCTGTCGAGCTTGCGCACCAGCTTCAGCGCCAGCATGACATTGCGCTCGACATTGAGATGCGGGAACAGATTGTAGCTCTGGAACACCATGCCGGCGCGCTGGCGCAGCAGGTTGAGGTCGGCCTTGGGCGCGGTGACGTCGATGCCGTCGACGACGATGCGGCCGGCCTGCACCTTCTCCAGTCCGTTGATGCAGCGAAGCATGGTCGACTTGCCCGAGCCCGAGCGGCCGATGACGGCGACGATCTCGCCTTTTTCCACGTTGAGCGAGATGCCCTTCAGCACCTCGACCGCGCCGAAGCGCTTGCGGATATCGGCGATTTCAACGAGCGACATGAAGTCTCCTTTCCAGCATGCGGGCGAGCTGGGAGAGGGAAAAGCAGATGACGAAATAGATGGCGGCGGCGGTGAGATAGACCGGCAGCGGAGCAAAGGTCGCACCGCTGATGATCTGGCTGGCGCGGGTCAGCTCGACGAAGCCGATCAGCGCGGTGAGCGAGGTGTTCTTCACCAGCTGGACGAGGAAGCCGACGGTCGGCGCGACGGAGATGCGGATCGCCTGCGGCAGCACGACGTGGCCAAGCCGCTGCGCGTAGGTGAGGCCGAGCGCCGCGCCCGCCTCCCATTGGCGCTGCGACACCGATTGCAGGCTGCCGCGCCAGATCTCTCCGAAGAAGGCCGATGCATAGATCGACAGCGACAAGGCCGCCGCCGTCCAGGCGTCGACCGAGAGGCCGACCAGCGGCAGGCCGAAGAAGAAGACGAAGAGCTGGCCGAGCAGCGGCGTGCCCTGGATCAGGTTGATCCAGGCGATGGCCAGCCAGTTGAGCGGCCCGAACGGGATGACGCGCAGCACGGCGACGACGATGCCCAGAAGGCCGCCGCCCACCGTGGCGGTGAACGCCAGCAGCAGCGTCCAGCGCGCGGCCTCGATCAGGTAGACGATATCGGTGCCGCCAAATTCGCGGATCATCGGCGCGGCCTCCTGACGAAGACCGCCCAGTAGACGCCGGCGAAGAAAGCGCGGAAGCCCAGTGTGAGCACGAGATAGGAAACGGTGATCAGCGTGTAGGTCTCGAAGGAGCGGTAGGTGCGTGAATCGATGAAGGCGGCCTGGTGGAACAGTTCGGTGGCGCCGATCGAGGAGACGACGCTGGTGGTCAGCATGATCAGCACGAACTGGCTGGAAAGCGCCGGGTAAATGGCCTTCATTGCCTGGAACAGCACGACATGGCGAAAGGTCTGGCCGGCGGTGAGGCCGAGCGATCGGCCGGCCTCGATCTGGCTCTGGCGCACGGACTGGAAACCGGCGCGCAGGATTTCCGCACCATAGGCGCCCATGTTGATCGACAGCGCGATCAGCGCGGCGGTGTTGGCGCCAAGCTTGATGCCGATAGAAGGCAGGCCGAAGAAGACGATGAACAGCTGCACCAGCAGCGGCGTGTTGCGCAGCGCCTCGACATAGACGCGGGCGCAGGCGCGCAGTGGCGTCAGCGGGCTTATCGAGGCCATGGCGACGATCAAGCCGATGGCAAGTCCGCAGAGCATGGTGACGACCGAGAACTGCAAGGTCAGCAGCACGCCTTGCACGATCTCGGGGATATAGCGCAGCAGGACATCAAACTTGAAATTATAGCTCATGGATGCAGAGCGTCCCCTATGCAACGCTAGGCAGATCGCTATTTTCCGCTCGGATTTGCCTGGACACCACGCTATCGTCGCTTCATATGTGACGTCAAGCGTCATCTATGAAGCGATACAAATGACGGACGACAAGCTCAATTACAGCGCGCCGGCCCTCGAAAAGGGACTGGATATCCTCGAATTGCTGGCCAACGCCGGCCAGCCCTTGGGCACGCGCCAGATCGCCGAGGAACTGGGGCGATCGAAGAACGAGATTTTCCGCATGGTCCATGTGCTGCTTGCGCGCGGCTACATCCAGCGCGACGAAGGCGGCGAGGGGCTGATGCTGTCGAACAAGCTGTTCGGGCTGGGCATGCAGACGGCGCGCGCCCGTGACCTGGTGAGCACCGCGGCCCCCATCGTCGAGCGCTTCGCCGAGGAAGTGCACCAGGCGGCGCATCTGGTTGTCGCGCATCGCGGCGAAACCGTCATCATCGCGGCAGCATCGGGCGGGGCGGACATGAACTTCTCGCTCAAGCTCGGCTATCGCCGGCCGCTGGCGGACGCCCATTCCGGGCTGGTGCTGATGGCGTTCCAGCCCAAACTGGTGCGTGACCGGATGATCGCCGAATGCCTGATGCTGATGCGCGAGCCGCCGGACCCGACGACGCTCGCCGCCGAACTCGACGCGGTGCGCGAGCGCGGCGCCATCATCCATGAAAGCCGCGACATCATCGGCGTGACCGACGTCGTCTGTCCGATAATCGCCGGCGACCGGCGCGCCGTGGCCTGCGTAACGGTTGCGGCGGTCAGCCGACGCAGCGCCGCGCCCAATTTCGAGGCCATGCTGGCGCGGCTGAAGCTCGCTTGCGCCGAGATCGCGCATGAGCTTGGAGGGTAGGGACGCTCAACCCGCGACGATGATGTCGCGCGGCGTGCGGGACAGCACCTCCGCACCGGTCGTGGTGACAAGCACATTGTCGATGATGCGCGCTCCAAGGCCTTCGGCGCCGATATAGACCGGCGGCTCGATGGTGACCACCATGCCAGCCTTCAGCATGTGCGGGCTGTCGCCGATCATGTGCAGCGGCTCGGCCCAGCTCGGCGGAAAGCCCGGCCCCAGCGCATAGCCTGATGTGTGGACACGGCAGGCTTCGAGCCCGGCCTCACCGATCACGGCGCGGGCCGCCTGGTGCGGCACGGTTGCCGGCACGCCGTCGCGAATCGCCGCGATCATGGCATCGCCGGCGCGCAGCACGAGGTCGTGCAATTCGGCCATGCGCGGCGTCGGCGTGCCCAGCGCGAAATTGCGGCCGATAGTGGCGGTGTAGCGGTTGAAGGTGGTGCCGAATTCGATGTTGCCGAAATCGCCATGTTCAAGCCGACGCGCGGTCGGCGCGCCGTGGCTGTAGGCGGAGCGCGGGCCGGAGACGAGGTTGATCGGACTAGCGGCGATGCCGCTGCCATTGCGCAGCAAGGTCTCGTGGATGCCGCCGGCCAGCGCCAGTTCCGACAGGCCCGCCGCGAGCTCGCCGGCAAAGCGCTCCATGCCAAGGTCGGCAAGGGCCTCCGCGCGCCTGATATAAGCGATCTCGGCCGGCGACTTCACCAGCTTCAGGCCGGCGATCAGCTCGGTCGCCTCGGTGACCAGGGCATCGCCGATGACGGCGCGAAGGCCGAGATAGTGATGCGGGTGGAGATAGTAGGCCGGCACTTCGAGGCCGACGCGCCTGCCGAGCACGCCGTGGCGCCGCGCTATGCCGGCGAAGACTGCGACCGGATCCTCGTTCTCGCCGCCGCCATAGCCTTGTACCTCGCCGGCAAGGGCGTCCGTCTCGAATTCATGCACCTCGCCCTGGCGTGTCAGCACGACCAGCGGCTCGTCACGCGCGCCGACCAGCAGGCATTGGAATTCCTGGTAGCTTTTGGCATCGCTGCCGGTCAGCCAATGGATTGAGGCGGGGTGGACGGCAACCAGCCAGTCGAGGTCGCGTGCGGCCATGGCGGCGCGGACACGCGCCAACCGATCAGCGAACTCGGCGGCGGTGAAATCATGTTTCGACATCAGTCTTGCGTCACCGCCATTGCCTCGATCTCGATCAGCAGGTTCTCGAAGGCAAAGCCGGCGACGCGGATCGCGGTCACCGCCGGACCAGGCTCGGCGTAGAATTCGCGCTGGACGCGGGCAATCACCGCGCGCGTCGCCTCGATCCCCGCCCAGCTGCCTTCGACGTGATAGTAGATGTAGAGCTTGGCGACATCGCTTTCGTCGAGCCCGCCTTCGGCCAGCGTGCGGCGGATGAACTCGAAGACGTTGCGGGTCTGCGTTTCCATGTCGTCGCCGACGGCCTGTGCCTTGTTGTCGGCCGAGATCTGGCCGCCGATGAAGGCGAGCCCGCCGACCTTCCAACCTTGCGTGAACTGGGTGTTGGAAATGCTCCAGTCCCAATGGTTGGCCGGTTGCAGGCGCTGCTTGTCGTCGCCGAGCATGCCGATGCCCTCGACCTGGATCAGTTCGTCGGCATTGCCCATGCCCTGGATGCGCAGTCCGGCACCGGCCGCCGAAGGCGCCGACATGTAGCGGCGTCGCACATTGGTCATCTTCTCCCAGAAGTCGGTGACCTCGCGGCCCTCGCCGAAAAAGCGGAAATAGGTGTTCTGGCGCATCAGGCTGTGGCGGTCGCCGCCGCCCGACCGCAGCATCGTGTCGAGGTTGCGGAAGGCCGCGTCGGTCTGCACCTCGATATCGCCAAGCCCGAGTACATCGCCTTCGGCATCGAGCGAGCGCTGGCCTCCGACAAACAGCATGTCGCCGACCTTCCAGCCATGGACGAAGGGCAGCTGCTTGCGCCAGCGCCAATGACCGGGCGGGTCGAGCAGTTCGCGCTTGCCGCCGATGACCACCCAAGCGTCGACCATCAGCAGCGCGCCCTCGCGGTCGAGGCCGCAGCGGATTTCCGTTGTGGTCGGGCCGGGGGCCGCGAAACAGCCGGCGCGCACGGCATCGAGTTCGTCGAGGAAGGCGCCGACGGCATCGGCCTCGCAACTGAAATAGATGTTGTGCTTAACCACATCGGCAATGCCCGCGCCGGCCTGGGCGAGGAGGGCCGCCAGCCGGTCGAAGATGGCGCGCGCCTGACCGATTATGTCGCTTGCGACGATATTGCCGCTGGCGTCCGTCGCCATCAGCCCGCCGATGAAGACGATGTCGCCCGCGCGGACGGCCTGCGGCGCCGATCCTTCGATATCGCTGAATGTCTGCATCCGCACCACGTATCCTCCCCCGCCGATTCCAACTTACTTACCTGCAAGTCAGTATCCCGTCAAATGCTGGGGATGCCGCAAAGCTTCGGCGTCCATGGCCAACGCATTTGGCTATGATGGAAGCATGGACGAGACCGACACCAGACAGGCGATCAAGGATACGGCGCTGGAGCTTCTGGTGCGCCATGGCTATCGCGGCACCAGCTTCGGGGATATTTCGGCGGCGCTCGGTACGACGCGCGCCAATATTCACTATCATTTCGGCAACAAGCAGGCGCTCGTCGATGAGGTGCTTGGCGACTACATGGAGGCGACGCTGAGTGCCTTGCGCGCCGTGTGGTCGGATGAGGGTGCGAACCTCTCCGATCAGGTAGAGGCCATGATCGCCTACAGCCGCGGCCGCTTCTTGCATTTCAATCCACCCGACACGAAGGGACGAAATTGGAGCCTGATCACAAGGCTCAGGCAGGACGCCGAACTTCTTGGCGCCGATGGCCAGAAGATGCTCGACCATTTCGGCGCGGAGCTTTCCATGCTGTTTACGGATGCCCTATCGGCTGCAGGCCGACGTGGCGAGCTAGCTCCAAATATTGTCCCTAGTGATGCGGCTCTGCTGCTCGCGGCGATAGCCGACAACGCTGCGCCGATCACGCTTGCCGAAGGCGGTTTTGACATGCTGGAGAAAACGTATCGCAGCCTGGCGCAGATCATCAAATCCAGCACCTACTGACTTTCAGTCGGAAAAGCACATAGAGGAAGGCGTTTGAACCGAGGCTGACTGACGCATCAAGCGACTTGCACTTGACGCCGACATTGGTCATCCACAGGAGGAGGCGCGGCCCACCTAGTCGGGAGGCGACAATCTCGTAGGGTATTCGACGCAAATAAGAGCCTGCGGTGGCGATCGAGGCGGCCGCCGCGTTAAGTAGACAGACGCTTTGGGAATTTCTCTTGTCAAATCAGCCCAAGAAAACCGGTCCTGTAAGCCCCTCGAGCATCGGGCTTGCCGGCAATGCGCGGCGGCGACTATGCCATTCCGGAACTAGACGAACATCATGACAATAATCGCGCCGATGACGATCAGAACAAGGCCGCCGATCAGCATCGGCAACAGACTGTTGTCCGAGTCGATACCAGACTCAAACTGCTTTGTTGTCGGCTTGTCGCTCTTATTTGGTTCAGCCATAGCTCGTCTCCTTGTGTGACAAAGATCAGCATCTGTCCGGTAAAGGGAAAGGCCTCCGTCGCGGCCCGCGACGACCCTCTGCTCAGTCCTCAAATTGATCGGGCGACGAGATGGAAACACTTTGTCCCCGACCGTAAGAGACTTCGACCTTACCCGCCCCTTTGCGTCACGCCGAAAGCTTGGGGTGATGCGGGCCGGCCAAGGAAATCCTGAGGCATCAGTGCGACGTCGGCCAGCGTGTAGCGGTCAAGAACGTTCTGGAAGGAGGCTATCGCTTCGCCAAACATGCTTGAAAGCTTGCAGGATCCGGTGAGCACACATTGGTTTCCGGTAGCAAAGCACTCCACAACCGCAAAATCCGGCTCAGTCAGCCGTATGACATCGCCGATCCGGATCATCTCGGGCCGGAGTCCCAGAACGAGGCCGCCGGAACGGCCGCGGACCGCCTTCAGGTATCCCCCGCGCGTCAGGGTATTGGCGACTTTGTTGAGGTGCGTTTTCGATACCTTGAAGATCCGGGCAGTTTCCTCGATCGTGATCAGGTGATCACCGGCGGAGGCCGCGTACATCAGCATTCTCAAGGCATAGTCCGAGAAGTTGGTCAGCCTCACCGGCGCTTCCTCTCTTGGGTTGGCGTGCTGCAATGGCAACCACTCACAAACCAATTCGGCATCACAGGTCTTTCTCGGCAATCGGTTCGATGCCAATCGTGGTCTCGCCGCGGCTGAAGGCGACCGCAAGACGAAAGCTGTGAGCGATGCGCAGCGCGCGATCCATGAACAGCGCCGCGACTTCAGGCGGGCAGATACGGCGCACTGTTACGCGAAATAACGTCAACCAACGCCGGAAATGCACCTCGCCAAGGCTGCCTATCGCGAGATGTGGGGGCAGGGGCCGACCTTCATATCGGGATGTTCGCAGCAGTGTCGCGGACCAGAAGTCACACATCTTCGCCAGATGACGCGGCCACTCGTCGGATTGTATCTGCTGGCGGAAGATGGGACCAAGAAGCTCATCACGGCGAATTTCTTCATAGAAGCCGTCAACCACGCCGCGGATCATGGTCTCGTCGAGCACATCCGGCAACGGGAGGCCGTCGACGATGATCGTTCTCTTGCTCCGGCTATTCCCGCTCATGTGCTCGCCCTCATTTCCGCCAGGCCAATGCGGCTTTTGGAATCGCCGCCAGGCTCAATCCAGGCCGCCGGCTCGTCGGCAGCACCGAAGTGCGCAGTCCTTGCAGCCATGGTTTGGGGATCAGGATCTATCAATGGCTTGCATTCTGATTGTGCCTTGGCTTGGCATCGAGGTAAGCATCTCAACTAAAACATACATTGTCAATGTATGTTTTAGGAATATGATCATGAAGTCGGGGTTCGATGGACTGGCAAGCTTTCTGTCGAACTGCACCCTGCTGAAGGCCGAGGCGTCGGAGTTCCTCAAAGGCGTACGTCCGCTACTAATGAGGCGTCGCGCAACTGACCAGGCATGAAGCCGGCTGCGCACGTGTGCCAATTGGCGGAAATGACCGAGCGCGGATCAGCATCGAGCGGCTGACTGTGCCTGTTGCAGTCCCTCTCGAGTCCGAGGCATCCGAAGCACCCGGCACACCTGCGAAAGAGCGGGAAGGAAGGCGGAGACGGCGGAGCGAGGCCAGACCAGGGTATAAACGATATCGACCGGATCGTCGTCCGGCCCGCCGAAATCGATAGGCCGATGCAGTCGAGCAAAAGATGCCACGGGAGAAGAGATCGTGTCGAACAAGGCGTGCGGGGTCGCAACGCCGCGGCCGAGACCTGTCGAGCCGTGACACTCGCTGCGCCAAAGGCTATGGAGAACCATCTGCTCGTCGAGTCCGGCTCTCCGCGCTATCCTGACGGCTATTTTCGACAATGCGGAATGCTTGCCCTTTGTCGCGAGGTCAAGCGCGACATCTTCTTCTAACAAGTAGGGGATCATCACAGTTGCCGGTAAGACTGATCCAAACGCAATCGCGGACAACGGTCAGTCACATTGCCAGCGTAGGGAAACGTTCACTTTGGACTGAATTGGAATCCCGGCTTTCCCGGACGCGAAGCCCAACGTCTTTCGCGTCCGGGCTAGAAGCCTGCGTTGAGGCGCCACGGATCTCTTCGGAAATTTTGCGTGAAAATATGCATAGCAACTGAAATGTAGTGAAGGCCTTTTTGGAATCAAGCGACGCCAATAGTGGCCGTCGCTTCAGAGTTATTCGGTTCTGTGGGTACAACCCCTTCGACGATTTGACACGTGCCGCCTTGGTTCGCGAGCTATCGCGAATGGTCTAAGGCTTGGTAATGCACATTCTGGGATCTTCGCCATCGAGTGACTGAAGAGAATTCATGGATGCAAACAGGAGATACCAAATAAACGCAAAAATAATGCACTGAAACGCCACTTAATTTCGTTTGACGGACGTGGCCGTCTCCTCCTTGCTTGGCGGGCACGAATAGGCCGTGTCAGCGATGAAGATCGGATATTAGGTCTTCCACCTTTTGGCTGTTGCGCGGCTTCTACCAAAACAAGGAGTTACCGTGATGAAAACGCTTGCCTTCGCAGTTGTCGTGACAATGGCCAGCTCGCTTTGCGCTATGGCGGCGAGCGATGTCGCCAAATCTCCGCCGGCTGCTCCTTACGAACAGGTCAGCAAGCTTGTGAAGCTGCCCGACTTCCTGCCGGGCATGGGCCAACTTTTCGTCGATCCGACGACATTGCCTGCCGGCCCGTTCCTTGCCTATGACCACGACGGCAAGCTTGTCAGCACCATCTACATGCTGCCGATCAAGGATCTCAATCCGGACAAGCGTTTTGACGACCTCGCGGCGCCGGGCGGCAATGTCGACCATGTCGACGTCTACTACAATGCCGGGCATCCGGGTGTTCCCGAACCGCATGTCCACGTCGTGTTGTGGCACGTCTCGGCCACCGACGAAGCCCGTGTCGCCAAATGATGCTCACGCGTCGTCAGGTACTGGGCGGGGGCGGCGCGCTTGCCGCCGCCCTTTCTCGCTCTTCTCCTGCCGCATGGGCCGAGGAGGTGGTGGAAATCACGATGCGAGGGCGCGACGACGGCTCACAGGTCTGGTTCGACCCGATCGGCATTCTGATCAAACCAGGACAGACGGTCCGCTGGACCAATCTCAATTCGGGCAATTCGCACACTACGACTGCATACAGTCCGACGAACTTCGAGAGACCGCGCCGCATGCCCGGGGCCGCAAAACCGTGGGATTCTGGCTACCTCCTGCCCAACGAGAGTTTTTCGGCTGCCTTCACTGAGCAGGGGGTCTATGACTACTACTGCGTCCCGCATGAGCACGCCGGCATGGTCGGCCGTATCATCGTCGGCGCGCCCGAAGCGCATGGCTGGACCGAGCTGGTTGGTGCGAATGGCGATTTGCCGGAGAAGGCCCTCAAAGCATTTCCGAAAGTCGAAAACATCATGATTCGCGGGGTCGTCCAGCGCGATTAGGTCATGTCCGCGAAGGCGCCTGGCTGAACAACGAGGATTGGATACCGCGATCAGACCGGGCCACGAGTTCCCTGGCTGTCGTCAGTGACCGATGGGGACGTTTTCATGACGGGCGACGTGCATCCATGCGGAAATCAGCCACAATCTCAGACAGGGCGGGACGGGCGCTCTCGGTTGCCGCCCGTTTCTCTCGATGCCCGGACCGCAATCGAACGACGCGGGCAGGCGACACATCGGCTTGCTGCATTGGGCGAAATGACGGGCGGCATTGTCCATGACTTCAGAAACCTGCTGGCGGTCATCGAATCCGGCCTGAGGCTTGCCGAAGCAAGGGCTGACGAGCCAAACCATGTGCTGACCTGCATTGCGATGGCGCGGGAAGGAATCGCTCGTGGGATCGATTTGACCTCGCAGCTCCTCGCTTTTGCAAAGCACCAGGAACTCGATGCCCATGCCGGCGACCTCAATGAATTCCTCAGGTCCTTCGAGCCATTGCTGAGATATGGCGCCGGTCCCGATATACGCGTCAGGCTTGAACTTGGTTCCGATATTCCGGACTGCCTGGTCGATCCTGCATTGTTCGACACGGCGGTGCTTAATCTCGTTGTCAACGCACGGGATGCCATGCCCAAAGGCGGCGAGATCAGGATTGTCACCGAGCGGTTGGTGCAGGAGACCGCCATACCTGACCACGTGGGGCCGGGAACCTATGTCTGCGTTCGCGTCAAGGACCAAGGGTGCGGCATGACCGAGGAAGTCTTGCGAACGGCGTTCGATCCCTTCTTCACGACCAAAGGCGATAAGGGCACGGGCATCGGGCTGTCGCAGGTACGCGCAGTGATGCGGATGATTGGCGGCCATGTTCGCATTGCGAGCGAGACGGGGATTGGGACGACAGTCGATCTGCTGTTCCCGTCAATCCAACCGGAAGTCAAAGCGTCGCCAAGCAATGACTAGAGTTTGACGTCGCCACCTGCAACGGCATGCAATCCCGCCAGGGCAGGACCCACAACGCTCTCGTCCGCACTCGCGGATTGGACCGCGTAAACCGGGTAAGAGAACTGCGGCATTTCAGGCACAAGATGAAGCCGGCCCGCTTCTATGTGAGGTTGCACTGAACTCATTCTGAAATACCCGGAGCCGCCAGCCGCAAGAACATAGTTCAGCGCGAGCGGACCGAGATCGAAAGAAAGATCCGGCGCAGCACTCGGGAAATTCATCCCGTGATGAAGTCCAAAATCCGGCCCCCAGTCCATATAGACATAATCGGATTCATCCAGGAGACGCGATTCGGAATTGGTAGTCACCAGGACGAGTTTCTCTTCCAAAAGCAGATCGATCTTCAAACCCGGTCTGTGCGGGGGCGCGTACATAATGGCCAAGTCGACCAGTCCCGACGCGACCTGATTGATCAGATCCTGCGGCACGTCGACGTGTACTCTAAGCGCAATATCCGGAAGCGAATGGCGCATCCATCTGACCCAATCGAGCAGAAGGGGTTGCGCAAGGCTGACTTCGCTTCCGACCGTCAGAACGGCCCGGCGGCCCGGCGGCACTGCAACCTGATGAAGGGTTCGCTGCCATAGCTGGACGAACATCGGGGCGTGGCGCAGGAACTGCTCGCCAGCCGGGGTGAGCGAGGCTCCGCCCTTGTGCCGAACGAAAAGAGCACGGCCCAATTGCTGTTCAAGGTTGCGGATTCGCGCGCTTACGGTCGTCTGGGCGACATTCAAGCGCTCCGAAGCGCGAATGAAACTGCCGGTCGAAACGATCTCAATAAAAGTGCGGGCAAGCTCAATGTCCATTCTGCATATAGCATAAAAATTGCGCTTAAATGTCAATGAATTTCGTTTGCCACATAGTAAGTGCGAACATTAGGCTCCGGTAATCCACCAAGCTTAGCGCTGGATGCTGCGCAGCGCCGGTTGGAGTGAGGCGCAAGCTCTCCTCCATCCTTACACATTTTTTGCCTGCAGCGTCACGGGAGTGATCCATGTCGACAAGAGAAAAGAGCCATGGCGGTGTGGGGCGTCGCGACTTCCTGAAGCTGTTCGGCGCAGCAGGGGCAGCAGCGGGTACACTGCCGCTTGGCGGATCCGCATCGGCGGACGAAAACATCGCCGCTACCGCCAGTACGAAACATCATCACGTGACCGTCGCCGAACCTCATACTCGAGGGTCCGGCTATGAATTCTTCAACGTCGACGAATCCGCCTTCATCGAGGCAGCGGTCGATACGCTCATTCCAAGCGATTCAACAGGCCCTGGTGCCAAGGAACTCGGCGTTGCGACCTACGTCGACCGGCAGATGGCCGGCGCATACGGCAAGGGCGACCGTCAGTATCTGGAAGGACCGTTTGGCGAGGGTACGCCCGAGCAGGGCTATCAATTGCCGATGACGCCATCGGAAGTGATCCGAGCCGGCATCGCGGATGTCAGGGCCTACGTGCAGAAAAGCCACAAGAGCACCTTCGAGGGCTTGTCGGCAAAAGATCGTGCCGAGGTCATGGCTGACCTTGAGAGCAACAAGATCGAGCTTCCGACAGTCCCGACGGCAACCTTCTTCGGGCTTTTGCTCCAGCTCACGATCGAGGGTTATTTCGCGGACCCGATGTATGGCGGAAACAAGGACGCGGCTGCCTGGAAGATGATCGGCTTTCCCGGCGCGGATGCCATGTACGCGGACAAGATCGAGCCCTTCCGGAACAAGCCTTACAAGGCTGAACCGAAGGGCATCCAGGACCTCATTTGATCGGCGGAAGAAGGAGATTTTGACATGACCACTAAACTGAACCCGGTAGATGTCCTGATTGTCGGTCTTGGGTGGACAGGCGGCATCATTGCCAAGGAGCTTGCATCCACCAAGCTGAAGATCGTCGCCCTTGAGCGGGGAGGCCCACGTGACACCAATCCGGACTTCATCGACCCAGAAATCCATGACGAATTGCGTTACGCGGCTCGCTACGATCTCATGCAGAACGTGCGACGGGAGACCATCACATTCCGCAATGGTGAATCGCAAACGGCGCTGCCTATGCGTCAACTCGGCTCCTTCCTGCCCGGCCAGGGCGTCGGCGGCGCCGGCGTGCACTGGAACGGCGTCACATGGCGCTGGCTCGAATGGGATCATCAGGCGCGCACCAGGACCGCCGACAAGTACGGCGAGAAGATCATCCCTTCGGACATGCACCTGCAGGACTGGCCGATCACCTACGACGATCTCGAACCCTATTATGACAAGTTCGAAAAAACCTGCGGCACCTCCGGCAAGGCCGGCAATATCAACGGTCGGAAGATCGATGGTGGCAACATCTTCGAGGGAGCGCGAAAGGACGAGTACCCTAATCCGCCGATGATTGCCGCGCAGAGCATGGTGATGTTCGAGAAGGCGGCCCGCAATCTGGGCTACCACCCTTTTCCAAATCCGTCGTCAAACGCGTCGCGGGATTACGTCAATCCCGACGGCGTGGCCTTCGGCCAGTGCCACTACTGTGGATTCTGCGAGCGGTTCGGTTGCGAAGCGAATGCCAAGGCCAGCCCGCATTTCACCGTTATCCCGCTGGCGCTGAAGAACCCGAATTTCGAGCTGCGCACCAACTCGATCGTACTGAAGGTCAATCTCGACTCGACCCGCAAGCGGGCGGTCAGCGTCACTTATCTCGACGCACGCGGGCGTGAATTCGAACAGCCTGCCGACCTCATCATCCTGTCGGCCTATGCGCTCGGCAACGTCAATCTGTTGCTGCAGTCCGGCATCGGCGTGCCCTACGATCCGGCAACGGGGAAGGGCGTGGTCGGCCGCAACTATGCCTATCAGTGCGGTGGCGGGGCCACCGCCTTCTTCGACAAGAAGACCATCCTGAACCGCTACATGGGCGCCGGTGCGCTCGGCACCTGCATGGATGATTTCAACGGCGACAACTACGATTTCGTGAAGGCAGGCTATATCGGCGGCGGCGGCATCAGCTGCAGCAACTCGGGCGCCCGGCCTATCCAGTCGCATCCAACTCCGCACGGCACGCCGCGCTGGGGCTCCGACTGGAAGCAGGCAGTGGTCGACAATTATGACCACGCGGCGAGCGTTGGCAATCAAGGGGCCGTCATGGCCTACCGACAGAACTACTTGAGCCTTGATCCGACCTACACTGACGTCTTTGGACGTCCGCTGATGAGGATGACGTTCGACTTCCAGGACAACGAGGTAAAGCAGATGAGCGGTCAGGCCGACATCTGCGTGGAGATCGCCAAGGAAATGGGTGCGACCAAGGTCGATCGGAGCATCCCGCCTGTGCCCTATTCCATCGTGCCTTATCAGAGCACGCACAACACAGGCGGGGCAGTCTTCGGAGCAGACCCGAGCACCAGCGTTCTGAACAAGTATCTTCAGGTCTGGGATGTCCCGAACGTATTCGTCACCGGCGCTTGCGTGTTTCCGCAAAACGCAGGGAAGAATCCGACCGGGCCGGTAGGTGCTCTTGCCTATTGGGCCGTGGACGCGATCAAGAACCAGTATCTGAAGAGCCCGGGCCCATTGGTTCCCTCCTGAGGCAACGCCTGCCGGATCCGCGGTTCGGGTCCGGCAGGCCGGGTGTGTTTCGAACCTCATATTGCCGCGAGCCGGCTCGACCGGAACCAACCCGTAACTCATTGAAAGCAGCTAACATGAAATCGATCATGCTTGGATTGGCGACCGCGGTTCTAACCGCAGTCGGTTCGGCCCATGCGCAGGACACATCTCCTGGCAGTGCTGAGGCCGGCGCAACCGTTTTCAAGAGATGCATGGCCTGCCACCAGGTCGGCCCTGATGCCAAGAACGGAGTAGGGCCCGTATTGAATGGCGTCGTTGGCCGCGCGGCAGGCACCTACCCCGATTACAGTTATTCCGCGGCGAACAAGGATTCAGGCCTGACCTGGGACGAACCGACGCTGACGACTTATCTGCGCGCGCCGCGCAAGCTGGTGCCAGGCACAAAGATGACATTCGCCGGCCTCAGCAAGGACCAGGAGATCGCCGATGTGATCGCCTATCTCAAACAGTTCAACACTCAAGGACAGAAGGCCGCCCCCTGAAACAGGGGACGATCTGTCCCGGCTTGCGAAGCGCAACCTTATGAAGTTCCTCCTGCATCAGGGTCTGGGGTATTCCACGGTTCACGAGATTGGTGACTACCTGCGCAGCCATGGAACCGGTCATCACTGGATCGAGAGATATCGCGGCGACATCTTCGTGATCGTATCTGATCAAGCCGACGAGATAATCCTTCGAAAGGAGTTCTCCCGGCTTCTCGATGCCGTCAACGACACGGAGACGGACGGATGAGCGGAAAAGTCTTCAACGAGAGAGTGAAATTGAAGCGGGCATATGAGAGCCCTGTTGCCGACGATGGCACGCGGGTGCTGGTTGACCGGCTTTGGCCGCGCGGGGTCAAGAAGACCGAGGCCGCCATCGACTATTGGATGAAAGAACTCGCGCCAAGCACCGAGCTTCGGAAATGGTTCGGACACGATCCAGCCCGCTGGGAGGAGTTCCGTCGGCGATATGCGGCGGAAATCCACGCGCACCGCGACGAGGTCGACCGGCTGCGCGACCTGATACGGCAGGGCGCCGTCACGCTCGTCTACTCGGCTCACGACGAGGCCCACAATGATGCCGTCGTCCTGAGAGAGATTTTGCTGGGACATCGATAGAGACGCCGCGCGGCGCTGCCATTGACCTTCAAAAGCATTGGGCGTGCGATCACGACAGCGAGACCGAAATCACCTTTATGGAACCAAACTGGAGAAGCCTCATCAAAGCATCGATGGACAAGCTCACGTCGAGGAGAAACACCATGAAATTCTTTGTCGATACCGCCGACATATCTGAAATTCGCGAGCTTGCCGCCGTTGGCATTCTCGATGGGGTGACCACAAACCCATCCCTTATCGCAAAGACCGGCCGACCGATCAGGGGCGTGATCAAGGAGATTTGCCAGACGGTCGAGGGCCCGGTTTCAGCGGAAGTCACCGCGACCGACTTCGACGGCATGATCGCCGAGGGAGAGCGTTTGGCCGGCATTGCGGCCAATGTGGCCGTCAAGGTGCCCTCCACCTGGGAGGGATTCAGGGCCTGCCGGGCGCTCAGTCAGCTCGGACACAAGGTCAATGTCACACTGTGCTTTTCGGCCAACCAGGCATTGCTCGCAGCCAAGGCAGGCGCGACCTTCATTTCTCCGTTCGTCGGCAGGCTCGACGATCTCGGTCTGGACGGCATGGAAGTGATCCGCGAAATCCGCGCGATTTACGACAATGACAAATCCTTCACGACGCAAATCCTCGCCTCCTCAATTCGCACCCCACTCCATGTCAAGCACGCGGCGATGGCAGGCGCCGATATCGCGACGGTGCCACCGGCGGTGCTCAGAAACCTCGCCAAGCACCCGCTCACCGACAGGGGTCTCGAGTCCTTCCTCGCCGATTGGGGCAAGACGGGGCAGGCGATCCTATAATCACCGCAGTGGAATCGCTAAGGAAGCCATCATAAAAATTGCACTCAATCACCGATTAAATTCGTTTGCAGGATACCGGAGATGGCAGGAAACTGTGTCAGCCCAACGCGTGACGTGGTCGGAATGTTTGCTGCAAGCGGCGCTGAGAATCTGAAGGCGCTCTAGCCAGGCAGAAAATATCCCGAAGCTGTGGGATTGCCGCCTCGCCGTACGAGCGATTTTGTAACAGGATCGCCAGGAGAAGAAAATGGCTGAAGGCCATACCGTACTAGTGGGACCGAATCTGGTCCAGGGCATTGCGTTGTCAGACCTTCCCGATGGCGGAAAGCTTGTCGGCCATTGCGGCGACGAACAGGTGCTGTTGGTGCGCCGAGGGACAGAGGTCTTCGCCACCGCGGCGACATGCACACATTACGGCGGGCCGCTCGTCGAAGGTCTTCTGGTGGAGGATACTGTCCGGTGTCCCTGGCATCACGCATGCTTCGATTTGCGCACAGGCGAGGCCTTGCACGCCCCTGCCTTCAATCCACTCGCTTGCTGGTCGGTGGAACAGCGCGACGGCCGGATATTCGTGGGCGAGAAGCGCAAGCGGACAGCACCAAAGCCGCGCGACGGAAGCTCTGGCCAGCTTCCTGGGAAAATCGTCATTGTCGGCGGCGGGGCGGCTGGTTTCGCCGCGGCCGAAACACTGCGGCGCGAGCAGTATCAGGGCAGCATCGTCATGATCAGCGATGACCAAGCGCCGCCTGTCGACCGACCCAACCTCTCCAAGGACTACCTCGCCGGAAAGGCACCGGAGGATTGGATGCCGCTCCGGGGGGAGAAGTTCTATTCAAAAAACAACATCGGCCTGCGTCTCGATACGAAGGCCGTTGATATCGACCTGCATTCCCGGGAGGTCGTCCTCGCGGGTGAAGGCAGGATCCCTTACGATAGGCTGCTGCTCGCCACGGGGGCAGAACCAGTTTGTCTTACTATCCCCGGCGCCGACCACCCACACGTTCACACCCTCCGCTCGTTCGCAGACTGCAAGGCGATCATCGAGCGAGCCACGACTGCGCAGCGCGCCATTGTGCTTGGCGCCAGTTTCATTGGCTTGGAAGTTGCCGCGGCCCTGCGCGCGCGCGGCATCGACGTTCACGTCGTGGCACCAGATAAAAAGCCTATGGAGCGTGTCCTGGGTTCACAGATGGGCGACTTCATCCGGGCCCTCCATGAGGAGAACGGCGTTGTTTTCCACCTTGAGGACGTAGCGAGCCGCATCAACGGCAGCAGGGTGAAGCTCAGAAGTGGCGGCACGTTGGCGGCGGACTTCCTTGTGGCCGGCATCGGCGTGCGGCCGCGGACCGGGCTTGCCGAGACGGCTGGGCTAAGCCTTGATCGCGGTGTCGTGGTGGACGCCTTTCTGGAGACGAGCACGCCCGGCATATTTGCGGCCGGCGACATTGCACGGTGGCCCGATCCCCACACTGGTGAAAACATTCGGGTCGAGCATTGGGTCGTTGCAGAGAGACAGGGGCGAACTGCGGCACTCAACATGCTCGGCCATCGCGAGAAATTCGCTGCCGTGCCGTTCTTCTGGAGCCAGCACTACGACGTTCCCATCAACTATGTCGGCCATGCCGAGCGATGGGACGAGATCGCAGTCGAGGGTGACATTGCCGCCAAGGATTGCCTGATCCGCTTCAAACGCGAAGGGCGCACGCTAGCTGTCGCTTCGATCTTCCGCGACATCGAGAGCCTAGAAGCCGAGGTGGAAATGGAGCGCCAAATAGCGACCTAGCAAACGCTCTCCGGCACTCCGATCCGAGAGAGCACAACCAACATGGCAGAGCGGTGCATGACCGAAAGGAGTTCGACCTATGTCCAAAACGCAACAGGAACTTGGCAATGCCAATGGTTTGCGCACGGTTGCGCCCGCTCAGCATTATTCAAAGATCGTCGAGTTCGCCAAGGAGGTGGCTAGGGAAGCGTCCGATGCGATACCGACCTCGGTTGAAATCTTCTCGGACGGCGGCCACTGGTACTGCCGGGTCCGTCGAGGCAATCAAAAAACCCGGCCAATGGGCCCCTATACCAAGCAACAGGCTGAGCGGATCCAGGAAACTCGAAGCATGTTGATCGCCAAAAGGGGTACCGCTCGGATTATGTTCGATTAGGGTGGGACCTTCGTGATCACGCCGACCGGCGCACTTCTCATTCAATGATCGTTTGTCATTAGGTTTTTGGAACCTGCGCGGCAGACCTTCCGGCGTTCGAGGGTTGCCGCATTGCGCTGCTTGAAAATGACCGACTGAACCGAGTCATGTCGAATTGGTTGAAACACCAGTAGCGAATGCGCATCCTCAAAATTGGACAAATCTGCCCATGCAGTCCAGCGCTCTGGGGTCGACCCCCACCGACGGTGACCAGGAGGTCAGGCAGGCATCGGAATGACACGCGCTTGCTATTCGCCTTCCGTGGCGATCAACATCCAATTCCTCTTGGTTGACAGGGTTTCGCAGGCGAACGTCCATGTATCGGTCACCTCGATGATCTGCTTGGGATCGCCGGCGACGATCGTATCATCTGCCAACCGTGTAACCTGGATCAAATCGGAAACGTACCGAACAACAATTTCAGCGGTACCATCCTTTTCCAGAGCGTCGACCACCTTTGCTTCGCTCGTGCCGATGAAGGTGAGTTGCAGCATCTCCCCGCAATCCCGGCGTCCCGCAATCGCTTGCTCGAAGGTATAAAGCACTTCCGGCCCGACGAGGTGCTTCAACGTCTGGAAGTCGCTGTCCACATAGGCTCTCAGGATAGTTTCGTAAGCGGTCTTGGCGCCGGCCAGGAATTTGGCGAGGTCGAAATCCGGGTCGATCTTTCGGATCAAATCCGAGGGCGCGTCCGCGGAGGAACGGGGTTCCGTACTCGCGGTTCGTTGGCCAGTCAGCGCATCGTCCCGCTTAGGCTTGTCTTCACCTGAGCGCGGCAGAAGTTGGCTCCAACTGCCCAGCAGTGCCCAATAAAACGCGATGATCGCCACGATCAGGATGTGGTTGCTCGGATCTGTTGTCTCGTTCATGACCTTCTCCCGATAAGTATCGAAGCGACGGAAGGTGTCGATTTGGAACAGGGTGCGAAGTCAGAGAATGCGCGGCAGCTTTTCCCACTGATGGAAGGGCGGCGGCGACGGAAGTTGCCACTCGAGCGTGGTCGCGCCTTCGCCCCATGGATTGGCTCCTGCCTGGCGTCTGCGGCTGAAAGCTTCCGCCACCGCGATGAAGAAGACGACAAGCCCGGCCGTTGAAATGTAGGACCCGATCGAGGACACGAAATTCCAGCCGGCAAAAGCGTCGGGGTAGTCGGCATAGCGTCGGGGCATGCCGGCCATGCCGAGGAAATGCTGCGGGAAGAAGACGAGATTAACGCCGACGAACATCAGGCAGAAGTGCAGCTTTCCCAAAACTTCGCTGTACATGTAGCCTGTCATCTTCGGGAACCAGTAGTAGAAGCCCGCGAAGATCGCGAAGACCGCCCCCAAAGACAACACATAGTGGAAGTGGGCGATGACAAAGTAAGTGTCGTGATACACGCGGTCGATACCGGGGTTCGCAACCATTATGCCAGTGACGCCACCAATGGTGAACAGCAGGACGAAACCGAGAGCCCACAGCATCGGCGTCTTGAACTCTATCGAGCCCCCCCACATGGTCGCCAACCATGAAAACACCTTCACGCCGGTCGGAACGGCGATGACCATCGAAGCGAAGGCGAAGTAGCGCTGCGTGTCGACCGACAGGCCGGTCGTATACATATGATGTGCCCAGACGACAAAGCCGATCGCGCCGATTGCCACCATCGCATAGGCCATGCCGACGTAACCGAAGATCGGTTTCTTGGCGAAGGTCGAGATGACGTGGCTGATGATGCCGAAGCCAGGGAGAATCATGATGTAGACTTCGGGATGGCCGAAGAACCAGAACAGGTGCTGGTAGAGTATCGGGTCGCCGCCGCTATCCGGAACAAAGAAGGTCGTGCCAAAATTGCGGTCCGTGAGCAGCATCGTGATCGCGCCGGCAAGCACCGGAAGCGACATGAGCAGCATGAAGGCGGTGACCAGCATCGACCAGGCGAACAGAGGCATCTTGTGCATCGTCATTCCCGGCGCGCGCATGTTGAAGATGGTCGTGATGAAGTTGATCGCGCCGAGGATCGATGACGCTCCTGCGAGGTGGATCGAAAGGATGACGAGATCGACGGCAGGGCCAGGCTGGCCCGAGGTCGAAAGCGGCGGATAAAGCGTCCAGCCGCCACCATGGCCGAGCGTGCCGGGCGCTCCCGGCACGAACATCGAAGTGACGAAAAGGCTAAACGCGGCCACGAGCAGCCAGAACGAGATGTTGTTCATGCGCGGGAAAGCCATGTCGGGCGCACCGATCATGATCGGCACCATCCAGTTGCCGAAGCCACCGATCAGCGCCGGCATGAGGACGAAAAAGATCATGACCAGCCCATGGGCGCTGACGACGACGTTGTAGACGCTCGGATCGCCGAATATCTGCAAACCTGGTTCCTGCAACTCCATGCGGATCAAAACAGAAAGCGCCGTGCCGAAGACTCCCGCCATGATCGAGAACAGCAGGTAAAGTGTCCCGATATCCTTGTGGTTGGTGGAAAACAGCCACCTGACGAGAAACCGGGGCTTGTGATCATCCAAGATCGTGGCCGGATTAGACATGATGTGCTTCCTGCTCTTCACCTGCGCTCAGTCATTCATCCGTCACGATCACATCCATCGGAATGTAGTGTGGCTGCGGATAGATGGTTTGAAGTCTGCTGCCGGTGTAACCGACGCCGACGACGAAAGGACGCTTCGGCGCGGCGGCCAAGGTCCGGTCGAAGAAGCCGCCGCCATAACCCAGGCGATAGTTGGCCTGGTCGAAACCGACCACGGGCCCGACGACCACATCCGGTTGGACCGATGGCCCGTGTGAGGGGACAAGAATATTCCATATGCCGCGTTCCAGAGGGTCTCCCGGTCTCCAGATGCGAAACTCCAGCGGCCAGCCTTTTTTAATGACGACCGGCAACGCGACCCGTCCGCCGCGCTCGATCACCCGTATCGCCCAGTTGCGAAGGTCCGGTTCGCCTCGAACAGGCCAGTAGCCGCTGACGATGCGACCGCTCACCCGGCCGACGACTAGGTCGAGAGCCGAAGCGATGCGCAAAGACCTCGCAGCGCGTTCCTCGGCGTCGACGGCCAGACGCTCGTCGATCAGGCGCTTGCGCTCCGCCTTGCGCCATCGACAGACACCGGTCCATGCGTCTTGCTGAATAGCTTCGGCGCCATATCCTGGGACGAGTTCGTGCATGAAGCATGGCGGAGAGGCGTACTCTCGCGTTTCCTGGGGACCATCCTCCTGATCGGACATTACGCACTCCGTTCCATAGACCGCCGCGGCCGGATATCTCTACTGAACGAGGTTGCGCTGCGTAAAACAGGAAGGCAAAGGGAATTAAATGCTGTATTAGTGCAAGATTATTGCATTGATCCGGGACCAGCATGGACATTGACCGCGCTCGCACTTTTTTGGAGATCGTTCATTCGGGCAGCTTTCTGAAAGCCGCAGACCGACTCCACGTGACCCAGACGACAGTGAGCGCGCGGATACGCACGCTGGAAGACGAACTCGGACGTCAGCTCTTTATCCGCAATCGCAATGGCGCGCAGCTGACCCAGGCAGGCAGAGAGTTCGAGCGGTTCGCCCAGTCATTCGTGCAAATCTGGGAGCGGGCACGCCACCAGCTCGCCATCCCATCGGGAAGGACAAGCGTCGTTGCCCTGGGCGGAGAGCTCAGTCTGTGGAACCCCCTGCTGCTCGACTGGCTGGTCTGGATGAAGAACGCCAAGCCGGAAATCGCTATCCAAGCCCAGGTGGGTGTGCCGGACCAGCTCCTCGATCAGCTCAGGACCGGCGTTCTGGACATCGCGGTGCTCTATGCGCCGAAGCTGCTGCCAGGTTTCAGGGTGGAGCTTCTTGTCGAGGAGCAGCTCGTCCTGGTTCGGACCACGGACAGAGACGGGGAACTGGGTGCCTCCAGGGACTACGTCTATGTAGATTGGGGGCCGCTGTTTGCCGCGCAGCATGGTGCCAGTTCCTCGGTCTTCGGCGAGCCGGGATTGATGGTCGGCCTTGGCCCGCTCGGGCTGAGCTATATCCTGCGTGCCGGTGGCATGGGCTATTTCCGCAGGGGGGCGGCGGCTCCCCATATCGAGGCGGGGCAGCTGGAGGCCGTGAAGGGTGCGCCGGAATTCACCTACCCGGCCTATGCAGTCTATCCGGAAGCAAGCGCGGCGCGAGCCGACGTGCAGGAGGCGCTACGCGGCCTGAAACAGGTGGTGAAATGACCGCGCTCTTTGTTCCAAATCACTGATCATGCCGCCGGAAATAGATCCGTCGCCATGGATTAATTGAACATGCCTTATCCATTCCACACCATCGGTCACTCGGCCCGGTCGATTGCCGAATTCGTAGCTCTGCTGCGGGTCGCCGATATAAGCCTGGTGGTCGACATAAGAACCATCCGGCGCTCGCGTGCCAACCCGCAGTTCAACGGCGAGGTGCTGGCGGAAAAGCTGGCAGCATACGGGATTGGATATGAATGCATTGCCGAGCTTGGCGGCCTGCGCGGCAAGGCGCACGGTATCCCACCGGCGCTTAACGCATTCTGGATCAACCAGAGTTTTCACAACTACGCCGACTACGCGCTATCAGTGGAGTTTCTTGGCGGCTTGGACCGGCTTGTGTACTTCGGCAGGCAGCGGCGATGCGCCGTCATGTGCTCGGAAACGCTCTGGTGGCGCTGTCACAGAAGGATCGTCGCGGACTATCTGATCAGCCGCGGCGAGTCCGTTTTTCATCTGATGGGCCATGACAAGGTCGAGCCAGCGAAACTTACCGACGGGGCGCGGGTAAGAGCTGACGGAACGCTTGTCTACCCGCCTTCGCAACCTCCGGGATAGTCGAGCCTTCAGGCGGCCGACGGACCTGGGTCGTCGAATCCGACGTCCGAAACCGCCAAGAGTTTGTTCTCCGCTTTGTCTTGCGGTTCATCGGAACGATGGACGACGCGCAGAACCGGTCTCCCCGAGCCCGGCGCGGCACCCCCCGCCAGGTTCAATTTCTCGCGGGTTGCGGCTTCGGGCTGATAGACCACTTCATGAACAGTCAGCGTTTCTAGGCCGCCGTCTGCGGTCGGAATGGATATGGACTGACCTTCGGCCAGACCAAGCAGCGCCAGGCCGCGCGGACTGGTGATAGGCAAAAGCATGCCAACCAGGCCGCGCATCTCGTCATGTGAGACGATGCGCGTTTCGGCAGGGCCTTCGTTTACCCGATAAGCCACGCGGCTGCTGAGGGTCACGACGGTTGCCGGAATATCATCCCGAAACACTACAACTGCGCTCGAAATCTTCCGCTTAAGGATAGCCGAGAGGGCTTCCTCTCGCGCAAGATGGCGATCCCGCATCACTTCAAGAATTGTGTAGTCCTTAGTAGTCAGTTGGCAGCTGTCGATAGTGGGCATGGTGCGTCTCCAGCCGGTCCGCGCAAGGGGGCCAGCGTCAAGCAGATTGATCGGGTGTGGAAAGCTGATCCCCTGTGCCGGACCACGAGAGACCGGCGCAGGGGTCAGACCCCCGCGATCAGGCTGCCTGCGTGATTGAGGAGACGGATGGAAACGCCCATGGCTAGACGTCCGCCGCAATCGTCGAAGACGCTGGTGCGCGCCAATCAGCCGTACCGGTTTCCGGAGCGGGTTGGTCCACTGCAAGTACCGACAGTTCGTGCCGGCGCCCATCGCGCGCGATCCACATGATCGACTGTCCAGCCGAGAGGCCAATCAGAGCCGTGCCAATCGGCGTGAGGATTGAGACCTTGCCCTCGGAGATATCCGCCTCGCCAGGAAAAACCAGCGTAACTGTCTTTGCGTCGCCGGTATCAGGCTTGAACGTCACGGTAGAACCCATACGGACAGTGCCGGCGGAGACCCAACCATCGGCGACGACGCGCGCGCGCTCAAGTTCCGCGAGCAGTTCGTCGACAGCTTCCGGATTTCGTGCAGCAACGGTGTTTGCAAGCGCCGATAAACGTGCATGGTCCGACTTTGAGATACGGATGTTCGGCTTGCGCCTGGTTTTCGTATTGTGTTGCATTTGAATACTCATGCTCTTGCCGGCACCAGCCGCCCACCAACGGTGTCGGACTGAGTCGGTCCGTGAAAAATCTTGCTGACAACGCCGCGATCCCAGAGGCTTGCGGCCCTGCGGGACCATCCCATTTGGGCTAACGCACCGCCCCCTCGGCTCAGGGCGTATGGCTGAGCCGGGGGCTAGATTCCCGCTATGGGGCAAACCCGGAAAAGAAAATCGTGACGAATTTTGACTGCGGCGTTCATAAGGCCATAGGTGGTGAAGCAATCCGGGAAGTCAAGTCAGCCACCTCGTCGCAGCTGGCAGGAATCAATGCAGACTTAATTAGAGCGAGCACTAAGCAACGTTCTTATCACGAGCTCTCGTCCGGTCCTGTTTATCCCGGTTCCGCTCGGTCTTTCTTGCGCCAGTCCGAGGAAGACAAGACGTTCGGCCAAGGCTTTCGATAAAAATGGATAAGGCCCGCGGTTCATGCGCTTGAGCGCCGTTCGCTCCTCCTCGGTGAGATCGTCCCAGATAACGGTCATGAGGGCCACCTCCCTTGTTTGCGTTGTCTAGCCGATGCAGCTTCTGGATTGTCCAGCGATGGACCGCGACCGCGAGCCCCGAAGAAGATGTGGGGCCTATGGAACGGCATCTATTCCAACAATGCCGCCTTCATTCTCCAGGACGCCGATCCGCTTGACTTCCGAGCGGTTGAGTTTCAGGCGAACGCCGATGCCGCCGCCATTCTCGGCGATGAAAACGGCGCCGGCGTTTTCAAGCGCGGTTTGCAGCGTGTCACAGACATCCTGGCTGGGAAGGCTGATCCGGCGTTCGAATTCCTCGACAATCAACGTGTCTACGCCTGAATTGACGGCGAGCTTTTCCCGGGTCCATTCGACCAGCGCGCGAGCGGCGCGGCATTGAGCACCAGTGATCATGTAAAATCTCCTGCTGGACTGCTTTCCTGGACGAAATCGCGCTGCCGACGGCCAAGACGTTTCGGTCGGGCGGGTTCATCCGGCAAAAAATGCATATCGAACCCGAAAAGGAAAGGGCCGCGTTAACCTGGACAGATCAAATTTTCGGTGCAAAAAAATTAAGCTAAAGCGGCAATAAATTTCGTTTGTTTTGCATGCAAGGATGAGTGAAGCTTCCGCGCAGCGAAATTGACAGGATCCGGTGCCAGGCAGCAGGTTTCAGCGCCAGGATGTGGAAATCTTGGCGGTATCGCGGGAAGGGCACGGACTTAAGATGGACATGCTTGAACACGACGTCGGACCACTTACCGGTCGGGACATTCAGCGCCGTGTGGTATCCGCCGACCGCCTCAACGCGAATGACTGCGCCCCGATGGCTCCCGCGGATTACAACGCTCTCAAAGCACGGCTGCGTGAAGAACTGCTCCTGCAGGCACAGACCCGACTGCCGATCACCTATGCAAGGCTGGCCGACAGCATGGTTGTTTCCGATGCAACGGGCGTGATCCGGGACGCACTTGAACAACTGATGGATGATGATGCGGACGACGGCCTGCCGTTGCTTGCGGCTGTTGCCGTGAAGGCGCTCGAACCTGGTCTGCCGGCTCCCTGGTTCTTCCGGAAAGCCGAGGACATTGGTCTGTTCGCCGGCGATCCGGCCGATCTGGAAGCCTATGCTTTCCATGCACGGGAGTTCTATCGCGCGATCAGCCTCCATGCTGGTTTGTCACACGACGGCCAAGGCTCTGGAAGAACCTTGCCGGCGGGTCCCGCGCCTGCAAACAGGTGAAGGAGAACGAAATGCTGATCGCCAAGGACGTTATGACCTCACCGGTTATCACAGTAGGGCCGGACAGTACGCTTGGAAGAGGTCGCCGATATTCTTTTGTCGCATGGAATTAGTGCCGTGCCGGTGACTGATCGAGGTGTGTTGCTGGGCATCGTCAGTGAAGGAGACCTGATCCGCCGGGCAGAGATCGGCACGGCCCCGCAACATCGTTCGTGGTGGCTTCGGCTTTTCGGCAACAACGCCGCTCTTGCGGAAGGCTATCTCAAGTCTCATTCCGCGCATGTGACCGACGTCATGACAAGACAAGTTGCGACTGTGGCCGAGAACACGCCGGTTATGGAGATCGCCACGCTGCTTGAACACAATCGGATCAAGCGTGTTCCGGTGCTACGCGACGGGCAGGTGATCGGGGTCGTCAGTCGCGCCAATCTGGTCCGGGCCTTTGTCGCCGCCAGGAAACGTTCTCGAGCCCCGGTCTGGCGCAACGACAGCAGTATCAGGTCGGAGATTCTTGATGCCTTGCGATTCGAATCATGGCCGTCGACCGGGAGTCCGGGTGTAACTGTGAGCAACGGCGTGGTGACCTTATGGGGAGCTTACTTATCCGAGCAGGAGCGGAAAGCCTTGCTCATTCTGGCTGAAAACACCGCTGGCGTACGAGCTATCGACGATCACCGCATTCCCCTCGATATGACCTATGGCGTGGTCTGAAGGGCCGGATGAGCGCTGCATCAGACTATGCCCTTGACGCTGACATTCCCGATTTCCGAAGAGCAGATTCGACTGCGCGTCTACGCCTTCTGCGGCAAGATCCGCCCCGACGCAGATCTCGGGCCGAGTTTCGAGCGCTTCGCTGTCGGCGATTGGGAAACGCATCTGGCGAAGATTTTCGGTCCTCGTTTATGCTGACCATCGGGCCCTGCAAGGGAAGTCTCATCGCTGCCCGCAAGCACATTGGTGGGTTGGAGATTGGTCTATTCCACCGGTGCCTCGCCTTATTTGGTGCCAGTTGCGACGAATTGCTCGACAGCGAGACTGCGGGGCTCTGTTGGCTGAAGGCGGCCCACCTCGTCGAAAGCCTGAAGCTGATCTTGTCCTATCGTCCCGGCCCGGCATGGCTGAGACACGCCGCATGACGTTCGTGGTCACCGACAATTGCATCAGATGCAAATACATGGACTGCGTGGAAGTCTGTCCGGTCGACTGTTTCTACGAAGGCGAGAACATGCTCGTCATCCATCCCGATGAATGCATCGACTGCGGCGTCTGCGAGCCAGAATGCCCGGCGAAGGCCATTTTTCCCGATACCGAGCCTGGTCTCGACGATTGGCTCGCGCTGAACGCTGAGTACGCCTCTACGTGGCCTAATATTGCGATCAAGCGTGATCCACCCGCCGACGCCAACGCGTTCGACGGCGAAGCGAACAAGCTCGCGAGATATTTCTCGCCGGAACCCGGGCTGGGCGACTGATCAAAATGAACGCATATGCGCATCAGCCGTCGCCTCTGTACCTGGGCATCGACACCGGCGGCACCTACACTGATGCCGTGGTGTGGTCGGAATCGACAGGCATCGTGGCCAAGGCCAAATCGCTGACCACGCGGTACGATCTTGCCGAGGGCATCGCTGGCGCGGTCAACGCTGTTTTGTCCGAAGCCGCCATCGAACCTGGCGCGATCAAGCTCGTCTCGATGTCGACCACGCTCGCGACCAACGCCCTCGTCGAAGGGCAGGGCGGACGGGTCGTGCTGGTGATGATCGGCTTTGCTGAAGCCGATCTTACCCGGAACGGATTGTCAAAAGCCCTCGGCTCCGATCCCGTGATCTTTTGCCCGGGCGGACATGACGTCCACGGCGATGCGCGTCAGCTGGTCCTGGACGCTCTCGTGGCTGCGTTGCCGTCTCTCGCCGACACGGTTTCTGGCGTCGCCGTAGCTTCATATTTTGCGGTCCGCAATCCAGAACACGAGATCGCAGTGCGTGACGTCATCCGCGAGCGTACCGGGCTTCCAGTGACCTGTTCGCACGAACTGTCGTCGAAACTCGGCGGCCCGCGTCGGGCGCTGACGACGCTTCTCAATGCGCGACTGATCTCGATGATTGATCGCCTTGTCAACGCCACCGAAGGCTTTCTGGCAAGACGCGGGATCGTCGCTCCGCTCATGGTCGTGCGTGGCGATGGCGCGCTCATTACCGCTGAATTCGCCCGAGCCCGGCCGATCGAGACCATCCTGTCAGGACCAGCGGCAAGCCTGGTGGGGGCGCGCTACATGACTGGCGTTGATAACGCCGTGGTGTCCGACATCGGCGGCACCACCACCGACATCGCCGTTCTCGACGGCGGCCGCCTTCGGGTCGATCCGGAAGGTGCCACCGTCGGCGGAATGCGCACCATGGTTGAAGCCGTCGCCATGCGCACCTTTGGCCTCGGCGGGGATTCGGAAGTCTCGCTTCACGAGTGGTCGCTGACTTCGACGATAGTGCTTGGGCCCCGTCGGCTCGTGCCGCTGGCGCTCGCCGCGGTGAAGCACGGCGATGCCATCTACCAAGGCCTCAAGCGGCAATTGCTCAGTCCCAACGCCAGCCGTTTGGACGGTCGTTTCGCATTGCGCACAGGTGTGCCCGAAGGTCTGGCCGCAGGCCTGACGGTTACTGAGGCGCGGCTCTATGGCGACATTTCGGCAATTCCCGCCGCACTCGATCGGCTGCTCGTATCGACGTCACAGGTCGCGACGCTCAATCGCCTGGTCGCGCGCGGTCTGGTGCACATCGCGGGCTTCACGCCATCCGACGCGGCACACGTTCTGGGCCGCCAAGGGAATTGGGATCCTGTCGCGGCTCGGTTGGGCGCCGAATTGTTCGCACGCAAACGCGACGGCCAGGGGCATCGCGTCGCCAGAGGCGCGGAAGCTTTTTCCGGGATGGTTCTCACCGCGGTGACCCGGCGTTCTGCCGAAGCCATTCTTGAAACCGTTTTTTCCGAGGACGGGCTGGATGGCGGGGTCTCGGTTGCCAATCCGCTGGTTCAGCGCGCGGTTGGCCGGCAAGGTGGCATGGCGCGGCTGTCGATCGCACTCGACCGGCCGGTGATCGGCCTCGGCGCTTCGGCATCGCTTCACTACGCGAGCCTGCCGCATTTGATTGGCAATGACTGCACCATTGCCGAACACGCCGACGTCGCAAACGCACTGGGTGCCGTCGTCGGGCAAGTGCGGATGTCGGCGGAAGCGCGCGTCAGCCAGCCGGAGATCGGGCTATTCCGTCTGAATTCAGGCGAGCGGCTGGACGACTATGACACCGAGGACGAAGCAATGGCTGCCGCCGAAACCCACATTCGCGCCTTGGCAGCAGGTCTCGCCGAGCGCGCGGGGACCGATCAGGCGCGAATCGAAATCTCACGCGACATAAGGGTTGCTACAATCGAAGGAGAGCGAAGTTTCGTCGAAGCCATCGTCGTCGCGACAGCCACCGGGCGGCCGCGCGTCGCGTCATGACGCAGATCAGAGCCCCCTCCGGTCATGACCGCAGGTCACGCGACGAGCGCGTGCCGGTACAAAGACCGAAGCAAGCAATGGTGCCAGAAACAGCGAACCAAGCTGCGCCGTGGTCGGCGTCACAGACTCGTAGCAGGCTCACCAGCTAACCGGCGGCATGGGCATTGTCGCGACGCCACGATGGACACACCAAGAGCGAGGTGGGAGTCGGTTTTTCACGGACTGTTTCGATGCCATTTTGGTTCTCCTTCAGGATCCTGACGACGTGTGTCGAGAACGCGGCGGACGTGAGACTGGAGGAGAGGTTTCGAAACCTTCCCGTGGTTCGCCATGGGTGCGAACCTTGCTCCCTGCCTGTCGGGAACCAATCCTCGCTGGGCGCATCCAATAGTTTCGAGCGTGGACCCGGAGAGACCGATGGACCTGCATTCGCAAATTCTGGATGGCACCGAAGACCGCGTGCCGGCCTCAGCCGAGGGAAGTTCAGCGGGAAACGGGACGCCCAAGACAGTCGGCCGCGCCCGCCCGACGCGCTTCGATGCAGAGGCCGCGGTCAGGACGTTGATCTCATGGGCCGGCGACGATCCGGCCCGGCCCGGACTTGTCGATACTCCTGCACGTGTCGTGCGTGCTTATGAAGAGTGGTTTGCCGGCTATCGGCAAGATCCTGTGAGACTGCTCGAACGGACGTTCGACGAGATCGGCGGCTATGACCAGGCGGTCGAACTGCACGACATGGCGTTTCATTCGTTCTGCGAACACCACATGGCGGCAATCCACGGCAAGGCATACGTCGCCTACATGCCCGTCGGCCGCGTGGTGGGTATCTCCAAATTGGCAAGGGTTGTCGAGGCTTGTGCCTGTCGCCTGCAGATACAGGAGCGGCTCGCGGAAGACATCGCTCGCGCCATTGAGGATGCCCTGCAGCCGGGTGGAGTGGCCGTCGTGCTTGTTGCCGAGCATGGCTGCATGACATCGCGTGGCATCCACGCGCACGGCACCCGCCTGGTCACCAAATGGATGCTCGGCGTTTTCGACACGGACCTCGATCTGGGGCGCGAATTCCTGTCGTCGATCCCAGTGTGACGAATTTTCGGGAACCCTTGTTGTCGAGACCCATCTATTGAAGGGCAAGGAGACTGCTCATGTTGTACGTTCGACGAGACGCGACCGAAATCATCGCTGCGTCTGATGACCTGGAATTGGCACAGCGCGCCATGGCGCGCGACGGCGCTGCCTTCCGCACCATCATCAAGACGCATAACCAGCGGCTTTATCGCATCGCGC
>NZ_JAIUGQ010000004.1:0-254947 GCF_020164715.1 Mesorhizobium sp. ESP7-2
CCGCGTCACACCGACAGAGTGCTCACACTACTTCGAAAACTCAGGCTATGACCAAAGCTAATCTCATCCCGCTCTAGTGCGAAAACAGCAACCGTGTCGCAATGGTCATTGCAGCTGCGTTATCCTGACTTGGAAGGGGGCTTCCGCAGAACCATTATTTATGGCCGTCGTTCTCGCTGCGCCTGTTGAACGACGGCTTCGCGCCTATCTTCGACGTAGAGGCCAGTTTTGCTGCTGCTCGGAAGCAGACATTTCCCGGGCGCTATCAGACGCAGGTAGAGACGCGGGGAGCTCTTTGGATTTTTCGCTCCCATGGTCTTCATCATACGGTCGCGCGCAGCCGGGTTGCGAAGTTCCGTGGCTATGATTGTGGGGGAAACTCCACCGCGTCAATCGAGAGGCAATCGGTGACGATTCACGGAACTGAGATACTTCGAATACATGGCGGCGGTTTCAATCAACTGCCAAATTGTTCGTGCATCCCGCCTGTTCACCAGGGTCGAATTCACCTTTGAACAAGATTGTCTCCATCGGCCCCGCCGGATTAGTGATTCTCCTCTCCAGCACTTCGACAAGTGTCCGCCCAACCGCGGCCATGTCGACGGAATGAACGCCGATCTTCGCCGGCAGGAAGCGCGCCAGACGTGTGTTGTCGCGGGCGACGATGTGGACGTCGCGGCCCGGCTCAAGGCCCCGCCGGCCGAGTGCGTGCAACGCTCCAAGAAGGCCCAGTTCATTGGCGCATGCCAGGCCAGTCGGCGGATCTGACGATGCCAGCAGGCGATCGAACCAAGCTGCGCTCGATTCTATCGTGAATGTGCCGTGGCCGATCAGCGATTGGTCGACCGCAATGCCGGCCTCGGCAATCGCTCTTTGATAGCCTGCCAGACGCTTGGCGCTCGCCTGGTCTTTCGGCACGAGAAGTTGCAGCGCAATACGTCGGCAGCCCTTGCCCATCAGCCGTCGGGTCGCCTCGTAGGCGATCTGCTCATTGTCGATATCGACATAGGGATAGGCGATGTCCAGATCGGTTCTGCCGAAGGTGACGAACGGCATGCCCCGGTCGAGCAGCAGCTTGACGCGCGGATCGCCCGAGACCATGCGCGTGATGACCAGTCCGTCCGCGCTGTGCGCCTGGAGCAGGCGCCGCATGCTTTCGACCGGATCGTCGTCTGGTGTGGTGGAATATATGGACAGGCTATAGCCCGTTTGCCGCGCCGCCAGCGTCATGCCCTCGATCAGGGGAAGCTTGGCCAGATCGGACAAGTAATCGCTCGTCTCCATCGGCAGCACTGCCGTCAGCGTCATGGTCCGTCCGGTTTTGAGCGCGCGACCGTGATGATCCGGCACGTAGCCGACGCGCTTGGCCACCTCCTTGACCCGCGCCACGGTCGAGGGATGCACTTCCGGCCCGTCCTTCAGAGCGCGCGATACGGTGGTTACCGAAAGAGAAAGTTCCGCCGCTATCTGTTTTAGATTGGCCATGTCGCCCGACTTGATTTGCGGAAGCGTCGGCTGATTTTGCCGAGCTTCGTAACGTTACCGGATTCGACCTGACGGTCAAATCCAACGCCACCACAACCGAATGGTCCATTTGAAAGCCGCTTGACTCCATTGCATTTCACTGCAATCGTAACGTTACGATTAATAAAAACCCCACCTAAGCGACATTTTGATGAATCCTGGAGGAGGAGAACCCATGTCCTGGCTACCACGCATTTCCCTGGCCTTGATCGCAGTCTCGGCTGCCTTGCCCGCCTATGCTCAAACGGTCACCATCACCACCGCCGGCGGCGACTACGGCAAGGCCATGAAGGAAGCCATGTGGGAACCCGCCGCCAAAGAGCTTGGCTATGATGTCCGCGAGGAGACGCAGAGCGACGGCCTTGCCGCGTTGAAGATGCAGGTCACCTCGGGTGCGGTCACCACCGACATCATCCATCTCGGTTCACCGGAAGGCGCGCAGGCGGCTGCACAGTCGCTGCTGGAGCCGCTTGACTACAAGATCATCGATCCCAAGTCCGTGCCGGCCGGCGCAAAGTCGGACTATTGCTATCCGTTCGACTCCTACGGCACCGTCATGTCTTGGAATACCAAGACCTTTGGCGAGAACCCGCCGAAGACCTGGGCGGAGTTCTGGGATGTCGCCAAGTTCCCGAACCGTCGCGCTCTGCGCGCCAATGCGCAGGACTTGATCGAGATCGCACTGCTCTCCGACGGCGTGACGCCGGCGGACGTCTATCCTGTGCTCAGCACGCCGGAAGGCCTGCAGCGCGCCATCAAGCGGCTTGAGGCGATCAAGCCAAGCGTCTCGGTATGGTGGACCTCGGGAGCTCAGTCGGCGCAGTTGCTGAAAGACGGCGAAGCGGATCTGGTCGTTACCTGGAATGGACGGGCCCAGACGGTCAAGGCAGATGGCGGCGCCGTCGACTACACGTTCAAGGGTTCCGTAATCGGCACGGACTGCCTTGGTGTGCCGAAGGGAGCCCAGAACAAGGATGCGGCCATGAAGCTCATTGCAGCGATGACGCAGCCCGCGCGCGTGGCAAAGCTCACCGACTTCATCGCCTATGGTCCGGTCAACCCTGCCGCATATGAAGGGGGCCTTATCCCAAAGGACCGCTTGAAGGCCCTGGCGACGGCGCCCGAAAATGCCGGCACTTCAGTGTTCTCGAACGCCGACTGGTGGGTCAAGAACGGCGAAGCCGCACAAAAGGCCTTCGATGAAATGATCAGCCGCTGACGCTCCAATGCATCAACTGCAGGGCCGGAGCGCATGATGAAATCGCTTCCGATCACCATCGACAGCGTGCGTAAGGCCTATGGGTCTTACGTCGCGCTGGACGATGTTTCGCTCGATATTAGGGCCGGCGAGTTCCTCACGCTGCTGGGCCCGTCCGGATCGGGCAAGACCACGTTGCTCATGGCTCTGGCCGGTTTTGTCCGGCCCGATGCCGGAAAGCTCCTGTTGGGTGATCGCAACATCACCCGCCTGGCCCCCAACAAGCGGGAGATCGGCATAGTATTCCAGAACTACGCCCTGTTTCCCCACATGAACGTCCTCGCCAACGTCGAGTATCCGCTGGCGCTGCGCAGGATACCGAAGGCGGAGGCGCGTCAGCGGGCGCTTGACACCTTGGCTCGCGTGAAACTGGAAGGTCTGTCGGAGCGCAGCGTCGCCGCCCTGTCCGGCGGCCAGCGGCAGCGGGTGGCATTGGCGCGGGCGATCGTCTTCGAACCTCGCGTGATGCTGATGGATGAGCCGTTGTCGGCGCTCGACAAGAATCTGCGCGAGACCATGCAATACGAGATCCGGCGCCTGCACGACGATCTGGGGATCACCACCATCTATGTGACCCATGACCAGCGCGAGGCATTGACCATGTCCGACCGGATCGCGGTGATGAATTCCGGCCGCATCCAGCAGATCGATGCGCCGCAGCGAATCTATGATCGTCCATCGACCCGCTTCGTCGCGGAGTTCATGGGCGAGGCCAATATCGTGGCGCCGGGCCTGGCGCGCAGGATCGACGGTGCCGAAGCGCAGCGCGAGACCCTGATGATCCGTGCGGAAAGCCTGCATCTCGATGCGAGTCTGGTCGGCCGGGACGGAGTGGCGCTCGAGGGGACGCTGCGCGCCAAGGCATTTCGCGGCGACAACTGGCTATTGACGCTCGCGCTTGACGGTGGGCAGGAAATCCTTGTGTGTATTCCGGCGGCACTGGCTGGCGGCTGCGCCGAGCTTGCGGCCGGTCAGCGGGTGACCGCCTATGCGCCAGCGGAGAAAGTTCACGCGCTTCCGGGAGCGATTGCGTGACCATCGCCGCCGATCCCGTTCTTGCCGCGGACGGCCGACGCGAGCGGCGGTTCTTCCTTTCGCTGTCGCTTCCGGCGCTTTTCATCGTTGGACTGGCGGCGATACTGCCGCTCCTTTGGATCATCCGGCAATCCTTCCTGACTACGGCTGGGGAATACACCGTCGGCAACTACGAGAAGGTCCTGTCGAGTGGGCTGACGTGGGCGGCGCTTGTCACAACCCTTGAACTGTCGCTGGGCACGCTGGCGGCCTGCATCCTTCTCGGCACTCCGCTGGCGCTGGCTCTGGCCAGTGCCAGACCAAGGGTGGCCAACGTGCTGATGGCCTTCGTCATGCTGCCTTTGTGGACCTCTATTCTTGTGCGCACATATGGCTGGCTCGTGCTGTTGCGGCGTGATGGCTTGATCAACGCGGCTTTGACGGGTTCAGGGCTGACCGCGGAGCCACTGCCGCTGGTCTACAATTTCACCGGCACGCTCATCGGCATGGTTCACTACATGCTGCCGCTGTTTCTGCTGCCCGTTTACGCCGCGATGCGCGATATCGACACAAACCTCATTCGCGCCGCTGCCAGCATGGGCGCTACGCTCGGGCAAGTGATCCGCACGGTCATTCTGCCGCTTTCGGCCGGCGGCATCTTCTCGGGTTCGATCATTGTTTTCATCTACACGATCGGTTTCTTCATCACGCCAGCGGTGCTTGGCGGCGGCAAGGTGAATCCGCTGTCCATCCGGATCGAACGCACGCTGTCGACTTTCCAGGATTGGGGCTCGGCGAGCGTCCTGGGCATTTTGCTCCTCGTGCTCATGGCGATGATCGCTGTGATGTTCCTGACGGCAAGACGGCTGATGGCACACAACAAGATGGGCACGGCCCATGCTTGAGGCCTATCTGGACAACAGGCTCGCTCGCGTCCTTCTATGGGGCTTTTCCGCGCTTGTCATGGCGTTCTTGATACTGCCGACGCTTGTCGTCGTGCCGCTCTCCTTTTCGGCGTCCGACCTTCTCGAGTTTCCGCCGCGCGCCTATTCGTTGCGCTGGTATGAGAACTTCTTCGGCTCAGCCACATGGATGGCCGCGCTGAGGACGAGCCTGATTCTTGGGACCTTGACGGCGGCGGTTGCGGTGCCGCTGGCGCTACTGGCCTGCATCTCGATGAACAGGCTCGGCGGCAAGGCCGCCGCGACCATTCAGGGCGTGCTGCTCACCCCCTCCATCGTGCCGGGAATCCTGCTTGCGATAGGCCTCTTCTTCGTGCTGGCGGCGCAAGGCCTGGTCGGAACGCTGTTCGGCGTGCTGGTCGGGCATGTGGTGCTGGCCGTCCCGGTCGCCTGCATTGTGTTGGCGCCCGCTCTTGCCCGCTTCGACTGGAACCAGGTTCAGGCGGCGCGCAGCCTGGGCGCCGACTGGACCAGATCCATTGGCGGCATCATCGTTCCGCAACTTCAAATCAGCCTGTTGTCGGCGACATTGATGGCCTTCCTGACCTCGCTCGATGAGTCTGTCATCTCGATCTTCGTCGCGAGTGGTCGAAACAGCACGCTGCCGAAACTCATGTTCCTGTCGCTGCGCGACCAGATCGATCCGACCATCGCGGCGATCTCGACATTGTGGACCGCCATTGTCGTGGCCGTCATCCTGATCGTTACCCTTCGCCAAAAATCCTGACTGAGACCGAAAACCATGCCAATCAATCCTATCGCAGCCGATCATTCGACAGACATACCCAAGGTGGGGCTGGCGATCATCACCGGCTCGGCAAACTGGGGACTGGCCTTTCCGGAGGATGTCGAAGTCGACGGCGTGCGCACCTTACAGCGCGATATGAGCTTTGAGACACCCTTTGGCCGCACCGACCACTGGAAGCTCATCGAGTTCGATGCCTCGATTACCGCCGAAGGCAAAACGAAACAGGCGCTATGTATGTATTCGCACGGCAACCCTCGCGACCATATCGACCATTCCTGCCATCGCCGCGCGTTCTGGGTGTTGATGCGAGCTGGTGTCCGGCAGGTTCTGTCCTGCTCGACCATTGGCGCCGTCAACAAGGCGATCAAGCCCGGCGACATGGTGGTGGCCGCCGATATCATCGAACTGACGCAGACGCCGTTTTCACTGCTTCCCGGGCGCCAGAGTTTCGACTGCTCGGGCAAGCAGATCGTATGCCCAAGGTGCGCGGCCGTTCTGGTGGAAACCGCCCGCCGTCATTGGCCGCGCGAATGCCGTGTTCATGGTATCGAACAGCAGTTGGTGGCTGCCCACTGTTACGGGCCGAGGCTGACAAGTCCGGCCGAAGCCCTGGCGTTTCGAAGCATGGGGGCTGATGTGCTCAACCATTCGATTGCCCCCGAAGCGACCTTGTCGCGCGAGATCGGTGCCTGTTTCGTGCCTTGTGCGTTCGTGACGGCGGGCTTCAACGATTATATGGACCGCAATCGCCAGGAATTGCTTCAGGACGACGTGTTGCCAAGCCTCTCTATGACAGCATCGCGAGTTGCGCTGGAAACTGCCGCAAGATTGCCGGCTGATCCGGAGTGCTCATGCCAGGGTTTGAAGTCGCCACAACCCGCAGAGCGCCTTACCCGGTTCTGAGGCAGCGAGGGAGTTTGACTGGTCACTCACGAGGAGCGCCTATATCGTCAAACCAGTTGCGTCTGCGGGCGACCGCACCAAAATTGAGAGCGCCCCAAACGGCTTTCCGCGATCGGGACGTGTTACCGACCTCTCAATGATAGCCTCGCGGGTAGCGCTTGAGACTGCGGCGCGGCTTCCTGCAAATCCTGAATCTTGCCAGGGCCTGAAGTCGCCTCAACCAGCAGAGCGTTCCAGCCGTTTCCGAAGCCAAGGTCCGGTTCGAGCTACAGCGCGCCGGTCTATAGCTGTTGGGTCAGGAGCCAATGTCGACTTTCAGTTGGAACATCATTGTTCGTCGTCGCGCGAGCGTCCGAACACCAATAGGCGACTTCGCGGCGGTCAGAACGCCTCCTTCGCACGGAACAGATGCCTACCGGCACCTGCCTGGCGTCACGCGGATCCGCGCACGACCAGTCGTCCGGGAATGATCACCGTCTTCTTGGGCTCGCGGCCCAAGATCATGGCAACGGTTGCCTTCACCATTGCCTCGACGGGTTGTTCGTATGTCGTTAGATCATAGGCCGGCGCGGCAGCGAACAGCGTGTTATCGAAGCCCGCCACGGCGATGTCCGCCGGCACCTTCAAGCCGAACTCGCTGCGGATGACGTCCATCGCCCCGAAGGCCAGGACATCGTTTTCGCACAGCAGGACGTCAACGCGATCAGCGGGCGATACCTCGTTCAGATAGCGCCGCACAGCCTCCGCGCCCGAGGCCGCGCTATAATGGTGCGCCACCAGTTCCGGCATCTCGGCGATGCCGTGAGCCTTCCAGAATGCCTTGAAGCCCCGATGCCGGCCAAGCGCGGTCGACAAAGTCTTTGGTCCGGCCATGAAGCCCGGGCGTCGGTATCCTTTTCCATGCAGATGCCTGCACAGGTCCTTGATGGCCAGGGTGGTGTCGCAGTTGATCGCAGGCACGCCGGGGATCTGGCTGTCGCGTGCCAGAACGAACATCGGGGCCGCTCCGTCCAGCCTGATATCCTGCAGCATTTCGGTTCTGAAAGCGGTGCCGCACATGATCACGGCATCCAGCTGGCGCTGATCGGCGTTGAGAAGCGCATGCACGTGGTCGAAATGCTCGTTGATGTTGATCAGGACGGCAACGAGACCTTCCGATTGAAGTTCGAGAGTTAGCCGCTCGAGGAACGACAGCTTGTAGGGATTTTCGAAGTCGTCGACGAGAACGGCCACTTGATGCGTAAGATTGGTCGCAAGGCTTCGGGCGAGCAGGTTGGGCCGGTAGTTCAGCCTTTCCGCGACAACCATGACCTTGGCACGGCTGCTCTCGGTGATCGACGCCCCCGGCGTGAAGGCGCGAATGACCGTCCATTTGGAGACGCCCGCCTGTTCCGCGACGTCTCTTGCAGTCGCCCTCTTAGCCATCACTCTTCCCGCCCGCGTCGTCATATGGAATGCCTATTTCATTTTACGGCAAAATGAAATGGACGTTGACATTCCTTCGCCCGCCGCTATGAATATGCACGTTTGCTACCGGTAGCAAAGAGGTAGCCAGACGGGAGCATCGGCGCGTGTGAATGCGCCGAAAGATGGAGGAGGGGCGCCGCTAAGCTGCGCCCATTTGGAGGAATCGAAATGAAATCGATAGTGAGGAAGCTTGCCTTTGGCGCGGCCGTGCTCGGCTGCCTTGTGACTGGTGCCCAGATCGCTTCGGCAAAGGACGTCAAGATCATCGTCGTCAGCCATGGCCAGGCCAACGACCCGTTCTGGTCGGTCGTAAAGAACGGCGTGACGGCGGGCGCCAAGGATGTCGGCGTCAAGGTCGACTATCGCGCGCCCGAGACGTTCGACATGGTGGCGATGAGCCAGCTGATTAACGCGGCGGTCAATCAGAAGCCGAACGGGCTGATCGTCTCGATTCCGGACGCTTCCGCGCTTGGGCCCTCGATCAAGAAGGCGGTCGCTGCCGGAATCCCGGTCATCTCGATAAATTCCGGCTCCGATGTTTCGCAGTCGCTCGGCGCTCTCCTGCATGTCGGCCAGGACGAGTATAGCGCCGGCAAGGCGGCGGGAATGAAGCTGAAGGAGATGGGCGGCAAGACGGCCATCTGCGTCAACCAGGAAGTCGGCAATGTCGCGCTCGACCAGCGCTGCAAGGGCTTCGGCGACGGCTTTGCAGGCAAAGTGAAGGTTCTGCCGGTTTCCAATGATCCCGCCGACGTCCGCGCCAAGGTGAAGGCGGCATTGAGCGCGAACGGGGACATCGACACGATCATGGCGCTCGGCGCCAGCACCGCCGGCGAACCGTCGCTGGCCGCCGTCAAGGATGTCGGCAAGCTCGGCAAGATCAATGTCGCCACCTTCGACCTTTCGGCGGACTTCCTGAAGGCGGTCGCGGCAGGCGACGCCGCCTTTGCCATCGACCAGCAGCAGTTCCTGCAGGGATATCTGCCGGTCGTCTTCCTGGCGAATTATGCGAAATACGGCCTGATCCCGGGCGGCAACGTGCCTTCCGGTCCGAACCTGATCACCAAGGACAAGGCGGCGCAGGTCGTCGAATTGTCGGCCAAGGGCATTCGCTGAATCAAGCATCCGATTGTCGACGGTCCCTCCCCGGTTTCGGGGAGGGCGCTCGACCGCCAGCCGCAAGTTCCGCAACACCGTCCGGACACGAGCACCTCGGCAACTTCGCACGCTATCGGGAGGAATCATGGCTCAGATCGAACAACAGAGCGCCGCTGCCGCGAAACCCGATGAGCGGATCAGGCAAGTCGGTTTTCTCACACATATGATGCGCCGGCCCGAGCTCGGCGCCGTCGCCGGGCTGGTCCTGGTGGTGGTGTTCTTCTTCTTCACCGCCGACCCCTCGATGTTTTCGCTTTCCGGCCTGATGACCATCCTGGCGCCGGCGTCGCAACTGGGGATCCTGGCCATCGCCGCCTCGCTCTTGATGATCGGCGGCGAGTTCGATCTTTCGATCGGCTCGATGGTGGCCTTCACCGGCCTGATCTTCGGCGCGCTGTTGACCAATTTCGGTCAGTCGCTTTGGATCTCCATCGTCTTCACGCTGCTGCTTGCGGCCGTCATGGGCGCGGTCAACGGGCAGATCGTCATCAGGACGCGGCTGCCCTCGTTCATCGTTACGCTTGCCTTCCTGTTCATCCTGCGTGGCCTGACCCTGGTCGGCCTCAAATGGGCGACTGGCGGCTCGACCCAACTGCGCGGGATAGAGGATGTCGTCGGCGACGGATTGCTGAAGCAGGTGTTTTCGGGCGTCGCCTTCCAACCCTTGTTCAACTGGCTGGCCGAGCATGATCTCATCGAGAAATTCGACAATGGCGTGCCCAAGGTGACGGGTGTGCCGGTCTCGGTTCTCTGGTTCGTCGGGATCACGGGGGTCGCCACCTGGATGCTACTGCGCACGCGCGTCGGCAACTGGATCTTCGCGGCAGGCGGCGATCCGGTCGCGGCGAGAAATTCCGGCGTGCCTGTCGACCGCGTGAAGACGGGGCTCTTCGCCCTGACGGCGTGCGCGGCGGCGCTCGTTGCCATCATCACTGTGCTGGATGCAGGCTCGACGGACGCGCGCCGCGGCTTTCAGAAGGAATTCGAGGCCATCATTGCGGCCGTCATCGGCGGCAGCCTGCTGACTGGCGGCTATGGCTCGGCGATCGGCGCCTTCTTCGGCGCCATCATCTTCGGCCTCGTCTCCATCGGCCTGACATACACCCAGTTCGACTCCGACTGGTTCCAGGTGTTCCTGGGCTCGATGTTGCTTCTGGCCGTCCTCTTCAACAACTTCATCCGCCGCAAGGTGACAGGGGAGCGCTGATCATGGCTGATGGCAAGACAGTGACCTCGCCGCCCGTCATCGAGGTCAACAACATCGTCAAGCACTATGGTTCCGTCATCGCGCTGTCGGGCGTTTCGATGAAGGTGTCGCAAGGCGAGGTGCTGTGCCTGCTGGGCGACAATGGCGCCGGCAAGTCGACGCTCATCAAGACGCTTTCCGGCGTTGTTCGTCCGACCAGCGGCGACATCCTCGTCGAGGGCAAAAGTGTCACCTTCAACAGCCCTCGCGACGCGCTCGATGCCGGCATTGCCACGGTCTATCAGGATCTGGCGATGATCCCGCTGATGTCGATCACCCGCAATTTTTTCATGGGCCGCGAGCCGCTCAAGGGCATCCCGCCATTCCGTCACATCGACTTCAAGCACTGCAATGCCGTGACGCATGAGGAGATGCGCAAGATTGGCATCGACATCCGCGACCCCAACCAGGCGGTCGGCACGCTCTCGGGCGGCGAGCGGCAATGCGTGGCCATCGCGCGCGCCGTCTACTTCGGGGCCAAGGTCCTGATTCTCGATGAACCGACTTCGGCGCTGGGCGTCGCCCAGACATCGATGGTGCTGAAATACATCCATCAGGTTCAGCAGAAGGGCCTAGGCGTGATCTTCATCACCCACAATGTCCGTCATGCCTATGCTGTCGGCAGCCGGTTCACCGTGCTCAACCGGGGCAAGACGCTTGGCACCTGCGCCAAAGGCGAGATCGGCATCGATGAACTGCAAAACATGATGGCCGGCGGCAAGGAACTGCAGACCCTGTCCGACGAGCTCGGCGGAACGATCTAACCTCGAACGGGATATTGATGATGACAACGGCCCTTGAGACCGCGGGACCCTTCACCTTGGCGGTTTGCGCGGAGATGGTGTTCCGCTCGCTACCTGTGCTCGATCGCCTCGCGCGGATCACCGAACTTGGCTTCGCCGCCGAGATCTGGGACTGGACGAAGCACGACATTGCCGCGCTTGCCAGGTCTGGAGCCTCGTTTTCCTCGATGACCGGCTATGTGACAGGCACGCTCGCCGATGACGCGGTTGCGGACGAGCTGATCAGGACGGCGAAACTCTCCATACCGGTCGCCAAGGAGCTGAATTGCCCGCGGCTCAACCTTCATGGCACGGGGCTCGACGGGCAGGGGCTGCCGGTCGTCAAGTCCGAAGTCGTGACCGGCCAAATGTGGCTCAAGGCCCGCGATACGCTCAATCGCATCGCCGACCTTGGCGAGCAGGAAGGCGTGACCTTCGTGCTCGAGAACCTCAACGAGGCTGTCGACCACCCGAAAACACCGTTCGCCAAGGCGGCCGACACGATCGCGCTCGTCGCGTCGGTCAACCGGCCGTCGCTCAAGCTCAACCTCGACCTCTACCATGCGCAGATCGGCGAAGGGAATCTGATCGAGCTCTGCCGCCTTGCGCTTCCCCACATCGGGGAGATCCAAGTGGCCGATGTTCCCGGCCGCAACGAACCGGGTACCGGAGAAATCAACTACCCCGCCATCGCCCGCGCCCTCTACCAGATGGGCTACCGCGGCGTCATCGGCATGGAGGCCTGGCCGTCGGGCGACGACGAGCTCGCGCTCAGTCGCTTCCGCCAGGCTTTCACCTGCTAGGCCACCCTTTTCTCGTCAATTGAATTTCGGAGTATCAAATGCCTGCCCAACGCCCCGTGAACATCGCCCTGATCGGGGCTGGCCGCATCGGTTCCTTCCACGCTGAAACCGTTGTGCGCCGGCTTGTCGACGCAAATCTGGTCGCGATCGCAGATCCGGCCGAGGGCGCGGCGCAGGCACTCGCCAGAAATCTGGACGTGCCAACCGCCGCGACCGACGTGTCGTCGGTGCTCGCCGATCCGGCGGTCGAAGCCGTCATCATTGCATCGCCGGCACGCTTCCACACCAGCCTCGCCGTTCAGGCGGCCGTGGCCGGCAAGGCCGTCTTCTGCGAAAAGCCTATGGCACTGACCCTCGAAGAGGCCGATCGCGCCATCGCCGCCGCGTCCAGCGCTCGCGTGCCGCTCCAGGTAGGCTTCAACCGCCGCTGGGATCAGGCTTTCGCCGAAGGACGCGCCGCGATCGATGCGGGCAAGGTGGGTACGCCGCAATTGATCCGGTCGCTGACGCGCGATCCCGGCCCTTATGGCGGCAATCCGGAAAAGACGCCACGGTGGACGATCTTCTACGAGACGTTGATCCACGACTTCGACACGCTTATCTGGCTCAACCCCGCAGCTCGGCCGGTCGAGGTCACGGCAATCGCCGATGCGCTCGTGCGCCCCGATGCCAAGGACAAAGGCTTCCACGACACGGCCGTCGTCACAATCCGCTTCGACAACGGGTCGATCGCCGTAGCCGAAGCCAATTTTTCCGCCCTGTACGGCTACGATATTCGTGGCGAAGTCTTCGGTTCGGGCGGCATGATCACCATGGGCGACGTGCGCCGCTCGAGCATGACCCTCTTCGACAAAAACGGCGTCTCCAGCGATACGTGGCGGCGCGACACCGATCATTTCGTGCACGGCTACACCGCGCAGCTTGCCTCCTTCGTAGGCGCGGTTCGCAGCGGCGTGGTCAAAGGGCCGACCGGTCAGGACGCGCGCACCGCGCTTGCGATCGCTCTGGCATGCATCAAGTCGGTGGAAGAGCGGCGCACCGTGTCGATTAGCGAGATCTGAAGGATTGCGCGAAGGTGGTGGGACATGTCGGTTTCAGATCACGGCACCAATCGGTCGGCGACCTTTGCGGATCTGAAAGGAGGGATTGCTTGTCGCGAGCTCGTTTTCCCGCCGCAAGTCGAAAAACTCGCCGCCGTCGCCTTTTCGCGTCCTGAACTTCTGGCTTTCGACAGTGCGCTCGAGATTGCTGCCAGCGCCGGCGTCTCGAAGACGACCGTCGCCAGGTTCGCCAGGCTTCTCGGCAAGCGCAGCCTGAAGGAGGCAAGAAGCGTTTTCCGCGAGGAACTCCGACGGCGTCACGAAGCGGACGCTAGGCGGGCAGGTCAGTAGCTGCCATAGCGACAGGTCGATCACTTCCTTTCAGCAATTTCAGGCTTCGGTGATCACGCAGTCACCGCCGGGGGTGACGATTTCGTCGTGCGTCAGTCTGCCGCCGGCTGCCATGAATTCCCTGAGGAGAGCGTCGCGATTGGCGCGAGGGTGTTCGGCCGACCGCAGCGCCGACTTTAGCTCATTCGCCGTCAGTTCCGTGCAATAGGCCGGGGTGCCGGGCTGCACCGCTGGCATCGGTGAACACGCGCCATTGATCCGGCACGAGATCTGCGCGTCAGCCGCATGGCTTGGGGTCGAGCTCGATGATGATTGGAATCGGAAAGGTGCACGGAGTGTCAGCGCGCGACATTCCCGCGTCGACATTCTCGTCGTTCCGGCTGACGAGGAACAGCCCGTGGCTCGCGCGCTGAACACCGTCTGAGTGGTCCGCAAGCTGCTGGGGCCGCTGCCGCACCTTACTTCGGCAACTTGGCGCCACGCTTGCGCTGGACCAGCACGAGTGTTGCGTCATCCGGGTCCGTCGTGATTGTGAAGCCCATCTCGCGCTCGAGCTCGATTGCTGCGTGGTTTTCCCGGTTTTCGATCGACTCGATCATGTCGAGACCCTGATCATCCGCATGGCGGGCAATGTGGGCGAGCAACTCCCAACTGACACCCAGGTGCTTGCGGTCGTCGCGAATGCAGATTGCGACCTCGCCACGCCGGTCGGCCGGATCGCTGGCGAGCGTCGCTACCGCGATCAACATTCCGTCTGGTGCAAATGCAAGGAAGTTATGGATATGAGCATCATCCGAGCGCGTCATGGCAACCAGCCGTTCGTGCGAAACTTCCCGCACGGCGCCGAGAAAGCGGAAGCGCAGATCTTCAGGCGTCACATGGGTGAAAAACTCGGCCAATGCCGGCTCGTCCTCGGGGCGCGCGCCGCGCACTTGGAAACGGAATCCCGTGTGGGTGGTGAGCGTCTTGTTCATTGCATCTGATCCTTGGTCTGTGGTCTGGCTTCATCGCAGCGGCGAGGGCGGTTATTCGCCCATGTCCAAAAGCACGTCCTGCTTGAGGATTTCGATGCTGCGCAGGCCGAGCAGGCGAATGACGCCTTTGTCCTTCAGGCGGGTGAAGACCCGCGACACGGTCTCGATGGTGAGGCCGAGATAGTCGCCAATATCCAGGCGCGACATCGGCAATTCGACCTGGCGCAAGCCGCCCTGACGTTCCGTCATGTCGACCAGGAATGCGGCGACCCGTTCGATGGCGTTCTGGCGGCCGAGGACCAGCAGATGCTCCTGGGCTCTGATCAAACCCTTGAGCGCCAGCGGCAGCAACTGGCGGGACATGTCCGCGGCCGCGGCGATCCGGACAACGCGGATACCGGTCGCGTTGATTGCCTCTGCGAAGAAATGATGCGTGGCGTCGGCCTCGAAGCCAAAAGTCTCTCCGGCCATATGAAAGGCGCTGATCTGCCGGCGGCCGTCAGCCAGCAGCCGGTACACACGCACGGCGCCGAACTCGACCTGGTAAAGAGGCCCGGCCTTTTCGCCCTGGGCGTAGATCTCCGTGCCGGCCGGGAAGAAGCTGACTGGTTGCGCCATAGCCCCGTCGAGGAGAGCGAAAGGGCTCGGCTGTGTCGGCAGTTCAATCTTGGCGATCTGTCGAGCGTACATGGCTGTCTCCCCGGTTGGTCCGTGACACAGCAATCGCGCGAATCCGCAGATCGCGAAATTCGGTTATGTCCCTAAGGGATACTACCTAGTCAGTTCAGCCCGATTCGATGCACTGGCGACTGCATGGCCTTCCAGGGCCGCCCAATTTTGCAGAACTTGACGCACACACCTTGTCGAGCGTCTTCGACCATGGCTAGTTCCGCGATGCCATGCAGCCGGCCGATTGAGGAAATCGGCGTAAGGCAGGGCAGGCTCCGACCCTCGCGCCAGCCGTGCTGGCGGACGTCACCCACGCTTGGCTTTGGCCGTTTTCGTCTCGGGGTCGCAGTAGATGCCGTAGAGCGTCTGGAGTATGCGTTCCACCTCCTCCGAAGCCAGGCGGTAGTAGACCTGCTGGGCGTCGCGGCGGGTGTCGACCAGCTTCAATGCCCTGAGCTTCGACAGTTGCTGCGACAGCGCCGACTGGTTCATCGCGACAAGGTCCGCCAGTTCGTTGACGGACGTCTCGCCGTCCAGCAGGTGGCACAGGATCATCAGCCGTTTTTCATTGGCCATTGCCGCGAGCAGTTCGGATGCCTCGCGCGCCCTCTTGTCCAATTCGGCGACTTTCTTATTGCGCATATGAACACATTAGAATATTAACAGTTGCGCATAATATTGGCCCGATGCTGTCGCCTGTCAAGCCGACGGGTCGATGACCCTGCGGGAAATCCACACTGGCAGGATCGTTTGACCCGCATCAAGTCGCAACCGGTCGCAAGGGCGCAAGATGAGCCAACGTCGCTGTCTGCGGGAGCGGCAAACATCGGCTCTGCACGCAAGCACCGCCGCAATGGGAGGATAGAGCATGGCGCATGTTGTGGTCCTGGGTGCCGGGCTGGGTGGTACCATCATGGCCTACGAGCTTCGCGACGAACTGGCGAGCGAACATCAGGTTTCCGTGGTCAACAATGGCAGCCACTATTCATTCGTGCCGTCCAACCCCTGGGTCGCCGTTGGCTGGCGCGACCGGCAAGCGATCGAAATCGACCTTGTTCCGGTGCTGGCGCGGCGCAACATCGGCTTTCATCCGCAAGGTGCCAGGCGCGTTCACCCGGTCGAGCGCACGGTGGAACTCAATGACGGCTCATCCGTCACCTACGACTATCTGGTGATCGCCACCGGCCCCGAACTGGCATTCGACGAGATCGAAGGCTTCGGGCCTGAGCACAACACCCAGTCGGTCTGCCACATCGATCACGCACTCAAGGCCAAGACGGCCTTCGACGCGCTCGTCGCCAAGCCCGGTCCGGTCGTCATCGGCGCGGTCCAGGGCGCGTCCTGCTTCGGGCCCGCCTATGAGTTCACCTTCATTCTCGACAAGGCGTTGCGCGACGCCAAGGTGCGCGATCGCGTCCCAATGACCTTCGTCACCTCGGAACCCTATATCGGCCATCTCGGCCTCGACGGCGTTGGCGACACCAAGGGCCTGCTCGAGAGCGAGATGCGCCAGCATCACATCAAGTGGATCTGCAACGCCAAGATCGACAGGGTCGAGCCGGGCAAGATGTTCGTCCAGGAAATCGCCGACGATGGGTCGGTCAGACAGGCGCATGAATTGCCGCATGCCTTCGCCATGATGCTGCCGGCGTTCCGTGGCGTGGCGGCGGTGCGCGGCATCGAAGGCCTCACCAATCCGCGCGGCTTCATCCTCGTCGACAAGCACCAGCGCAACCCAGCCTTCCCCGACATATTCGCGGTCGGCGTCTGCGTTGCCATCCCGCCGATCGGCAAGACGCCGGTTCCGGTAGGCGTGCCCAAGACCGGCTTCATGATCGAATCCATGGTCATCGCGACGGCCCGCAACATCGGCCGGCTGGTCAAAGGCATCGCGCCCGATGCCCAGGGCACATGGAATGCGGTTTGTCTCGCCGATTTCGGCGATTCCGGCGTGGCCTTCGTGGCGCAGCCGCAGATCCCGCCGCGCAACGTCAACTGGTCGTCTTCCGGCAAATGGGTGCACACCGCCAAGGTCGGCTTCGAGAAGTATTTCCTGCACAAGATCAGGACCGGCAAGGCCGAACCCTTCTACGAACGCCTGGTGCTGCAGGTGCTGGGCATCGACAAGCTCAAGCAGATCAAAGTCGAGGCATCCGTGGATGTCCCGGCTGACTGACCAAGGTAAGCCGGCGATGGGGCCGGTTGGCGGGCAAGCGACAACCAGCGGTCGCCTGCGGCAAATTCAACACGAGCCCTTGCAGTCAATGATAAGTATTCGTATATTAAAATATAATCATATACAAATGGAGATGACAATGTCCATCGACCGTTCCGTTCTGGCCTTCGCGGGCACCATGGTGCTTTTGTCCGTCGCGCTTACCGCTTTTGTCTCGCCGCTGTTCGTCTGGCTGACGGTCTTTGTCGGCCTCAACATGCTGCAATCGGCGTTCACCGGCTTCTGTCCGGCGGCGATGATCTTCCGCAAGCTCGGCGTCAAGCCTGGATGCGCGTTCTGAGGAAGGTCAAGATGCGCTCGTCTGTTCTATTCGCCGCGTTGCTGGCTACCTCTCCGGCGCTTGCCGGCACGCTGACGCTGGCGCCGACCACGGTGACCGAATGGAAGGCGGTCTATGGCCGTGTCGAGGCGCGCGACACCGTTCCGGCGCGCGCCCGCATCGGCGGCGTTGTCATGGAGCTGGCGATCACCGAGGGCGACATGGTCAAGGCGGGGCAGAAGATCGCCACCGTCCAGGACGACAAGATCGCCTTTCAGGTCGCCGCGCTCGATGCCGAGCTGCGCGCCCTGCGGGCACAGCTGGATACGGCTCAATCCGAACTCGAACGCGGCCAGACCCTGGTCGACAAGGGCGTTATTACCGCGCAGCGTCTCGATCAGCTGCGCACCGAGGTCGACGTCGCGCGCAACCAGCTTGCCGCGACCGAGGCGCAGCGTTCGGTGATCGTGCAGCAGGGCGCCGAGGGCGATGTCCTTGCTCCCGGCGATGGCCGCGTGCTGAACGTGCCGGTGACGCGCGGCGCCGTCATCATGGCCGGTGAAGTGGTGGCCACCATCGGTGGCGGTGGCGTGTTCCTGCGGCTGGCTGTTCCGGAGCGCTACGCGGGGTCGCTGAAGCAGGGAGCCGTCATCCGCATCAATGCCGGCGGCAAGGAGTCCGCCGGCCGGCTCGCCAAGATCTATCCGCAGATGGACAATGGCCGTGTTATCGCCGATGTCGAGGTCGACAATCTCGATACCAATTTCATCGATGCCCGGGTCCTGGTCGAGCTGCCGGTCGCCGAGCGCTCCGCGCTGCTGGTGCCGGCATCGGCGATCGAGACCCGTTCGGGGATCGATTTCGTGCGCGTCGCCGCCGGCGGCGGCGATGCCGAACGTGCGGTGGTCGCCGGCGAGCGGACCAAGCGCGCCGGCGGCGACTATGTCGAGATCCTGACAGGCCTCGCGGCCGGCGATGTCGTGATCACGCCATGAAAGATCCAGCATCGTTCGGTATTGCCGGCGCGCTGACGCGGGCCTTCATCGGCTCGCCGCTGACGCCACTGTTCCTGGTCGCGGCTTTCGCCTTCGGGCTGGTGGCGCTGCTGACGCTGCCGCGCGAGGAGGAGCCGCAGATTTCGGTGCCGATGGTCGACATCTTCGTGCGCGCGGACGGGCTGAAGGCCGACGATGCCGTCAAGCTGATCACCGAGCCGCTGGAGACGATCGTCAAGGGTATCGACGGCGTGGAGCATGTCTATTCCCAGACCCGCGACGATCAGGTGATGGTCACCGCCCGGTTCGTCGTCGGCACATCGTCGGACGCCGCGGTGCTGCGCGTCCACGACAAGGTGCGCGCCAACATGGATCGCATTCCCATCGGTGTGCCCGAGCCGCTGATCGTCGGCCGCGGCATCGACGACGTCGCCATCGTCACGCTGACACTGTCGCCGAAGCCGGAGGCGGCCGCGCGCATGACTGCCAACGACCTCACCCGCATCGCGCGCGAACTGCGCACCGAGATTGCCAAGATCGACAATGTCGGCCTTACCTATCTGGTCGGCGACACCGGCGAGATCATCCGCGTCGGCCCGAACCCGGAGAAGCTCGCTCTTTACGGCGTCACCCTGCAGCAGCTCGCGGCCAAGGTTTCCGGCGCCAACAAGGCTTTTCCGACTGGGCGCGTGCGCAATCAGGGCGAGCAGATCGATATCGTCGCCGGCGAGACGCTGGCTTCGCCCGACCAGATCGGCAACCTGCTCTTGACCTCGCGCGACAACCGGCCCGTCTATGTCCGCGACGTCGCCGACGTCGCCTTCGCCACCGACACCGGTGAAGCGCTGGTATCCACGGTCACCAGGGCCGGCGCCGGCGTGGAGCGCGTGCCGTCGGTCACGCTCGCCATTGCCAAGCGCGCCGGATCGAACGCGGTCGCCGTCGCTGATGCTATCCTGCATCGGGTCGCCCTGCTCCAGGGCGGACTGATCCCCGGCGATATCTCGATCGACGTGACGCGCAACTACGGTGAAACCGCCAACGACAAGGCCAACGAGCTCCTCTACCACCTCGGCCTGGCCACGATCTCGATCATCGTGCTGGTCTGGGTCGCCATCGGCCGCCGCGAAGCCATGGTCGTGGCCGTCGTCATTCCAGTGACCATCCTGCTCACGCTGTTTGCCTCGCGCGTCATGGGCTACACGCTGAACCGCGTCTCGCTGTTCGCGCTGATCTTTTCCATCGGCATCCTCGTCGACGACGCCATCGTGGTGATCGAGAACATTTCGCGCCACTGGGCCATGGGCGGCGGGCGCGATCGTCGGCAAGCGGCGATCGAGGCGGTGGCCGAAGTCGGCAACCCGACCATCGTCGCCACCTTGACCGTGGTCGCAGCCCTGCTGCCGATGCTGTTCGTCTCGGGAATGATGGGCCCCTATATGAGCCCGATCCCGGCCAATGCGTCGGCGGCGATGATCTTCTCCTTCTTCGTCGCGGTGATGGTGACGCCGTGGCTGATGCTCAAACTCGCCGAACGGGCGCCGGTGCACGCCCATCAAGACCATGGCAATGGCGGTCCGCTCGGCCGCGCCTACACAGCCGTCGCCCGGCCGATCCTGGCCTCGAAGAAGGCGAGCTGGGCTTTCCTCCTTGCCGTCGGCGTGCTGACGCTTGGCTCGCTTGCGCTGTTCTACACCGAGCACGTCACCGTCAAGCTCCTGCCCTTCGACAACAAGTCCGAACTGTCGGTCACCATCGACCTGCCGGAAGGGTCTTCCGTCGAGGCGACCGATGCGGTGGCGCAGGCCGTCGCCGCCAAGGTTCTCGAGCTGGAGGAGGTCCGAACGGTCCAGACACATGCCGGAACGGCGGCGCCCTTCAATTTCAACGGCCTCGTCCGCCATGCCGTCCTGCGCACCGAGCCGCAGCAGGGCGACGTTGCGCTCAACCTGCTGCCGAAAGCGAACCGTACCCGCTCCAGCCATGAGATCGCGCTCGATGTGCGCCAGCGCATCGCAACGATCCCGGTGCCGGAAGGTACCAGCCTGAAGGTCGTCGAGCCGCCGCCCGGCCCGCCGGTGATGGCGACCCTGCTGGCCGAGATCTACGGACCTGACGGCGAGACGCGCCGCAAGGTCGCCGCCAGGATCGAGACGGCGTTTCGCTCCGTGCCTTTCATCGTCGACGTCGACAATTCCTGGGGCCAGCCCGCGCGCCGACTGCGCGCCACGATTTCGACCGACGATGCGGAGTTCTTCCATGTCGAGGAAAGCGACGTCTTCGACACGCTCGCCATCCTCAATGGCGGGAGGACCGTCGGCTATTCGCATCGCGGCGGCGGCCGCCAGCCGATCCCGATCCGCATCGAGCGGCCGAAGGGCGAAAAGACGCTCGACGAGCGCTTCCTGACCACGCCAATTCCGTCGAATGTCCTGCCCGGCGACCGCGGCGTGGTCGAACTCGGCGATGTCGTGCGGGCGACGCCGGAGCGCGCTTCGTTCCCGGTGTTCAGGCACAATGGCCGCGCCGCCGAAATGGTGACGGCCGAGCTTGCCGGCAGCTTCGAGGCGCCGCTTTACGGCATGCTGGCTGTCGGCAAGGCCATCGACGCTCAAGACTGGACCGGCTTGCAGAAGCCCGCGATCGCGCTGCATGGCCAGCCGGAGGATGAAAGCCGGCCGACCCTGTTGTGGGATGGTGAATGGGAAGTCACCTGGGTGACCTTCCGTGACATGGGGGCTGCCTTCGGGGTCGCGCTGCTCGGTATCTACATCCTGGTTGTCGCGCAGTTCGGGTCGTTCAAGGTGCCGCTGGTGATCCTCACCCCGATCCCATTGACCTTTATCGGCATCCTCGGCGGGCACTGGTTGTTCGGCGCGCCGTTCACGGCCACTTCGATGATCGGGTTCATCGCGCTGGCCGGCATCATCGTGCGCAACTCGATCCTGCTGGTCGACTTCATCCGCCACGCGGCGTCGCCTGAAAGGCCGCTAAGCGAGGTGCTGATCAAGGCTGGAGCCATCCGGTTCAAGCCGATCCTGCTGACGGCACTCGCCGCCATGATCGGCGCGGCAGTGATCCTGACCGACCCGATCTTCCAGGGGCTGGCGATCTCCCTGCTGTTCGGCCTGGCGTCCTCGACGCTGCTGACGGTGCTGGTCATCCCCGCGATCTACCGGGTGCTGCGCACGTGAACGGGAACAGAGCGGCCTGTCGATGCTTTCCTGTTGTCGGATCGATTTCAAGTGGCGCCGGAATGCAACGTCGTCGATTCGCGTCAGATCAAATAGACGCGCAGCGATTGTCGCTACGGTGAGGTGGATGGAGCTTCGCTCGCTGCCGTCCTTCACCAGCGACGAGTCTCTCGCAAATCTGGTAGCCTACAATTGAGCCATCTGGCCGGCACAATTGGTGGCATCTGCCATTGGGATCCTTGCAGTAGTCATTCTTGTCTGGCGACCAACGATGGCGGATCGCGATCGCTCAAGGAGGGGTTGAGATATGTCGACGTCCTTCCAGGCGATGCGGGCCAATTTTCGCGTGCAGGAGCGCCCGCTATGAGACGAATCGGCACATTCCTGCTGGTCATGCCCATCACCATAGCGGTTATGGCCGGTGTGGCTTTCTTGAATTACAAGAACGAGCTTGGCCGTCAGCGGGACGCGGTCAGCCGAGGCAGTCTAATCGCCTACCTCGACATCGGCCCGATCGAATACGCCGACAGCGGTGCGGGCATTCCGCTGCTGTCGATCCACGGTGCCGGCGGCGGCTTTGACCAGGGTCTTGCCCTTGCCGCCGATCTTGTCGGGGGCGGCTTTCGGGTCATCGCGCCGTCGCGCTTCGGCTATCTTCGCACGCCCGTTCCCAGGGACCCCTCTCCAGCCGCGCAGGGCGACGCCCACGCGGCCTTGCTTTCTAGACTGAAGATTCCAAAAGCGGTGGTTGTCGGTGTTTCGGCGGGCGCCCGTTCAGCGGTCCAGCTGGCACTGCGGCATCCGGACAGGGTCGCCGGTCTCATTCTGATAGTCCCAGCCCTCTATTCACCGAGCAGTCCGGTTGCCATCCACGTGGGTCGCGGCAGCAAGTTTGCATTCTGGGCCGTCAGTGCAGGAGGCGATTTCGCTTGGTGGGCCGCCGAGAATATCGCACCGTCGGCACTTGTTCGGTTTGTCGGCGTTCGACCGGCACTACTGGCGGCTGCGCCGCAAGCGGAGAGGGTCCGCGTCATGAGCTTCGTCAGGAGCGTTGAACCGCTGTCGCTGCGCTTCGCCGGTATCAACATCGACAGCACGCCCGAGCTGCATGAGTTGCCGTTGGAAAAAATCACTGCACCCACGATAATCATCTCCGCGCGCGACGATCTGTTCAATACGCTGCCCGCTGCCGAATTGACCGCCGATAGGATCCCCGATGCACGGCTGGTCGTCTACGACACCGGCGGACATCTCTTGGTCGGACGGCTGCAGCAGGTTCGCTTAGCAGTCCGCACCTTTCTAGTTGCCGCTGGCGTGATCCCTCCATCAGATCTGTGACCAATGTCGCCTTGGCGCCGGTTGGGTGCTGTCGCCCATTGAAAGCAACGGTTGGGCCGAGGGTAGAGCGTCATGCCGGCGCTCGCTTTCATAGCGACTGCCGAGCTGAGATTGCCGAAGCTAATGCATGTCGCCCGGAAGTGTCCTCGGATCCGGGATAACGACATGCATAAAATCAGAAGCTTACAGCAGGTCGGGCGAATCCTATTCGCCGCGACATGCTGTAGGGACGTACTCAAATCCGAGTCGGAGCGATTGGCCAGGACCGGGCTTGCTGCGAGGAAATGTTGATATGCTCTCAGTTCCCTGCGTCACAGCAGTTCAGCATTTTGCAAGAAGCAGCGGGCAGGCCGCAGCGCTGCCTTCGAACCACGTACCGCGCTCGCCTTCAACAATTTGCACGGCGTCATCGAGTTGGCCGATCGCGGCTGGCTTGCCCGTCGCGTCAACGAATTCGATCGCGGCGGCGACCTTCGGCCCCATCGAGCCGGCGGCAAAATCTCGTCCGGATATCTCCGTCGTGGCTAGCCGGCGGAGGGCACGGGCTGTGGCGGTGCCATAGTCGGCATAAACGGCATCGACGTCGGTCAGCAGCAGAAGCATGTCGGCCTTCAATTGGCGGGCAAGAAGGGAACTCGCCAGATCCTTGTCAATGACGGCTTCCACGCCGCAGAGGCTGCCGTCATCCATGGCTATCACCGGAACTCCACCGCCGCCCGTGCAGATGACGATGACGCCGCGCTCGACAAGGAACGAAATCACGGAGGCTTCCAGAATCTCAAGCGGCCTCGGCGAAGGTACGACGCGGCGCCATTTGTCGCCATCGGGCGCGATCGGCCATCCGCGTTCCGCGGCAAGCCGAAGCGCCGTCGCCTTCTCGTACACCGGGCCTATCGGCTTGGTTGGTCGAGCGAAAGCCGGGTCGCGAGGATCCACCCGCACTTGCGTCAGCAGGGTGGCGAACAGCCGCTCCTTGAGGAGATTGCCGAGCTCCTGTTCAATGACGTAGCCGATCATCCCCGCGCTTTCGGCGCCAAGTACGTCGAGTGGAAAGGCTCCGCCGTCAGGATGGGCTGCCGCTGCTTGCAGCGCGAGCAAGCCCACCTGTGGGCCATTGCCATGCGTGATTACGATCGAGTGCCCTTCGCCGATCAGCGCCGCCAACACGGATGCGGCACGCTTGATGTTGGCGCGCTGGTTGTCGGCGGTCATCGGCTCGCCGCGCCGCAGCAACGCGTTCCCGCCAAGCGCGGCCACGATAAGCATTTCAGTTGCCAATCGTCGCGACTAGCAGGGCCTTGATCGTATGCATGCGATTTTCCGCCTGATCGAATACGATCGACGCGTCCGACTCGAATACCTCGTCGCTGACCTCCATGCAGTCGATGCCATATTCGCGCGCAATGAATGCACCGATCTCGGTATCGGTATCGTGGAAAGCCGGCAGGCAATGCATGAATTTCGCGTGCGGATTGCCGGTGGCCGCCATTACGTCGCTCGTCACCCGGTAAGGTGTCAAAAGGCGAATGCGCTCGGCCCAACCGGATTTGTCCTCGCCCATCGACATCCAGACATCGGTGTAGACGAAGTCGGCATCCTGGACGCAGTCCTTTACGTCTTCGCCCAATCTGAAGCGCCCCCGGCTGTTTTGCGCCAGGTCCCTGATGTGAGCGCTGAACGCCTCGTCGGGCCAGAGTTCGTTGGGCGAAGCAATGCGCATGTCGATACCGACTTTGGCCGCGCCCAGCGCTAGTGACATCGCGACGTTGTCGCGCCCCTCGCCGACGAAAGCGACAGTCATGTCCGAGAGGTGCTTATGGGTGAACTCGCGCATGGTCATGAAATCGGCAAGAATCTGCGTAGGATGCGCTTCGTCCGTCAGGCCATTGTAGACCGGCACCCCGGCATAGGTGGCCAGCACTTCCGCCTGTTGCTGGGCAAAACCGCGATACTCGATGGCGTCATACATTCGGCCAAGCACACGTGCGGTATCCTTCATGGATTCCTTATGGCCGATATGGCTTCCGCTCGGACCGAAATACGTGACATGAGCGCCCTGATCGTAAGCCGCCACCTCGAACCCTGTGCGCGTGCGCGTCGAATCCTTTTCGAAGATCAGTGCGATATTTTTTCGGGAAAGGCGCGGCACTTCGTGTCCAGCGTGCTTGGCGGCCTTGAGATCCGCTGCAAGCCTCAACAGAAATCGAATCTCGTCACCTGTCAGATCGTCCAGCGTGAGGACGGACCGGCCGTGCAGGTTGATCGACATTGTGAAGTTCCTTTCAGATTGGGTCGCGCGCCAGGGGACAGGTCATGCAGTGCCCGCCGCCGCGCCCACGGCTGAGTTCGGCGCCCTCCACGGTAATTACTTCTATTCCAGCCCTGCGCAGAAGGGTGTTGGTGTAGACGTTTCGGTCGTAACCGATGACCACGCCCGGCTCGATCGCGACGACGTTATTGCCGTCGTCCCATTGTTCCCGCTCTGCTTCATAGCGGTCGCCTCCCGTGGCGATGATCCGCAGCGACTTCAATCCGAGCCCGTCGGCGACAACAGACGTGAATGGCTCTCTTTCCTCCGTTACCTCGACTGCCGCGTCTCCGTCACCGGGTCGCAGCGAAAAGGAACGCAGGCGTTCGACAACGGGCGGATACATGGTGACCAGGTCGCGATCACAGAAAGTGAAAACGGTGTCGAGATGCATGAAACCGCGATCTCTCGGCATCAGGGCTGCAATCACACGGGTCGCTTCGCCGCACGCGAACAATTTTCGTGCAAGGTCGCCCACCGCTTGCGGCGTCGTGCGTTCTCCCATGCCGACGAGCACCGTTCCACCACCGATCGGCATGACATCCCCACCCTCCAGGCTATTACAGGTTCCCAGGTCAGGCGACACGAAGGGAATGCTACTGTCTCGAAAGCGAGGATGAAACCGATACACCGCTTCGACATTGGCGGCCTCCGGGCGGCGCGCGGCCCAGTACATGGGATTGACCGAGACCGAGCCATGGATCCAGCAGGAACTGTCGCGCGTGAAAAGCTGGTTCGGCAACGGTGGCAGCACGAACTCCTGAGGGGCGAACGTCCTGCCGGTCAGTCCCGCGGGCTCGAAGGGTAGCTCGGCACGAGCGATGCCGCCGACAAGCACGGTCGCGAGGTGATCCGATGGCATCTCATCGAGCCAACCCCGCATTTCGCCGACCATGTCGAGGCCGACGACACCGGCGTGAATCCTGCGGTCGAGGAGCCAATCGCGGGCCTTGGCCAGGCTCATCGTCTCTGCCAGGAGTTCTCCGAAGGAATGCACCAGCACACCGCGTTCACGCAAGGCATCGACGAAGACATCGTGCTCCTGGCGGGCCCGCTTGACCCACAGCACGTCGTCGAAAAGCAGCGCCTTGCAGTTTCCCGGTGTCAACCTGCGCAGGCTGAGATCGGGTCGATGGACCATCACCTCGCGCAGACGGCCGACTTCGGAGTGGACACCCAGCTTCGTCATCGAGCGCTCTCTTCAAAGCGGACTGATGGCGCCGGTCCACATTTCGTAGACAGCGAGAATGGCGACTGCGACCAGGGCTACGGCGAGTGCCGCTTCGGCAGGACGGAATAGACGCTGACTGGTTTCGCGGCGCGCCCAGATGTAGAAGATGATGCCGGGAGCATAGAGGATCGCGCACATGAACAGGTAGGCAGGTCCAGCCGCGTAGACGAGCCAGAGCCCGTAGACCGTTGCTAGTAGTCCAGCGAAGAGAGGACCTGTTCGCTGCTCGCCAGTCGTATAGCTCTCTCCAGTCAATGCCAGCTTGGCCGCGTAGGCGCCGGAGAAGATGTAAGGCACAAGAATGGCCGCCGACGCGATGTAGAACAGGGCCTGATAGGTGCTCTGGGCGAAGAGCGTTATCACCAGGAAAGCCTGGACCAGCAGGTTGGTGATCAGAAGCGAGATCGACGGCACGCCGCGTTCGCTTTCCTGGCCGAAGAATTTCGGCATCGTCCCATCCTTGGCGGCGACATGCGGAATTTCGGCCGCCAGCAGCGTCCAACTGAGGAAGGCGCCGACCACCGACACGACAAGCGCGATGTTGATGAGGATTGCACCCCAGGGCCCGACAACCGCCTCCAGAACGCCGGCCATGCTCGGGTTTTTCAGCGCGGCAAGTTCCGGCTGGTTCAGGATGCCGAGCGACAGCAGCGACACCAGGGCGTAGAGCGCGAGGCAGGTGAAGAAGCCGAGAACCGTCGCCGTGGCGATGTCCTTGCGGCGCTCGGCACGGCCGGAGAATACGCTGGCACCCTCGATGCCGATGAAGACCCACAGCGTCACCAGCATCGTGCTTTTCACCTGTGCGGTGATCGAGCCGAGGCTGGCGTTGCCGAGACCAGTGAAGTCGAGAGACCAGACCTGAAGCCTGAAGGCAACGGCAACAACCCCAACGAACAGAACGATCGGAGCGATCTTTGCCGCCGTGACGATGAGGTTCACGACCGCCGCCTGCCGGATGCCGGCAAGGATCAGGAGGTGTTTCAGCCACAGCAAAACCGATGCACCAAGCACCGCCTGCCAGGTATTGCCATCGCCGAACGCCGGAAAGAAATAGGACAGCGCGCTGAACACGATCACCGCGTAGGAGACGTTGCCGACCCAGGCGCTGATCCAGTAGCCCCAGGCGCTGTTGAAGCCGATGAAAGGACCGAAGCCGGCCTTGGCGTAAGCGTACGGGCCGGCGTCGAGTTCGGGCTTGCGGGTCGCTAGCGACTGATAGACGAAGACCAGTGCCAGCATGCCGACGGCGGTGATGGCCCAGCCGATCAGGATGGCGAGGGGACCCGCACCAGCCGCCATGTTCTGCGGCAGGCTGAACACGCCGGAGCCGACCATTGAACCGATCACGAGTGCAGTCAAGGAACCCAGTCGAAGTCTCGCTGGCGCCGCGGTCTCGACTTTCATAACAGCAATATCGATATCAGCCGTAGTCATGATGCGCTCCCGAATTTGAAGGCTCTGATGGGAGGCAATGAATAGGAAGACGAGGCTTCCAGCTTTGATGCCGGTCAAATTGAAACTTGATTTCCAAAGGTGTGAGTTGAGGGGTCACTCATCTCGCTCGACCAGAGATCGTTTGATCCTCATCAACGTCAAGACGAAATCGCCTCTGCATATTCAGGCCGTTCAATAAACCGAGCGCGGCCCGCTCCCATGCAGAGGTGCAATCATGAACAACAATATTCTGAGGCAGGACATCATCGATGAGCTGGAGTTTCAGCCGAGTATCGACGCGGCCAATATCGGCGTCGCCGTCGACAACGGCGTGGTCACCCTGACCGGCCATGTGTCGACCTATGCGCAGAAGGCAACCACGGAAGAGGCGGTACGCCGCGTCAAAGGTGTAAAGGGTATCGCGCAGGAGATCGAAGTGCGGCCTGTCGGCGGCAACCTGACGGCCGACGACGAGATCGCCAAGCGCGCCCTGCACTCTATCAGCTGGAATACCGTCGTCCCCGACGGAGCGGTACAGGTCAGGGTCCAGAATGGCTGGGTGACACTCACCGGCAAGGTGGAGTGGCAGTATCAGAGATCCGCGGCGTTCGCCGCGATCCGATATCTGGCTGGCGTTCTCGGCGTGCATAACAGCATCGAGGTGTTGCCACAGGCCACGGCGTCCAATGTGAAAAAGTGCATCGAAGACGCCTTGAAGCGCAGTGCGGAAGTCGAGTCGAAAGCGATAGAAGTCAACGTGTCCGACGGCAAGGTTACACTGAAAGGCAAGGTCAACAGCTGGGCCGAACGTCGCACGACAGAGCGCGCGGCCTGGGCCGTGCCCGGGGTGCGCATGGTCGAAGACCACCTTACAATCGCTTAAAGCGTCGGAACGTCAAAGGGAAGCGAGCATGGCACGCCGGCGCCCATGCATATGCGGGGTCCCTTCGCCCGCGTCGCATCGCGGGCGCAGCGGTCGATGTCGAACAAAGCCCGACCCACGCACGTCTCCGAAGTCGGCGAGGATCGGGCTTGGTGCACTGACAGATCGTCAGGCGATGTCGGCCGGTTCGGCCTTGCGTTTTCGCCCGGTGATCATGGCCCGGACCAGGTTTTCACGGTGCCGTAGGCTTGCCAACGCGACACCGCCAATGTGCAGCAAGACAAGCAGCAGCAGGCCGTGCGCAGCCAGGCTATGCGCCAATTCGACCCACGACACGCCGAAATAGGCGTCCGTCGTCATCAGCCAGCCGGTCAGCGCGGTTGAGCCCATAGCCGCCATCAGCACAATCACCATCACACCGCCGGCCGGATTGTGGCCGAGGTAGCGGGCTTCGCGGCCGCTCAGTATTGCCGCGAGATAGCGCAGCACCGTCGCCGGATCGCGCACGAATTGAGTGAACCGCGCGTAGTGCGTGCCCAGGACACCCCATAGGAGCCGCATTGCGACCAGCGCGGCAGCAGCGTAACCCGCCAAATGGTGAAGGACCTCCGAAGAATGGGAGGTGAGCCAGGCGGTGATGAAGCTGAGCGCCAGCGCCCAGTGGAAGCCCCGCACGACCCGGTCCCAGACGCGCACCATCTCCGGCGATGGCTGCGCGTCCGTGATCGCTGAAGTACTCAGATCAATTTTCGCCGGCTTCGGCATTGTCGAGCTTTTCAAGGGTCTCGGCATTGTAAGCCCAGTTCACTTTCTTGCCGGCCTTGTCGACCGCGTAGACTTCGTAACAGCCCTTCTCGACCTTGATCTGGCGGACCGTGAGGCCTTCGCCGGTCAACTGGGCCTCGAGCGTTGCCTTGGGCTTGAACTGCGATTTCGGAGCGGTGCTGCAGCTGCCGCCGGCGGCGAGGGCTGGCGCGGCAATTAAGCCCGCCAGGGCGGCCAAGGTGAGTGTACGGTACATGATGGCTCCATTCTGAAGGCGCGGATGTTGCGCCCGTGGGTGGGATTCGGATCGGCTTTGTTGGACGGCGATGTGACCGTCATGGTGCGACATAGCCAATTCAAGCTGACAAACAGCTGACGGTTGCACGGGCAGCGACATCGACTCCGAAGATCGGGCTCGCGCCGGGTGGATTGATCTGGCGCAAGGCCGGCGTCTCACAGCGCGAGCAGCATGCCGGTCCGGACTGAGAGCGCTTTTGCCGTCGTCCTGAAGGAGGATTGTCATGAAAACGATATCGAGGAGTGCAGGGCTCGGGCTCGCTGCCGCAATGTTCATGGCCGGTGCTGCCGGCGCCGTCCAGGCCGCCGCGCTTGTTCAAGTCTCGCTGTGGGACAAGGGCGCAAGCATGGAAATGCCGATGGGTCTTGCCTATGCAATGCCAGGCCTTGATCCGGCCAGGGCGACCATGGGCATCAAGGCCTTGCCTGGAGCTGTGAAGGCCGGGAGGTTACGTTCAATGTGAAAAATGACTCCAAGGACACCGTTCACGAGATGATCGTGATGTACCTTGCCGATCCCAGCAAGCCGCTTCCCTACGTTGAAGCGGAAAACAGCGTCGACGAAGACAGGGCCGGCGACAAGGGCGAGGTTTCGGAGCTTGGCCCCGGCAAATCAGGTGCGTTGACAGTCGACCTGAAGGCTGGAAAATACCTGCTCATCTGCAACGTGCCAGGCCACTACGGGGCCGGCATGTGGGCTGAGTTCACCGTCGATCCATAAAGCGGACAGCGGTTCGCGCTGCAGCGGTGGTTGTCCCGGTTCCGACGGTTGCCAGGATCGCCGGTTTTCAGGAATGGTGGCAAGCCGCGGGATCGGAAATGTGGCGATACCGATGGTGCGCCTCATCCCTGGTCGCCTGTCACCATTGTAAGCCCACTGTCAGCTTGGCTGTTCTAGCCGGGCTTTGCGACCGAGGAATGATTCCCCAAAAACAATCGCCTGCGGGGTCGCCGCATGCGATCAGGAGCTATTTGAACATGCAGCTTTTCAAGTCTGGGCTGGTCTTGGTCCTTTTGACAGCGTCGGCGCCCGCCTTCGCCAACACGACCGTTAACGTCAAGCTATGGGACAAGGACGGCGTCGTGAACACCGACGCGAAGATGGGAATGGGCATGCCGGCGAACATGAGCATGGCAACCATGAGGGTCAAGCTGGACCAGACCGTCGTGCCGGCAGGCAAAGTCACCTTCCAGGTGAGCAACACCTCCAAGGACACGGTCCACGAGATGATCGTCGTCCCGGTCGCGGATGCCAAGAAAGCCGCGTTGCCATATGCGCCGAATGAAAATCGGGTCAACGAGGATGCGGCAGGCCATCTCGGCGAGGTCGCGGAGCTTGATCCGGGCACGACCGGATCGCTGACGCTCGACCTCAAGCCCGGCAACTACGCAGTCTTTTGCAATATCCCCGGCCACTTCATGAATGGAATGTGGGCGACAATCCTGGTCAAATAGGCCGGGATCGATGAAGGGCCCGCCGCGCCAAAGCTGCGGCGGGCTTTCGATTGGTTCGCGCCGCCGACCCCTCAGCTTTCCGACGCGATCCAAAAGCGAAATCGCGTCATCTGCCCAGGTTGAGCCGTCACGGCCGTTCCACCCGGGCAACCTGATAGGTATGCATGGCACCGTTGCGCTCGACCGACACATATTCGCCAGTCACGAACAGTTCGTCGCCGAGATGGAAACCGATCTCGTCGTCGCGATCGCCATCGGCATAGTCGAAAAACCACTGGCCGCCTGGCTTGCGCCTCAGCCGGCCGATGAGATCTTCCTCGCCGGTACGAAAGCGGCGAACACGGCAAGAGCCCCTGTGCGATCTCCACTCCTGCACATCGATCCGACCTTCGCCGGTCAATGGGGCCAGTAGATCATAGCCTTCCTGACGGTCACCTTCCGGATGACCTTTGTCGCGGGCAAGCAACAACCGTATGTGGCGGAATTTCGACGAGAGATCCTTTGAAGTGGTCATGGCGAACTCCTTTCAGGGAATTCTATATCGCGGCAACAGGATGTGGCTCTTGATCCGCATCAAGGAAGCCTCGAAACCTGCGCTTCTTCAGGGGCTCATCCACACCATTGCGCCGCTGGCCAAGGCCATCGCGATCAGGGTGGCGAGGGCCAATGGCGGCCAGAACCTGGCCGGGCCGGCGGAGACAGCAAGTAGCAGGCGGCCAAGCGCATTTGCGGCGAGCGCGGCGAGCACGCCGCCAAAGCAGCCCCGATATGCCGAATGTCGGAATGCCGGCCGTGCGGCTGCGGTCAGGTGCGTCCCGTTCCTGCCAGCCACGCTCCCGACCGACGAGCAGACCTATTGCCAAGGCGAGCCCAAGCTGGGCAATGAGCGGATCCCATCTACGCGGCGATTTTCAGGCGGCGACAGTCGGCAGGCGGTCGCGAACCCACCTGACGATCTGGCCCGCCGTCATTGCACCGGATGTGCGCGAAAGTTCGCGCCCGCCATGGAACAGGATCATGGTCGGGATGCCGCGAATGCCGAGTCTGGCCGCGACAGCCTGCTCGTTGTCGGAGTTGAGTTTGATCAGGCGAACATGCGGCTCAAGCTCGTTGGCCGCGGACTCATATGCCGGAGCCATCATCTTGCAGGGTCCGCACCAGGGCGCCCAGACGTCGACGACAACCGGCAGGCTGCTGCGCGCGATCTGACAATCGAAAACGCGGGTGTCGACGTCTTCCGGGTGACCCGAAAACAGCCTGTTCCTGCACTTTCCGCATTTCGCCTCCATGGCGTTGCGGGCCGGCGGCAGACGGTTGACCCCGCCGCATTTGCTGCAAACCACCAGATTTTGCTGTGCCATGGCCATTCACCGAACTTGTTCTCGACCCACTATGCGCGCCACGGCTGTCCATCGCCAAGGGCGCGTAACGCGTTCAGGATAACCGCAACGTCAATACCCTCCTGAATCAGCGCACCGGCAACGGGCGTGATCTGCCCCATGGCCGCGGCCGCCATGGCCAGTCCCGACAGCGCCAGCCCTGCAATGATGCTTTGCAAGGCGATCGCCCGCGTTCGCCTTGCAATGCGCACCGCATCGGCTACCGGCTGCAGCCGGTCGGTCAGAACGATGACGTCGGCTGCCTCGGAGGAGGCGGTCGCGCCACGTGCTCCCATGGCTACACCGACCGTTGCGGCCGCCAGGGCAGGGGCATCGTTGATACCGTCGCCGGCCATCATCGTCGGCGCCAGGGCCTTCTCGGCTTCGACAGTCGCGATTTTGTCGGCAGGGGTCGCGTCGGCCACAATGGCGTCGAGGTCGAGCAAAGCAGAAATGCGCTTCGCCGCCACGACATCGTCGCCTGTGAGCATGATCATGCGTGCAATGCCGGCCGAGCGCAGCTTGCCGAGTGCACTCCGCGCATCGACACGCAGAGCGTCCCCCAACGTGAATACACCGGCAAGCCGTCCGCCGAGTGCTACAAAAACCCTTAGCACCGGTTCGTCCCGGTATCTTTCTTCACCGCTCTTCGCCCAACACGGCAATGGCTTTTTGGCCATCACGAGAGCCCGGGATCCCGCCGAGATAGCCATGTTCTCGACCCGGCCGTTCATTCCCGCACCGCGATGCTCTCGCACATCATGCGGATGCGAAAGCATCAGATGTCTGCCGCGCGCTGCCCGGATGATCGAGTCGGCGAGAACATGGTGCGAGGCCTGCTCCAGGGACGCCAACAGTTGCAGCAGATGGTCGGCATCGCGGCCGGGTTCAGCTTCAATCTCGATGAGTTCGGCGCCACCGATGGTCAAGGTCCCCGTCTTGTCAAAGATCGCCGTCCTAACTTGGGCGAGGGCCTCCAGAGCCGCCGAGCCTTTCATCAGGATGCCGGCACGCGCGGCGCGCGATACGCCGCCGATGAAGGCAACGGGCGCCGCGAGGATGAGCGGGCAAGGCGTCGCGACGACCAGCACGGCGAGCGCCCGGATTGGATCGCCCGAGATGTACCAGGCCGCACCGGAAACCAGCAAAGTGGCTGGCAGCAGGAAGAGAGCAAAGCGGTCGGCCATGCGAATGAAAGGCGCTTTGACGGTCTGCGCTGCCGCGACCATGCGCACGATCGCGGCATAGGTGCTCTGGTCCGCGCGTGCGGAGGCCCGCATGCTGAAGGTTTCGCCCGCATTGATGGTTCCGCTGCGTAGCATGTCGCCCGTGTTTCGCCGCTCCGGCAGCGGCTCTCCGGTCACCGCCGACTCGTCTAGCGATGCCGACGGGTCGAGCAAGATGCCGTCCACGGGTAGCAGCTCGCCGGCGCGCACCAGGAGAGTGTCACCGACAGCAACCTCTTCAATCGGGATCATTTCTGTTCCATTTGCCGACTTGCGATGCGCGACACGCGGCGAGCGATCGGTAAGTGCTTTGAGACTCCGCTCGGCGCGGCCGCGGGCAAAGTCCTCGAGCACTGTGCCGCCGGCATACATGATCGCGACCACCACCGCCGCCAGCGGCTGGCCGAGCAGCAGCGCAGCCGACATCGACACAAGCGCAATCGCGTCCACGCCGAAGCGGCCGATCCAGAAATCACGCATAATGGAGATGGCGAGAGCCCCGACCACAGGCAAGGTCGCGATCGTCCAGATCGCGTCGGCCTCAAGCGGGCCGACCCTGGTTTGCCGAACGCCGAAGCCAATGGCGAGGCCCAGGATGGCGATAGCCAGCAATGCGCGGCGAAGGGTGGACTCGTTCATGCGATGTCTTCCGATTTGGTCGATGCTCGCCAATTTTCGTCAGCGCTGACGGGCGCGTCGAACTCGGGCAACAGCTAACCGCAAGAACTGGAGAACGCTTTGATCCAACGCAACGAACGGGCTGGATCGACCAGCGATGATCGCCACGAACAGGAGAAATGAGGGTGACGATCCGAAATCTCGAACATGCGTTCGCGCCGAAGTCGGTTGCTGTCGTCGGCGCGTCGGCGCGTGACGGTTCCGTTGGCCGGGTTGTCTTCGACAACGTCGTCAGCGGCGGGTTCGAGGGCGAGATCTGGCCGGTCAACCCGAAATACCTGCAAGTGGAGGGTCGGCAATGCTATCGCAACGCGGCCGATCTTCCGGGTGTCCCAGACCTTGGTGTCATCGTCACGCCGCCTGAGACAATTCCAGGCATCGTGCGCGACCTTGCTGAAAAGGGCACGCGGGCGGCGGTCGTGATCACCGCCGGCCTTACGCGCGAAAACGGCCTGCGCCAGGCGATGCTCGATGCGGCCAAGCCCACGCTCTTTCGCATCATCGGACCGAATACAGTCGGGCTGATGATCCCGCCAGTCAAACTTAACGCCGGATTTGCGCATATGGCCGCCAGGCCCGGCAACATCGCGCTGCTGTCGCAATCCGGCGCCATCGCCACATCGCTGATCGACTGGGCGGCGGACAACAATGTCGGCTTCTCGCAGATCGTCTCCCTGGGCGACATGGCGGATGTCGACGTAGGAGATTGTCTCGACATGCTGGCGGGGGATGCTCGCACACGCGCCATCGTGATGTATCTCGAAACGATTCCCAATCCGCGCAAGTTCATCTCGGCCGCGCGTGCGGCGGCGAGGATCAAGCCGGTGATCGCAATAAAATCGGGCCGGCACGAGCAATCGGCCAAAGCGGCCGCGACTCATACCGGCGCGCTATCGGGCGCCGACCGCGTCGTCGATGCGGCCTTGCTGCGCGCAGGCATACTGCGCGTCAAGGGCCTCACGGAGTTATTCGATGCGGTTGAAACGACCGCTCGTTTCGTCCCGCTGGAACGAGCCCGCGTCGGCATCGTCACCAATGGCGGCGGCGCCGGCGTGCTTGCTGTCGATCAACTCATCGAAGGCAACGGGGAATTGGCCGAACTGTCGCCAGGAACGATCGCCTGCCTGGATGCCGTCCTGCCGAGCACATGGTCCCACGCCAATCCTGTCGACATTATCGGTGACGCCCCGCCAGAGCGCTATCGAGGCGCGATCGAGGCCGTCGCGGCCGATGCCGGGACCGACGTCGTCCTGGTCATGAACTGCCCGACTGGGCTCGGCTCGCCGCTCGCTGCGGCAAGCGCGGTGGCGGCGCTCGTGCAAGACGGCAAGATTGGCGGCAAACCTGTCCTGACCTGCTGGCTTGGCGGATACACGGCGCGCGAAGGGCGACGTGTTCTTCGGGATGCCGGTATCGCCAGCTTCGAGACGCCAGCGGATGCCGCGATGGCCGTCTCCAACCTCAGCGAATGGTCACGAGCCCAGCGGGCCCTGCTGCGCACGCCGTCGAGCCAGGGCGAGGCCGCCACGAGCGGCCGAGAAGCGGTGCTTGCCGTATTCCGGCAGGTTGCCAAGGAAGGTCGGCGAATGCTGACCGAAACCGAAGCCAAGGCGGCGATTTCGGCCTACGGCATCCCGGTGCCCGAGACGATCATCGCCAGATCTCCTGCCGAAGCGGAGGCGGCGGCCGGCCGACTCCTCAAGGTGTCGGAACAGGTCGTGGTCAAGCTCCTATCCAAGGCGGTCTCGCACAAGTCGGATATTGGCGGGGTTGTGCTCAACATTGTCGATGCCGCAGCCGCAGGGGCGGCGGCACGCACAATCGAGGCGCGCGTGCGCAAGCACGCACCACAAGCCGATATTGAAGGCTATGCCGTTCAGCCTATGGTGGTGCGAAAACAGGCGCAGGAACTCATCCTCGGCATGAACCAGGATCCGATCTTCGGCCCGGCCATTCTGTTTGGAGCCGGCGGCGTCGCCGTCGAGGTAATGGATGATACGGCGATCGCGTTGCCGCCGCTCGATGACATTCTTTCCCGTGACCTGATCGGGCAAACGCGGATTGGCCGCCTGCTGGCCGGATTCCGCGACCGCAAGCCGGCCGATCGGCAGGCGATCATCGCAGCGCTCAACGGCCTGTCGCAGATGATCGTCGACTTTCCGTGCCTCGTCTCGATGGATATCAACCCGTTGCTCGCCGATACCGCCGGCGTGATCGCAGTCGATGCTCGCATCGAGATCGAGCCGGAACGGGTGGACGAGCCGGGTCCGAATCGGGCGCTTACCATCAGGCCTTATCCGTCGGGTTGGGGAAAAGAGTTTTCGGCCGACGGCATGTGTTACCATATCCGGCCGATCGAGCCGGCCGACATCGCGCTCTATCCCGAATTCCTTGCCAGGATTTCGCCTGATGATCTGCGCCTGCGTTTTCTGTCGCCACGCAAAAGCTTCTCCGACCAGATGTTGAAGCGGCTCACCCAGCTCGACTACGATCGTGACATGGCTTTCGTCGCGCTGGAGACGAGCTCCGGTGCGCTGGCGGGTATCAGCCGGATATCTTGCGATCCAGACCACGCCGTCGCCGAATACGCCTTGCTGGTGCGTACGGATATACAGGGTCATGGCCTGGGCTGGGAATTGCTCAGGCAGCTCGTCGATTATGCGAAAGCCGATGGCATCGGACGGATCGAAGGGACAATACTCGGCGAGAATACGAAGATGCTGGCCATGTGCCGCGAGTTCGGCTTCTCGATAAGGCGCCATCCGAAGGAACCCGGTCTTGTCGAGGCAACTCTCGAACTCTGTTGATGCCAATCGCCCTGCTGCAGCAATCAGGAGGCTGTGCGCAGGGTTTCGGACGCATCGCTCTCGGAGTGCCTTCTCAATTCCAAGACGATGTCAGCGAGCTTTCGATCGACGTTGATTCTTCGCCAGCCAGACTGGACGGTATTTCGCAGCAATTGCCGCGAGAGGATATCTATCGTGGCGTCGGAAGGCCCCCCCTTGCGCTCGTCGACCCGCTGCCAAAGGACGAGAGGGTCCGCTTCCAGCCAAAATCCGTGGAAGTCGATAGCCCGGCTGCGCGCCGCTTTCTCGATCCGCTCATGATCGGCTGGTCTGTCGAAAACGGCATCGGCCACGACCGAACCGCCCTGCGAAAGGATCAAGCCCGCCCGCCATGCCATTTCGCGGTAGACGCGATCGGAGACTTCCGGCCGATAGGCTTTGTCCGGCAGCCTGGTCTCGGCCGGCACTCCGTGCATGGCCTTGCGGATACGGTCGCTTTCGACAATGCGCGCGCCGGGCGGCGCACCGATATGGGCGGCGAGCGCCTCGGCAATAGTCGTCTTGCCGGAGCCACTGAGGCCACCGATGGCAACGAGCCGCGGAGGCTTTTCCTGGAGCAATGCTTGCGCAAGGTCGAAATAGGATCTGGCTTCGGCAGTCAGTTTGTCAGTATCGGCACTGCCTTCCTCGACCTGGGTGGCAGTAATGTGCGCGCGCACTGCAGCCCGCACCGCCATGAAAAAAGGCAGCAGGATGAACCCGTCCTCGTCGTCGGCTTCGTCGAGATAGCGGTTCATCACAAGATTGGCGAGCTGCGGAAAGCCGCGGTGCCACAGGTCCATCAACAGGAAGGCAAGGTCGTACAGGACATCGATGCTGGCGATCTGGTCGTTGAATTCGATGCAATCGAAGAGGCGGGGCTCGCCGTCGAAAAGGCAGATGTTGCGCAGATGCAGGTCGCCATGACACCGGCGGATCTTGCCCGCGGCTTCGCGGCGGTTGAGCAATTCGGAATGGCGGGCGAGTTCTGAGCAGAAGGCCCCGGCAAAGGTCTCGATCTCTGCTTTTTTGAAGACATGACTGGTGGCGAAGCTGGCCTCGTTGATATCAAGCACACCCGCCAGATTGAACGAGCCGCTGCCATCATGAACCGTCGGCGCGGCACGGTGGTATCCGACGATCATGCGCGCAACAGCGGTCATCAGTGCCGGCGTCAATTCTCCCGCGGTGGCCATACGATCGAGAAGCTTGGACTGATCAAAGCGGACCATCTCGATCGCTGCGTCGACCACCTGCCCCGCGCCATCAAAAGCCAATTTGCCGTCGGCTTCGCGTGTGATGTGACGCACCCCCAGGTAAAGGCCGGGTGCGGTCTTCGAGTTGAGCTCCACCTCTTTCTCGCAAGCGGCCAGCCTGAGGGCTGGCGTCGAGAAATCGACGTAGGGCAGCTTCACCGCCCGCTTCATCTTGTAGGCGCTTTGGCCAACGAGGAAGATGCGTGAAATGTGGGTCTCGATGGCCTCGACCGGCCCCGTGGCGCCATAGGAGGAGGGATCAAGAAGGAACTCGGCGGCGGCTTGCTGGTCGTCGACAATCATGGCCGGCCTTCCCATTGTATCCTGCGAAATTCGTTTCCTCGATCCGCGCTCATTGCTGCAATGTCTGGACATAACCTGCCAATTCATGAATGCGTTCCCTGGTGACGATTTCGCCTGCGTTCAGGCCGTATCTCTTCACGTCGGCAGGCAAGAACTGGCTGCCCCATACTGGCATGTCGCGCTCGCCATGCGCCGGCACCATCGCGCGGCCGTCGATCACGGCATAGACACGCCAATAAGGGAATTCGCCACCATTGCGCCTGGAGATGCGCGTCAGGTCGCTCGGCCGCTTCAACAGTTCGTCGCCCAACGGTCCATCGCCCTTGCCGTCCGGGCCATGGCAGACGGCGCACGAGTTCATGTATTCGGCCTTGCCGCCGCCGAGGTCCTGAGCACTGGCCGTATGGAAGGTCATGCCTGCGAGAACCGCCGCGACCAGAAGTTTCATTGGCGTTGTCCCGATTGATCAGTTGAACCTACAGCTCTGATGTGCCGTGACGTTGATGCGGATCAAACGCCGCGCACAAAGTGTTTGATTCAGCGCAATGAACGCGGTGGCCGCATCGGCTATGGCTTCGACACCGAGTGAACCTTCACCCGAAGTGAGGAGGGAGTTGCCATCATGGCGTTCAAGACACTGCTTACGGTTACCGGACCGAACCAGGGCGAGGGCGATCTGAAGCTCGCCGCCAATCTTTGCGAACAGGTCGGCGCCCATCTCTCCGTGCTCGTGCTCGAACTGGCAGCACCGCCCTCGGGCGGCGAGTATGCTGCTGTCGTCTCGCCTGCCTGGCTCGAGGAACGGCAGGCCGAGTTGAAAAGGCTCGAGAAAAGAATTTCTGACGTCGCCGGCTTTCTCTCTCAGAGCGCCATATCGGCTGATCTGAGCGACGACTATCCAGACACGGGATGGGCGGACGATGTCATCGGAAGGCGTGCCCGTTACGCTGATCTGACCATTCTGGGACCGGATCTGCTGGCAAGCCATGCGCTGAAAGATAAAGTCATCGAGGGCACTCTGTTCTCATCGGGGAAGCCCATTCTGATCGTTCCCGAGGGCTCGCCCCCGACGCTGAAGCCGAAACGCATCCTCGTTGCATGGGACGCCCGCCTCGAGTCGTCGCGCGCCGTCCGCGAGTCTCTCGATATGCTGAAAGGCGCCGAAGATGTTCGCCTTGTCATCGTCGATCCCATTGAAGATGAGTTCCATCATGGCGAGGAGCCGGGTGCAGATGCCGCGGCCTATCTTGCTCGGCACGGCGTGAAGGTTACGGTCGAGCGGCTGCCGAGCGCGAACCATTCGGTTGCCGACGTGCTTCGCCAGCATGCCGGCGACGTTGCGGCCGAGTTGATGATCATGGGCGCATATGGTCATTCCCGATTGCGCGAGCGGATTTTCGGCGGGGTCACCAAGTCGATGCTCGAGGGTCAATCGCTGCCGGTCTTGATGGCGCGATAGCAATTCAACGGTAGGAAAAGGGCCGGTGCAGATTGCACCGGCCCTTTTCATTTCTCGCAAGACTTGATGGTGCGACTACTCGCTCGCTTCCCGTCCGGATAGCTGTTCGATCAGGATCCGAAAGAAAACGTGCGGTGCACTGTCGGCTGTGGGAGGAACGACGGGCTTGAGCGCGCCAGGTTCCCACCAGTCGGCGTGCTTGCTCAACACGGACCACGCATGATCCCGCTGAAGCTTGTGGCCGATCCGGTCAGGCAGTTCTTCGTATCGGCCGTCGGCAATGACACTTTTCCATCCTCGCCCCTGGCCATGTTCATCTACCTGAACGGACACCAGCGGATTGGCCCGCATCCATTCGATCTTTTTGCCCGGCATAGAAAACGCGTAAAGATGAGCATCCGAATGGGCGTAGTAGAAGGGCACGACGTAGGGCTGCCCATCCTTTGCGCATGCCAGGCGACCCACGCGATTGGCCGTCAGCAATCTGGTACATTCCAAAGCAGAAAGCGTGCGGATCTGCATTAGTGCGATCTCCTGTTCTTCACGGCTTTTGAACTGGGCCGGAAACGTGCCGCTGGCCAGTTTTGTACGGTTGCGCAGCCTCGTCCATAGCGGAGACAACGTCGTTGTCGGAGAGCTGCGGGAACCGCAGATAGTGGTGGCCCAAGGCCCCGAACTGTCCTGGCTGGCTAAGGCAGACCACATGGTCCGCTTCCTGTTCCAGCGCGGCGACCGTTTCGGGCGGCGAAACAGGAACAGCCACGACGATCTCCCTCGGTGACCGGCGCTTGAGGGCGCGGATCGCGATTTTCATGGTCGTACCGGTCGCGGCCCCGTCATCGACGATGATCGCCGTCTTTCCCGCTATCGACATCGGTCTAATCTTACCTCGATAGGCAACGCGCCGGCGTTCGAGTTCCGGACGCTCATTTGTAATCAAGACACGCAAGGCGTCGTCGTCGAGGCCATAGGTCTCGACAATTCCACGGTTCAGCACGACCTCCCCAGGATCGCCATCGACGATAGCGGCGACGGCCAGCTCGGGATTGCCGGGGGCGCCCACCTTGCGGACGATCAGCAAGTCGAGAGGAGCGTTGAGGGCTTTGGCCACTTCCACTGCGACGGGCACGCCGCCACGCGGCAATGCCAGTACGATGGGCCGACGCAGTTGAAGCCTGCTCAGTTCCAGGCCAAGCTTCACTCCAGCATCTTCCCGGTCACGGAACATCGGTCAATCCACCGGCCACAGTTTTCGCAGCGACTTCTTCATCGAGTTTCTGACCTGCACGATCTCACCATGCGAAAGGTGACGGTCGAGAAGCTTGAACACGGCACTGATCGCGACATCGAAATCGATCTCGTCATCGTAGCCGAAACTGTTTCTGACGCTGACAATGAAGTCGCGCTTGGTGCGCTCATGCGTTGACGCCGAAGGATTCCAGCCTTCGAAGTAGAGGCCACGGACCAAAACAGGCAGTTGCGCCGAGAGGTCGGCCATTTCCGCCGGCGACAGCCAATCCCGCACCGTGTGCAGAACAGACCTCAGCAGACGACACGCGCTCGACTCGCTCCAGCAGAGGTCCTTGGCGAGCTCCTTGAACCATTGTTGCGCCTGCTGGCCAGCGTGCGTGAAGTCAGCAAAGGATGTGTGGGAAATATGACCCATGGCGATGCTCCTCGAAGATTTGAACTCCATTCTCAGGCATCGAAAGACCTTGAGCATTGAGCAGGATCAAATCGTTCAAAAGTGCATCGCCCCGATTGTTTTTCCACCGCCGCCTCGACCAGCTCGAGGAAGCGGCAAGCCGGCTGGCAAGATGGATAAAGACTGTTTGAGCAGGTGGCGGACTTAACCGCCCGACTTGGGCACCAGCAGCGGAATGATGCGGTCGCTCTTGGCCACTGAAGGCCGTCCCGCTGAACCATAGGGAATGCCCAGCGCGTCCCAGGTTTCGACCAGCGCATCCTGCAATTCGGCGATCAACGCGTCCGAATGGAACGGCGTCGGCGTGATGCGCAGCCGCTCCGTGCCGCGCGGCACCGTCGGGTAGTTGATCGGCTGGATATAGATACCGTGCACGCCGAGCAGGCGGTCGCTGGCCATCTTGCACAGTTCCGGATCGCCAACCAGCACCGGCACGATATGGGTTGGTGACTCCATCACCGGCAGGCCGGCGGCGGACAGGATCTGTTTGGTTCGGCTCGCCTGCTGCTGCTGGGCGTCGCGTTCGGCCTGCGAGCGCTTGAGATGCCGGATCGACGTTGTGGCGGCGGCGGCGATCGCCGGCGGCAGCGCCGTGGTGAAGATGAAGCCCGGCGCATAGGAGCGCACCGCGTCGATGACGGCGCTGGTGCCGGTGATGTAGCCGCCCAGCGTGCCGAACGCCTTGGCGAGCGTGCCTTCGATGATGTCGATACGGTCGGCCAGGCCTTCGCGCTCGGTGATGCCACCGCCGCGCGGCCCGTACATGCCCACCGCATGGACCTCGTCGATATAGGTCATGGCGTTGTAGCGCTCGGCGAGTTCGACGATCTCCTTGATCGGCGCGATGTCGCCATCCATCGAATAGACGCTCTCGAAGACGATCAGCTTGGCGCGTTCGCGCCCGGCCGTCTGCAACAGGCTTTCCAGATGCGCGACGTCATTGTGGCGGAAGATCTTCTTCTCGGCGCCCGAGCGCCTGACACCTTCGATCATCGAGGCATGGTTCAGCTCGTCCGAGATGATCAGGCAATTGGGCAAGAGCCGTGCGATGGTCGAGATCGAGGCTTCGTTGGAGACGAAGCCGGAGGTGAAGACCAGCGCCGCCTCCTTGCCGTGCAGGTCGGCAAGCTCATGCTCGAGCTCGACCAGCGGGTTGGACGTGCCCGAGATGTTGCGGGTGCCGCCGGCGCCGGAGCCCATCTTGCCGGCCGCGTTCTGGAACGCGGCGATGACATCGGGATGCTGGCCCATGCCGAGATAGTCGTTGGAACACCAGACGGTGATTTCCTCGGCGCGGCCGTTGGAACGCCAGATGGCGCGCGGAAACTTGCCGGCGATGCGCTCGAGGTCGGTGAAAACGCGGTAGCGACGCTCTGCATGCACCTGGTCGATCGCGTCCTCGAAGAAACGCTGGTAATTCATGTCCGAATTTCCTTTGGCTTGAGCGATTCAGGTGCCGCCGCACCGCCCCCGCTGCTGGAATTCTTCCATTGTCGTGGGGACAGTACGACGGCCACTCACCAAGTTCTGGCGCCAGCGTGACCTTATCGCTGATGCCCGCGTTTACTCGCGGGCTCTGTGCTGCGGGGTATCGGCCACACCCAACTCGGCGAGGCTTGAACGTAAGCGGTTGCGCGAGAAGACGGCCTTGATTCAGATCAAAACCACGGCTCGGGAAGTCACTCCTTAGAGCGGTATGAACCGATGCATCGATCCGCTGCGCAGCACGGAAACGCGTCACGCCGGGAACGGTCATTTCACGGACGCGACTGTAGCCATAACCACCGACGACAATCAGATCCGCAGCGGTCTCCCGGCCAATCTGAAGCAGCAGTTCGCCCGGGTCAGAGCGGCGCGCGTCCAAAACTTCCGATCGGCTGACGGCTCTGCATTTCCGGCAGAGTCAAACGGTTGATCTCGATCAAGGACATGGACAGGAATGGTGTCAATTTGACAGTTGGCGACCATCGTTTGTACGTCGTCGGAACGGAGCAATCGATAATGCAAACTACGTCCGTACTGTCGTCTTTGGACATGCCATTGTTGCCGACCACGGAAAATGGCCAGAAATTCTTCCTCGCCATCGCGTCGCTTCAGGTGCATGCCTTCAAGGCCATGATGCGCTACAATGTTGAAACGCTGGGGTTTCTGAAGCACCGCTGTGAACAGGACCTGAAGCTGGCCGATGACTTGATCAGTGGTCCGCAGTTCAACGACGCCTTCGACATCGTCGCGGCTTTCCTGCAGAATGCGACGTCGCAGTATATGACCGAAGGGGGCAAGGTCGCCACACTGACCTCCAAGTTCGCTTCCGAAACGGCCAGACATGTGCGCAAGGGCGCCAGGATCGCGATCGAAGATGGCGCAGCGAAGACAGTCGCGTAGACCGCAATGCGGAGGTCGTCAGACAACATGAACGCCGTTTGCCGACATGGTCGTCTCAAGGCTTCCGCAATCGGACTGGTGCTCCTCGCATGTGTGCAGTCAGCCTTGGCCGACAGCGTGACTGAGCATGGAAAGGCGTTGGTTGAGGTCAACTGCGCCCGCTGCCACGGCGTCGGAAAAACGGACAAAAGCAGCCATCCCGACGCTCCGCCATTTCGCACGCTGTCAAAGCGCTATCCGATCTCTGACCTAGAGGAGGCCCTCGCTGAGGGCATTTCTACGGGGCATCCGGACATGCCTGAGTGGATTGCCAGCCCCGATCAGATCGAGGCAATCATCACCTATATCAGCACGCTGCAGGGTCCGTGATGCAAGCCCAAAATGCTGCCGGCGATCGAGCCTGAACGCCTGCAGTGCGTCTTCAACGCGAACGTCGGCTATGCGTTCTCCGGCATTGATCGAGGCGCCGCCGGTAAGCAACCATCGCTCAGGCTGCTCGCCCGTAGGGCTTCATCGACCTCGATATACCGCATAGCGTTTCTCCCTGTCCTGCCGAACCTATGCCCCTCCGCGCGGTCCTTGGTCACATCAAACGGCGTGTGACGCAGATGCCGCGAACGCGAGGCGTTTGACGCTGATCAAATTGTGGTTCGGCAGCCGGCTTAAGATGGCTGACCATGGCCGGAGCGAGGTCATGAGGTAATTCAGGGAAAAGAGACCCATCGCCATGGACGTCGGATCAGGTATCGGTGCTGCGATCGCGATCAATTGCACTGCGCGCGGCGCCCATGCAATTGCGACCTGTATGGCGTCTGCCGTCGGAACCGTGGTCGGCTTCAGTTCGACGCAGACGATCGCATCGGCCCGGCCGGCGATTTCAGAAAATGATGCAGATCAAGGCGCACCACACCGTTTGCGAAGATTTTGATGCGATGTGGAAACCAATCCCAAGCGCTCCGTTTGGTCGCGATCTGGAACTGGCCGTCATCGACGAAGACGGTGAGCACGCGCTCGTGTTTGCCTGCAGAAGGGTGAAGGAAGGCTGGAAGAATGCTGCCAGTGGTGCCCGTCTCGACATCCGGCCGACCCACTGGCGCGATTGGGGTCGGCAAAGGGCCGACACCAGAATTCGCAAACCTTCCGAATTCTCCCCCTAGGGTCTGGACTCCACGATCAACGCCATGCGCACCAGGTGTGACAGGCTGCTCGCCCCCATTTTGCTCATGACATTGGCCCGGTGGATTTCGACCGTACGCGGGCTGATTCCCAGATCGTACGCGATCGTCTTGTTGGGCAAACCGGAAACAAGTCCGTCCAGCACCTGGCGCTCCCGCTCTGATAAGGTGGACAGACGTGTGCGAATATCTAAAGACTGGGGATGCGCCGCGTTCGCTTGGTTCCTGTTGGCCAGTGCGGAGCGGATCGCTCCGATCAGCATCTCGTCGTCGAACGGCTTTTCGATGAAGTCGGCAGCGCCTTCCTTCATGGCCTGAACGGCGAGCGCCACGTCGGCGTGGCCTGTCATGACAATGACCGGAATCGTATGGCCGCGCGTTCTGAGTTGCCGCAGCAGTTCGATACCGTCTATCCCCGGCATGCGCACGTCGGTAACAATACACCCGTCGAGATGGCCAGTCGCCGTCGAGAGAAAAGCGGTGGCCGATTCGTGCAGGCGTACAGCGAAATCGGCTGTCGCCAGCAGAAAGCCGAGAGATTTGCGAACATCGACATCGTCGTCGACGACGTGCACTAGGTCATTGCCGGCCATTTGTGATCTCGTCTTTCTCAACTATGCGCAAGGTAAACCGAAAAGCGGTGCCGCCCATAGGCATTGCCTCGGCCCAGATGTGACCGCCATGCGATTCGACAATGGTGCGACAAATGGAGAGGCCGACTCCCATGCCCTGCTTCTTTGTGGTCACAAATGGCTGGAAAAGCTGTGCCGAAACCTCCGGGGCAAGACCCGGGCCCGTATCGATTACGCTCACCTCGGCCATGCCATCGTCCCGGGCGACCGTTCTGATCGTCAATTCGCGGCGCGGCGCGTCTTGCATCGCCTCGACGGCGTTGCGCATCAGATTGAGAAGAACCTGCTGAATCTGAATGCGGTCGGTCAAGACCAGTTCCGCGGCCGGATCGAGCGTGTAGCTGACCTGGACATTGATCTCCCTTGCACCGACCAGCGCGAGCGACGACGCTTCCTCGATCAGCGCCGGCAGTCGTTCGACCTGACGCTCGCTTTCGCCCCTGGCGACAAAATCGCGCAGATGACGAATGACATCTCCTGCCCGCAGGGCCTGCTCGGCCGCTTTTTCCACTGCATCCCGCAGCATCGGCGCATTCTTTTCCTCGCTGCTCTCGAGGAGTCGGCGGCTGCCCTTCAAGTAGTTCGTGATGGCTGTCAGCGGTTGGTTGATCTCATGGGCAAGCGTCGAAGCCATCTCGCCAAGTGCGGTAAACCGCGCCATGTGCAGGAGTTCCTGTTGCTGTTCCTGTATTCGTGCTTCCGCGCGGTGCCGTTCGGTCAGGTCGCGGCAAAAGCCGGTGAAGAAACGACCAGTTCCCGGATTCATTTCTCCAACGGAAAGCTCCATCGGAAAGGTTGAGCCATCCTTGCGGATCCCGGTCACGATGCGTCCGAGCCCTATGATCCGCCGCTCCCCTGTCGCCAGATAACGATGAAGATAGGCATCATGCTCGTCGCGATACGGCGCCGGCATCAGCATTTTGACGTTCTGCCCGATGATTTCGCCCGACTGGTAACCGAACAGCATTTCGGCGGCGGTGCTGAAGGATTGGATACTGCCTTGCTCGTCGATGACCACCATTGCATCGGGCACGGTCGCCAGGATCGAACGCAGATGGTCTTCGCGCAACAGAAGCGCCGCGTTCGCGAAAGAGAGATCGCTGACATCCGCGCCTTCAATGAAGATGGCAGTTATTCGGCCATCGTCGGCCCTGATCGGCTGATAGACATAATCCAGGATACGCTCTTCAATTGGCCCATCGCGGTTGTTGCGAAGACCGATCTTCACGCCTTTACCCCTGTATGGCTCTCCGGTCGAGTACACACTGTCCAAACGCTCGAGGAATTGGTGTCCCTCAAGTTCGGGAAAGGCCTCGCGCGCCGACTTCCCAATAACTTGCCGGTCGCCGACAAGTCGCTGGTAGGCGGCATTGGTCAGCACGAATACATGGTCGGGCTCGCGTATGAGCGCCATGAATCCCGGAGCCTGATCAAACATTTGCGACAACAGTGATTTCAGTGTCGTGCCGCCAGGCGACAAACTGAGTGCTTCGTCTTGGATCACCTGCGGTTCCTAGGCTCGAGACACATCAAAGAAAACCTAACTATCACTTCCCCGTTCAGAGGCAAAACGGAACGAGACCAATGGATTTGCCTGAATGCAATTGGACGGTTGTTTGACGCGCATCAAGGAAGCCAGCGCCCGTGAATGCAATTCATGGCATTCGAATCGCTTCAGTGAAAGGTGCGTCCAATGTCCTACAAGTCAATAATCGTGAACCTTGCCGTCGATGCGCCTCCTGCTGCCATCGTGAAGGTGGGTATCGAGCTCGCGCAACGTTTTGGAGCCCATCTCATCGGTCTGGCGGCGGCGGATGTTCCGCCTTTGGTCGCCACCGGCGACGGCATGGTCTACGAAGGCGAGGTCATGCAAATCCAGCGAACCGAGATCGAAAAGCGGCTTGCCGAATTGCGTGCCGAGTTCGAAGGCCTGGTTCCGGCTTCGATCACAAGCGAATGGGGACAAGCCGTCTGCAGTCCGACCCGGTTCCTCAGCGTTTTCGCCCGCGCAGCCGACCTTGTCGTGACCGGCGAGTCGGGAGACAACGTGTTTCGTGCCGTGGATCTTGGCAGCCTGGCGCTCGGCATCGGCCGGCCAGTCCTGGTCACGGGCACCAACGTGGAACACGTCCGCGCCAAAACGGTCCTGGTTGCCTGGAAAGATACCAGGGAGGCGCGGCGGGCGATGGCAGATGCCTTGCCCTTCTTGGCCAACGCCAATGAGGTTGTCGTCGCCACGATCGCAGCCAAAGGCGACGACAGCGTTCGTGATAGCCTCGCCGATGTGGCCGTCTATCTCGAGCGCCATGGCATTATGGCCCGGACGGAACTGATAACCGGTGAAGTCGATGGCGAGCAGTTGGTGACATTCGCACGCTCGATCCATGCCGACATGATCGTCTCGGGCGCTTATGGCCATAGCCGCCTGCGCGAATGGGCGTTTGGCGGCGTCACCCGCACGCTGATCGAAGAGAGCAGCATCAACCGCTTCCTGTCATACTGATGGCATCGAATATCGTGCCCCCTGGCGTGGACCAACAATCCGCCACCGCGGTCGCAGAACCCTATTGGTCGATCAGCAGCGAGGAGCTCGTGCGACGTCTGGCGACGTCCGCCACGTCGGGGCTGGCAGGGCCCGAGGCCGCCTCGCGGCTCGCCAGATACGGCGCAAATACTCCGGCGTCGAAGTCAAGCACGTCGGCGCTTGCTGTGTTCGTTCGCCAGTTCCGGAGCCCCCTTGTCCTGATCCTGATCTTCGCAGCCAGCGTTTCGGCCTTCGTCGGCGAAGGTCAGGAGGCCACAATCATCGTCGCGATCGTACTGGCGAGTTGCGTTCTCAGCTTCACCCGGGAATATGGGGCGTCGCGAGCGACAGAGGCACTCAAACAGCGTATCTCGCGCAAGGCTATCGTGCTGCGCGATGGCGTCGAATCCTCCGTTTCTGCTGAAGAAATCGTGCCGGGGGATCTCATCCGGTTGTCGGCCGGAAACCTCATACCTGCCGACGGCATCATCCTTGACGCGCGCGACTTCAACGTCAGCGAGGCCGTGCTGACCGGCGAAACCTTCCCCGTCTTGAAGATGGCGGGGCATTCAGACCCTGATGCCTCCGTCGCCGAACGCAACAATGCGGTGTTTACCGGCACATCCGTGCGCAGCGGCACTGCAACCGTGCTTGCGGCAGCGACCGGCGCCCGCACAGAATTCGCTTCCATCGCCGCGGCACTGGAGCGGCAAATCCCGGAAACGGGTTTTGCCCGAGGGATCAGGTTGTTTGGTTATCTGATGACAGAGATCATGCTGGCGATTGTCATCATGGTGTTTTTTGCCAACCTGATGCTGCATCGTCCGCTGATTGAATCGCTGTTGTTTTCGCTGGCACTCGCGGTCGGCCTTACACCGGAACTGCTCCCGGCCATTATCAGTGTAACGCTTGCTCGAGGCGCGCGCGCCATGGCTGCCAATGGCGTTATCGTGCGGCGGCTCGATGCCATCGAGAATCTCGGCAGCATGGATCTTTTGTGCACCGACAAGACAGGAACGCTGACGGAAGGTGTGATCCGCCTCGACGGATGGTTCGATGTCGATGGCAATCGGTCAGAGGAGATCCTTCTTTGGGCCCGGCTCAACGCCAGCCTGCAGACCGGACTGAAGAACCCGCTGGATGAAGCGGTTGCCGGGACCCCGGGTGGGAACGCGTCATTGGGTGCTTTCACGAAGGTGGACGAAGTGCCCTACGATTTCATTCGCAAGCGCCTCTCCGTCGTTGTGCGGAGCGAGGACACCGGCGATCTCCTGATCACCAAGGGCGCGGTACAAAATGTTCTCGAAACCTGCAGCGTTGTCTTCACAGCGAAAGGCCTGGAACCTCTCGAAGACGCGCACCGTGCGGTGATCGACAAGAAGTTTCGGCTCTGGAGTTCGGACGGCTATCGGGTTCTGGGGCTAGCGACGCGTCGGTTTGAAAGCCGAAGTGCCTATGGCAGGAAGGACGAGGTCGATCTCGCCTTCGCCGGCTTCCTGCTTTTCCTCGACCCGCCCAAGGAAGGCGTAAAGAACACGCTTGCCGAACTCGCCCGTCGCGGCATCGCGGTGAAGGTCATTACGGGCGACAACCGCTACATTGCCGCCCATCTTGCCCAAGCGGTCGGCTTGCGCATCGCTCGGATCATGACCGGAGAGGATCTGTCGAAGCTGACCAAGAGCGCGCTGTTTGCGGGCGTTCAGGACGCCGATCTCTTCGTCGAGATCGACCCCAACCAGAAAGAACGCATCGTCCAGGCCCTGCGGAGCAGGGGCCATGTCGTTGGCTATCTTGGCGACGGCATCAATGATGCCCCCGCGCTTCATGAGGCCGATATCGGGGTGTCCGTCGACACCGCATGCGATGTCGCGCGCGAGGCCGCCGATATCATCCTCCTCAAGCAGGACCTCGCCGTGCTGGTGCGCGGCGTCGACGACGGCCGGAAAACCTTCGCCAACACCATGAAATACATCTCGATCACCACCAGCGCCAACTTCGGCAACATGATCAGCATGGCCGTCGCCTCGCTGTTCCTGCCTTTCCTGCCGCTTCTGGCAAAGCAGATCCTGCTCAACAATTTCCTTTCCGACGTTCCCTCACTCGCCATAGCCAGTGACAACGTCGATCAAGACCAACTGCGACGGCCTCGCCACTGGGACATCGGCTTCGTGCGACGGTTCATGATCAGCTTTGGCCTTGTGAGCTCGCTGTTCGACTTCGCAACCTTCGCCTTCCTGCTTCTGTTCGCGCACGCCACGGCCGCCACGTTCCAAACCGCCTGGTTTGTCGAATCCTTGCTGACGGAGCTCGCCATAGTGCTCATAGTGCGCACGCATGGGGCTTTTTGGGCGAGCCGCCCAAGCCCCTTGCTTGCCTGGCTGACGCTGGCCGTCGGATTTGTCGCGGTCGCGATCCCCTATCTGCCGTTCGCGCCATGGTTCGGCTTTGTACCGCTGCCGCTACCGGTGCTGGCCGGACTTGCCGTCATCACTGCACTCTATCTGTTGGCGTCGGAGGCGACCAAGCGCTGGTTCTTTGATCGTGGCCGGCCCGGAGGACACAAGTCGATTTTTGCGAAGCTTCGCAAAAGCAGGAAAATCCTCGGCTCTCAATACTGAATTGCCTTGCGGGACCAAGCTCAGTGAAGGCGCCAATGAAGTCGTCTGGAGGGGAGGTGATCTCGGCGATGGCGAATATGACGAATTCGTCTTTCGCGGCTACCTGTCCTCGGAGCTCAAGGTCGGCGGCATGCTCTATTTTCCGGTTATCCAGGGATGTCCGGAAGGCAAAGTTGAGCGACGGATCGAAATCCCCGCTGCTGGCCAGACAGACGACGATCTCGAACTGCCTGCGCCCACCTCAAGCTGGTGAAGGCGTCATATTGGAAAAAGGAAGAGAGTCAAAAAATGGACAACGTCCGGAGCAAAGAGGTGATCGAAGTGTGGCCAGGCCTGGTTTACCGCGCTGAGGCGGCCAGCGCCGCGAAGGCCGGCAATTCATTGTTGCCGATGCTGATCCTTGGCGTGGCTCTGATTGTCACAGGCGGGACTGTGGTGATGGCCTTCGTCTAGGAGAACATCCCGTGACCATCAGGATAGATAGCAAGAGGCAGCGCGCATGAATGGTATCCAACGAAGCAAGCCAACGGTCATTGTCGACGGCGTCGAGCTTTCCCCGCTTCTCGACGAGACGATGATCCGAAAGGTCGTCCACGGTTTTTACGATGAAATCCGCCGCGACCCGCTTCTTGGCCCCGTTTTCAATGCAGCCATCAGAGCGGAGGCGTGGCCGTCGCATCTGGCGAAGATGTGTGATTTCTGGTCGGCCACACTGCTGAGAACCTCTCGTTACGCGGGGCGGCCGTTGCCGCCGCATCTGGTTATTCCCGGTCTGGGAGAGGAGCACTTCCGGCGCTGGCTTACGTTGTTTCGGGCGGTGGTGAAGCGCATCTGTCCGCCCGACGTCGCTGCAATTTTCATGGCACGGGCGCTCCGCATTGCCCACAGCTTCCGCCTAGCTGTCGCCTTCAACGGAGGCGAGAAGACAGTCCAGATCGAACCGATCATCGAGGACGGCCTTTGACCGCGATTGTGGCTGCGACTCCTGTCCGGCTCTGACGACCTGCAGTCTTGCGTGGACCTTCAGCTCGGCTCAGATCACCAAGAAATTGGAGAGGCTCGGCGTCATCGCAATGCCGACGCCGACGCAGCGTGTGTTGACCGAGATCAATGTGATGTGGCTGCCGGAAGCGCAAAGATTGGCGACACGTGCGGGGAGAAGCCACATGACCTTTCTCGACTATCTGGTTTCAGTTGATGCCAGGACGGCGCTGATGGATCGCATGATGCGGACTCTGGGCGTCGACCGGCAATTGACGGTCGTCGCGGGCCACGCAGCTGTCACCAATCGGGCCGTTAATCGCTGCCGCTGCTGCGGCCATCAAGACGAATGCTCGGCCTGGCTTGACAATCATCACCACGCCGACGAGCCGCCAGCCTATTGCCTCAACAGCGACCTGATCGCCCGACTGCAACACGTGTATGGCAATGGCTAGGTCGTCGAGCTCGCCTCCGGGTCACTGAAGGCGGGTGGCTCATCCCGAATGTGTGGCAATTCATTGGCGGGGCAGGGGCTCTGCCCCAGTCGGAAGAGCCATGATGTTCTGGGTTATAACCCCACTGCTCACACTGGCAGCCCGCTAACAGGCGCTTGTGCCGTTGGCCGGTGGCATTGAGCCCGTTGCATTGGCAGGCGATCACGACCTCAAAGTTTATCGCGATCAGCTTTCTGAACTCGATCGCGACGTGGCGGGTATTCAAGGATTTATTGCGCTTGTCGGTCCACGCGGACCTTTGATTCAGCCCTACTCCGGCGCGGTGGTGGAATGGCTATGATACGAGGATGACGGACAGCGGATCGGCGCAAAACAGATTATCCTGGACAAACCTGACGCCTGCGACGTTTTCAGCGGCGACGATGGCTGCCTGACGCTCGCGTTCGTCGAAAATGGCGCCGTTGAGTTTCACCACGCCCTTCTCCACCGCCACGTTGATCAGCGCTTTGCTAGCCCATTTCTGCGTCGCAAGCTCGGCAATGATGTTCTGTCGTATCCGTAGATCATCGACCGCTGCCTGTTCGGCGTCCGGAAGGACGCCGAACAATGCCCGCAGAATGTCAGAGCGGGTAATGATGCCGGCGACTTTTCCATTGTCCACGATTGGAATGCGTTTGACATGGTGGTGCATCATAAGATCCACGATCTCGGCGAGCCACGCGGCCGGAGATGCTGTGACGACGTTGTCGGACATCACCTCTGCGATCTGTCGACCATTGGCTCGGACATATTCGTCGGCGGCTTTGCCAGGGCTGACCAGCAGCTCCAGCCAGCGCGAGCGCTTCTGTTGAGTGCCCAGTTCTGCTCGCCGCAGGAAATCGCCTTCGCTGACAATCCCCGCCAACGTGCCGTCGCCACGAATGACAGGGAGGCCGCTGATCTCTTTGGACAGCATCAGCCCGGCCACCTCGGCGATGGACGCCGACGGATATGTGCAGATGACTGGCTTGCTCATTATGGCTTCGGCTTGCATGTACGCTCTCCGGAGATATTCCCATTCCCCGGCTTCTTAGATGCCTAATGAGCAGTTGAGCCTTGATCTGAATCATTTTGCCGTCGAGAAAAATGGCCCAAAGCTGGGGCTTCAGATTGCCGCGCGCGTGCTCGTCAACCGGCGACCGCGGCCTTGGCGACATTTACGCCAAGTTCGTAGACAAGCAGTCCACCATAATAGGCCGTCGCAGTGACCAGAATAGCGCCGCCAATTTCGACCAGAGGAATGGCGATCGCGAGCACGCGAGACTCTCGATTTCGCATCCAAAACGCGAGCCTCGCAAGCCCCCAGATCAGGAAGGTGAACGCAGTGACACCCCCCAGGCTTTCATGGATCTCTGCTATGTCACTGCTGAAGCCGGCCGCTTCGGCATGATCGAGGGCAAGTCCGCCATAGAACCAGGTTCCGATGGCGAAAACTCCGGCTGCCAGCGCGACAAAAGCGGAAATCGTCCCCGCGCCAGAACGCTTGGTCACCGCGTTGCGGTGAGCGAGCAACACAATGTCGATTATCACCAGTGTGTAGATGAGAACGATGGGAAAATGCACAAGCATGGGATGGATGTGCTGGGCTGGTATCATAGCGGGAGAATCTCCGGAGGTCAGACGAGAGCTGCGCGGCCTTGCAGGACGCCAGCTGAACGGTGGGCGGGGGGTCATCTGGGGCGCGGCGACAATGACAGATGTCGCGGACAGCCATCGGAAGGTTTAGTCGTCGTCTCCGAGAGCGTCGCCTTCGTCCTCGCCGACGAGAGCGGCTCTTTCGCGGAGGTGGTTGCCATCACATTCGACATCGCCAATACCTTTGATGGCTTTCGTGGCGGTCGTGTCCTGCATCGGTATGGCCTGGAGGTCGATCGGCCCGGGCGGCGTCCCGGAGGATTGCACGCCGCATGACTCTTCGTCGGATGCAGCGGCCGCAGGCAGGGCAAAGCTCGCCAGGCCCGCGAATACCGCCAGCAGAAGCGTGGAATTGCGCATGGTTTCGATATCCTTCTCGACGCGGCCATGATTGGACGCGACGATGCCGATAGACAGCCTTTGCTTGCTGCCGGCTGAGGACGATTGACAGCAGATTGTAAGCTTCGACATGCGACATGCACCGTTCATGAGAGCCATTCTGAAGCGCCTGGCGATAGCAGGGCTGGCCGGGCTTGTCCTGGCCCAGCCGCTCGCCGCTCGCGCCGACGAGGACGACGATGGCGATCATGACCGCGCGAGAGACCTGTACGAGCGTGGTGAAATAAAGGGCTTGGCCAGTATCCTGGATGTCGTTCGCGCGCGGGCTCCAGGCGATATCGTGGCAGTCGATCTGATCCGCAAGGCAAACAAATGGGTCTACCGATTTCAGGTCGTCGACGTCGATGGCCGGCGAAAGGCAGTCGACGTCGACGCCGGTGCCGGTGTGATTATGCGGGACGGAGAGGGTGACTGATGAAGATCCTGCTGGCCGAGGACGAGCCCCGCATAGCAGTCGATATCGAGACTGCCCTCAAGGCGTCCGGAATGGTGGTCGATATCGTGCGGGATGGTGAAGCTGCCTGGTTTGCCGGCGACGTGGAGAACTATGATGCCGCCATTCTGGATCTCGGCCTACCCAAACTCGATGGACTGACGGTGTTGAAGCGCTGGCGGGCCAACGCGCGCCGGTTTCCGGTTCTCATCCTGACCGCAAGGGGCATGTGGACAGAACGCGTGGACGGTATCAATTCCGGTGCAGACGACTATCTCCCCAAGCCCTTCGAGATGGAAGAACTGCTCGCCAGGTTGCGGGCTATCCTGCGGCGTTCGGCGGGCCAGTCAGCACCCGTGTTGAAGTCTGGGCCGCTGGTCTTGGACACGCGCCAGATGCGCATTTCGCTACGCGGCATTCCCATTGCGCTTTCGCCGTTGGAATACCGGTTACTGGCTTTTTTAATGCACCACGCCGGCCGGGTGGTGGCGCCGACCGAACTTGCCGAGCATCTTTACGATTCAGGGAATGATCGCGATCCGAACACGATCGAGGTCATCGTTGCGCGGCTGCGACGAAAGCTCGGCAGCGATGTCATCGAAACGCGGCGCGGGTTCGGCTATCTGATGCCCGATGATGCCGCCTGATGGGCAACTCGATCCGCCTCAGGCTGTGGCTGGCTGCCACGATTTCGGTTCTTGTCGCGCTTGCCATAGCCGGCGCCGGCCTGCGCTATTTGTTCGAACTTCACGTCGAGCGGCGCGTGGTGGGCGAATTGACGGTCGACCTCAACGAACTGATCGGTGCAACGAGCTTCACAAGCGATGGTCGCCTTGTCGTGAGCCCCGTGCTCACCGACCCGCGTTTCGCCAATCCGCTGTCCGGTTATTACTGGCAGGTCGAGAATGTCGCCACTGGCGATCTCGAGCGCTCGCGGTCTTTGTGGGACGCCAAGCTGACGTTGCCTGCCCGGAGCGCAAGCGGTGAGCTGCGAACGGTCGAAGAGTTCCTCGGCCCTGGCGGAGAACTCAGTATTGCGGTCGAGCGTACAATAATCGACGCCTCAGGCCGGTCCTTTCGCGCAATCGTTGCGGAAGATCATCGCACCGTTGCCGTGTCCGTCAGCGAATATGTTCGCGATCTCGCTCCGGCCCTCCTGATGCTCGCGGCAGTTCTGATGGTTGCGTTCTTTATCCAGATTACCATCGGTCTTGCACCGCTGGAAACTTTGCGGGTCGCCGTAAGGAACGTGATCGCGCAAAGAACCGCGAGGCTCGATGTGGCGGCACCAAGCGAGGTGCAGCCGCTCGCTGACGAGATCAATCGCCTTCTCGATGCCCAGGAAAAGGCGCTTGTGCGAGCCCGCTCGCGCGCCACCGATCTGGCGCATGGCCTCAAGACACCGCTGCAAGTGCTGTCGGCCGACATCCGGGCCTTGCGCAAGAAAGGCGAGACGGATCTGGCTGACGATATCGAAAAGAGCGCCGGAGCGATCCGGCGCCATGTCGAGCGGGAGCTCGCGCGCGCGCGCCTTGCACCCGGCGTTTCCGGCAAGGCGTCCTGCCTGGTGTCCGACGTCGCGGCTGGCGTCATTGCCGTCGTCAAACGGACACCAAGCGCCAAACAGCTTTCGTTCAACCTGGATGTCACGGACGATCTTACGGCGCCAATCGACGAAGGCGACTTGTCAGAAATTCTCGGCAATCTGGTCGAGAATGCCGCGCGCTATGCAAAATCGTCAGTTCGTGTGGGTGCATCCACCGCCCGGGACGAGGTGACCGTCAGTGTTGCTGATGATGGCCCAGGTATACCGGATGCCGATCTGGGGTCCGCGCTGTCGCGCGGCGTCCAACTCGACAGCAAGGGCGGCAGCAGCGGTCTTGGCTTGGCCATCGTTTTCGACATCGTCGAAGCCTATGGCGGAAGCCTTGCCATGGCCAACGCCGATCCGGGTCTGGTCGTGACCATTTCCTTGCCGCGACACAATTGAGTGTGCTTCAGGCAAAACCCGGGAAATAGTCGACCTTTATCTTCGAGCGGCGAACACCCATGGCCAACAGCTTCTGGCGCAGCGCCTTGACCATCGCCTGCGGGCCGGAAATGTAGAAAGTGCGCTCTAGGTAGTCGGGTATGGCCAGACGTATCAGGCGCTCGTCGATATATCCGGGATATTGCCCGCGCTCGCCACCGTGCGCCACAGCGTGGATCGTCTTGATACCAAGTTTCTGCCTGGCCGCGTCAAGCACGTCGCGATAAGCGATGTCCTGCTGGCCTTCGGTTCCGTAGAGCATGACGATCGGTCGCCGCTCCTGACGGTCGATGAGATATTGCAGCATTGAGCGGAACGGGGTGATGCCGATGCCTCCGGCCAGGAAAGCGATCTTGGTTCCACGCCGGGCGGGCAGCGTAAAGTTGCCGGCCAATTGCGCGGCATGAATCGTGCTGCCTGGCTTCATGGTCATCAGCTCGCGCTTGAAGGCACTTGATTGCGGATAGAACTTGACGCCGAGACGAACCGTTTCCTCCGTCGGCGCCGAAGCGACCGTGAAATAGCGGCGGTTGCCGCGATTGTCGGCGCGATCGAGACCAAGCGTCCATTCGAGATACTGGCCGGCCTCGAAGGCGAGCTTGCTTGGCGACCGGAAAACGAAGTCAAAGCTGTCGACGGCCGATCGCTCGATGCGTTCCAAGGTCAGCACCAGGCGTCCCTTGGGGCCAGCCGCATAGGCAAACAGGTTGCCGGCAAGCAACGCCAGTTCCGGCGTGAAATAGAACGAACCGATATGGATGTTGGGAGCAAACAGAAAGCCGACGATGGCGGCAAAGGCGATACGCGGCCAACGCATCGTCGGCGCGGTCAGCGGCTCGGTCAGCATCACGAAGGCAAAGAACAGCAAAGGCGACGAACCCAGTGTCTCGGCAAGCGCGGTCCGGTATTGCGAGGGGTCCGTGGTTGCCAGAATGGTCGCCAGCGCCACGACAACGAAGGTCGAGACGAGGTCAAGCCGGCGCAGTTTGCGGACAACAAGCATGCCGCCAACGAGCACGAGTGGAAGCAATGGCAGATTGCCACCAACCCACCAGCTGGCCGGCTGGTCGAGCAGCATCGCTGACAGCGCCACGCCCAGCGCAGCCGGGTTGAAAAGGTGCTTCCGGCCGATGGCGAGAATGAATTTGGATGAAATCGCCCAGACGGCTGCGAATGCCACCGCCGCAATCCCCTTTATGTCCGCAATCGCTACCGGATCGAGGATGAGCGCCAGGATGAGTGCGGTGATGTAGACGGACTCGTTGTTGGCCGGGACTGCGAAGACATGCGCAAAAACCTTGTTGGTGATCCAGCAGGCGGCTAGCGCAAGCGCTGTCGTAAAGGCAAGCGCAATCGGATCATGTGGCACCAGCTTGACGAAGCCGAGCACGAACGCTGCGCCGACCAGCGCCATCAGATAGTAGAGGACCAGCCTGTACATGGTCAGGTGGTCGAGAAATCGGTCGATGGTCTTGATCATGGCAGGCAAAAGGCTCCGAACCCGGTTGTCGGTGTGGCGCGGCCATCGGCGTCGACGAGATAGCCCTCCAGGCCAGGCGTCTGCTCGATGAAGAGAATGCCGTCCCGCCCCATGGCGAAGGCCGCGGTGGCGAAACGATCGGCTTCGAGCACATCGGCGCCGATCACGGTCAGGCTGACGATGTCCTGGATCGGACTGCCAACTCCATGCGGATTGTAGATATGCTGACCGCGGACATAGGTGCCGGAGGTTGCGACACCGCGACCGCGGGGATAGACGATCTTTACGATCTCGTCCGCATTGAAGGGATTGCGGATGCCGACGCTCCAGTCATGGCCCAATGCATTCTTGCCGCAGGATTGGATATCGCCGCCGGCCTCGATGAAGAAATCACTGACGCCGGCCCGTTGAACAATCCCGGCCGCATTGCGGATGGCCCAGCCCTTGACGATGCCGGAAGGGTCGAGCGAACCGTCGGGCTTGCAAATATCGAAGTATCCGTCCGTCTCATTTTTCGTCTGCTTGGCAATGGCCAGCACTTCCATCATCTCGCTGCTCCAGTCGACGACCGGAACGTCGCCGCGGTTGATGGCCGCGATCTCGCTGTCGGCCCGGTACGTGCTGAAGCGCCGGTCGATATGCTCGAAATAGCCGAAGACCGTATCGACCAGCTCACCGGCCGACGTGCCACCGATGTCGACCGTGATCGGCATGCCCATCAAAATTCGCGTGTCGCGCATGGGCCTACGACGACGCTTTCTTCAGCGCGCCGCGCAGGGACTGGATGAAAGCCCTGCTGGTTAGCGTCGCACCGGAAATAATATCGACATTGGCGCTCTGGGCGCTGATCGCTTCGTCGCGCAGCATGGGCAGCGCCTGCCTGTTGATGTTCACGGAGGTGCGGCGGTCGGATGGATATTTCAGCACTTTCAGCGCCGTGAGCTGTCCGTTCTGCACGACGGCCTGAATCTGGATGATGCCGTAATAGGCATCGGCCGTGGGGCCGGTGTAGACGCCATCGGCATAGCCCTTTGCGGCGAGCTTCATGTCTACCCGGACGACCCGTGCTGGTGCATCCGGATATGCCGGCCTCGGCTGCGGGACTGGTATGTAGACGGCGGGCGTAACGGCGAAGGAAGGCGTTGGCGATGCAGGATCGGCGACAGACGGTGCCACTGGCGTTGGCGACGGGTGTGGTGCCACCGGAACCACTGTCCGCTTGACTGGATCATTTGGCCGTTCGGCAGGCGCTCCTATGCCAGCTGTCGTTTCCCCGGAGATCGGCAACCTTGTTCCAAACCGGAGATCGAGGGGTGCCGGCGAAGTGCGAAGCACCGGCAAAGCCGCAGCGGATCGGGGCTCTTTTGGCTGCACGGAAGGCGCTTCGGCTGCGTCGGCCGGCAGCGCCTCGCCGAGCATATCGTTTGCCGGATGCCTTCCGGCCTGATCCCAGACATAGGCGCCGGAGGCAGCGACCACGAAAAGCGACAGCGCAAACTTCTTCATCGAAATTATGTTTCCACATTGAACCTTTGCAGTGGCGATCCATCCGGTTCGCCTCGGATGCACTATCGCACGACCAAGCTGACAACTGGCTGTCAGCCAAGATCGAGTCGCGGCAGGTGGAAAGCTCAACGGGATGGCGAGAAGATTTGTCCTAGATCAAGATTGTCGCATAAGCAGCGAGGTAGGAAGGGTCTCTTTTAGCGAGGTAGCTGCCGATGCGTGTTGACAACGAGCCGGCCGGATACACCGGACCCCAGATACTGCTGCATTGGACCATCGCGGTGCTGATCGTCGTCCAGCTTGTGATAGGTGAGGACATCAAGCCGGCTTACCGGGCGTTCTCGCGCGCTGCCGAGCCGGCAGCCGGCGCCGCGGCTGCCCATTTCCTGCTGTATCTCTTCATTTTCGGGATGCCTATCACTGGGGCGCTGGCCTGGTATTTCAGCTTTCGAGCGATGGGTGAGATTCACGAACTCGCCAAGCCGGTGATCATCGTCGTCGTCGGCCTCCATGCGGTGGGAGCCTCGTGGCAGCATTTCCTCATGAAATCGGACGTGCTCGTCAGGATGCTGCGACCGGCTGGACGACGCCTGAGGTGACGTCATGAGCCGCCTTCACAGTGAAAACCATCTTGTATCCCGCGTCGGCTGGCTGCGCGCCGCCGTGCTCGGCGCCAATGACGGCATTGTCTCGACGGCCAGCCTCATCGTTGGCGTGGCGGCAGCCAATGCCGCGGCCTCCAACGTTCTGGTTGCCGGCGTCGCCGGACTGGTCGCCGGAGCGATGTCGATGGCGGCAGGCGAGTATGTCTCGGTCAGTTCGCAGTCCGACACCGAACATGCCGACCTTGCGCGTGAGAAAGGGGAACTGGCGACACAGCCAGATTTCGAGCTGCAGGAACTTGCGGAGATCTATGTCAGACGAGGCGTCGAGCCGAGCCTTGCCTTGCAGGTCGCCCACCAATTGATGGCGAAGGATGCGCTCGGCGCCCACGCTCGCGACGAACTCGGCATTTCCGAAGTCACCACGGCCAGACCGATCCAGGCCGCGCTGACCTCGGCGGCAGCATTTTCGGTTGGCGCGGCCATGCCTTTGGCGATGGTGCTTGTTTCGCCGACCGTGTGGCTTGCCGCAACGGTGTCTGTTGCCTCACTCCTGTTCCTGGCGGTTCTGGGCGCCATCGGGGCCAAAGCCGGCGGCGCCAATGTGCTGAAAGCAACGGTTCGCGTCACCTTTTGGGGCGCGGCGGCAATGGCGCTGACCGCAGGCATCGGTGCGATCGTTGGTACTGCCATCTGACGGTGCGGTAACCTTTATCCGCTCCGATGCCTGCGAGTCCTACTGCCTCAAGAAGTCTCAGCGCTTGGCCAATAAAGTTGCGAAATCGCAACGAAGCGGTCCTGAGCGCGATGTAGGACGAGGGCTTCGCAAATCGCGGAGGACTGCGTCGTGAAGGAACCCAGCTCCATCACTCCCGATATGGTGGTTGACGAAATCATGAGGAAATGGCCGGCAAGCGTGGCTGTGCTGCTGGGCTACAGGATGCTTTGTGTCGGCTGTCCGATCGGCACGTTTCACACCGTGGCCGAGGCGTGCCATGAGCACTGCGTGGACGAGGCGCGTTTCCTGGCCGATCTGGAAGCGACTATCCGGGGCGAACGGTAACGTCAGTGCTTGCCCGGGTTCTCTGCGAGAACCACAAGGCGATGCGCATCCTTGACCGTGACTTTCTGGCGGCCGCTGACGATTATTCCGATGTCTTCCCACCTGCTGAGCAGCCGGCTGACTGTGTGCAGCGTCGTGCCTGTCATCTCCGCGATGTCCTGCCTTGAAATCGGGAAGTCGATTTCGATGCCGCTTTCGGTCTTTCGGCCGGTCTGGTTTGCCAACCGCAACAAGGCATGCGCGACCCTTTGCTCGACCTGTTCGGTGGACATCTCCACGACCCGTGTCTGGGTCTCCTGCAGTCGGGTGCCGACGGTTCTGTAGGTGGTTGCCCCAAACATCGGGAATCGTCGCGCCATCTCCGCCCACAGAGCGTTGGGCCACGCCAGCACCACGCAGTCGACGGCCGCGAGAGCGCTGGCGGGATAGGCCGTTCGGCCGAGCGCCGCGGCGACACCAAAGATTTCGCCTTCGCTGATGTACCTGGCAATGACCTGTTGTCCATCCGGCGTGCTGCGGACGACGCGGATATGACCAGAGATCAGCACAAAAAACGAATGGGCTTCCGTTTCCTGCTCGAAGATCGCGGATTCCTTGGCATAGCGTGACGACCGTGCGCTTCGCAGGATTTCGCTTTGTTCTTCCGCAGTCATCCCTTGGAAGAGCGGCAGCTGCGATATCAGCGATCGGTCGAGCGCAACCAAAATGTGTTTCCTCACGACCCCAAGACACCGCGCCAGCGCGCGGCAACCATTCTTATCGCGAGTTTGCGCCAGCGCAAATTGTTCGCAGGGGCATCAGGCTAAATGACATTGAACGGCGCAATGCCGCGAACATGAGACAAAGGACAAATCGATGAAACGCACCATCCTCGCCGCCGCAATCTCCCTTCTCGCGCTCGCCGGCGGCGCAAGCGCGGAAGAGCATGTGGTGCAAATGCTCAACAAGGGCGAAAAGGGCGCCATGGTTTTCCAGCCGGCCTTCGTCAAGGCCGCACCCGGCGACACCGTGAAGTTTGTGCCGACCGACAAGACGCACGATGCCGAGTCGATCAAGGACATGATTCCGGACGGCGCCGAGCCGTTCAAGGGGAAACCGAGCGAAGAAATCACCGTTACGCTGACCAAGGAGGGCGTCTATGGCGTCAAATGCGCGCCGCACTATGGCATGGGCATGGTCGCACTGATCGTCGTCGGCAAGCCGGTCAATCTCGATACCGCGAAAGCGGTCAAGCATCCTGGCAAGGCAAAGACGGTATTCGCGGATCTGTTCACCCAGATTCCGGCCAACTGACCGGCATGAGATAGCTTGCCTGCCACAAGTGGGCGGGCACGAGCCGGACGGACCGAGGGCGGCGGTCCACCCGGCCTTTCATTTCAGGATGCGAGTCATGGCTATTCCACGTCTGCGGCGCTACTCCGGCCCCGCCTTTCTGTCCTATGGGTTCAGACCCTTTTTCTTCCTCGGCTCGCTTTATGCCGCGCTCTCCATTCTGCTCTGGCTGCCGATGTATGCGGGGGAACTTCAAACCCACAGCCTGTTCGTTCCGGTCGACTGGCATATACATGAGATGCTGTTCGGCTATCTGCCGGCGATCGTGACCGGGTTCCTTTTGACGGCGATCCCCAACTGGACCGGCCGGCTGCCCGTGCAGGGCCTGCCGCTGCTGGCGCTGGTTGTCCTGTGGCTTGCCGGCCGCGCCGCTGTCTTCTTCTCGGCAGACATTGGCTGGGAAGCAGCAGCTATGATCGATGGCTCATTCTTGCTTGCAGTGGCTGCCGCGGCCGCACACGAAATCGTCGCGGGACGCAACTGGCGAAACCTCAAGGTGCTGCTGCCGCTCGTCGTGCTGGCGTCCGCGAACGGCGCGTTCCACATCGAGGCTCATGTCCTGGGAATGTCGGACATCAGCCGAAGGCTCGGCATGGCAGCCGCGATCCTGCTCATATCCTTGATCGGCGGGCGAATTATTCCGAGCTTCACACGCAATTGGCTCGTGCGCGAAAATCCCGGCAGGCTGCCGGCGCCATTCGACCGATTTGACATCGCTTCGATAGCCATCTCTACCGTTGCGCTGGGAGCATGGACAATTGCCCCAGACAACAGCGCCTCAGGTCTTCTTATGGCCGTCGCCGCCATTGCTCAGGCGTCACGGCTGTCGCGCTGGGCTGGCGATCGCACGTTGCGAGATCCCCTCGTTCTCATCCTTCACCTTGCATACGCCTTCGTGCCCTTGGGATTCTCCCTGGTTTCGGCATCGATCTTTTTGCCTGCAATCATCCCGGTCGCCGCCGGGCTGCATGCGTTCGGTGCCGGTGCGGTCGGGTCGATGACGATTGCAGTGATGACCCGCGCTACGCTTGGCCATACCGGCCGGTTACTGCGGGCTGGACGACAAACGATCATTATCTTCGCAGCGATTTTGATTGCAGCGTTGTTACGAATTGTTGCGGCTTTTGTCCCTTATGACGGGATGGTTGAAGTCGCGGGCGTTGCGTGGGCTATGGCATACGCCGGCTTTCTCCTGACCCATGGCGTGGCCTTGACGACGGCGAAGCGCCGGTAACGATGTTTGCAAGAGGATCGTGGCGCCAGTCGTGTGCCTCTTCGGTTCCGGGATAACGTCATAAAATCAGAAACTTACAGCAGGTCGGGCGAATCCTATTCGCCGCGACATGCTGTAAGTCCGAGGCGGACCTGGCGACCCAGAGGGGGCGACCTCAATTTGCTCGGCAAGTCCAGCGCTTGTCGTCCTCAAGGCGGATTGTGTCGCCATACTCTGATGGCGCTTGCTCGTCAGAGTATACCCAAATGAGACAGCAGATCGCTCGCCCAGCCAGCGTGGTTTCGCACCAGCCTGAACCCCAGATTGTCGGGAGGCAAGCCAACGGCGCAACCTCCGCTTTTCCCGTCGCTGATGAAATTCGACATATAGGCTCTATGCAGGCCTTCCAGGACGTGGACCCCACAATTGTCGACCGAGCTCGCAACGCCGCTGCCGTCTTTGGCGAGCGTCGTGCGGACATAGCACGTCGAAGTCCACTCCCAGACGTTGCCGGAAAAGTCGGCAAGCCCGCGCGAATTCACTCCAAAGGAGCCGCGACTCCTGGGCAACGGGTCCGGTTTGCGATTGAGTTCGACCTCCGCCTGATAGCTGGTCAGCCAACGCCTGGCGGGGTTGTTGGCATCGTTTTCGACACCCTCGAATTCTCCCGCGAACCGCTCGGCTGCGGCAAGGGCCCACTCTTCGTCGGATGGCAGCCTCCATTGGCTGCCGGTCACCTCAGAATACCATCGGGCGTAGGCAACGGCGTCGAGGTAGCTCACGCCGGTAGCGGGTGCGTCACGCGGGACCGAGCGGGTCTCCTCCGCCGGCCGACAGCTGCCGGCCGACACACAATCCGCGTAGTCGGTCGCACTGACCTGATAGGCCATGATCTCGAGCGGACCGTCGAATTGCCGCGCGACCTTGGGATTGGCTTGCGGGCGTCCATCCCGCAGGAACTCTCCCGGCATCGGATATCTGATCGAACCGGGAGGCAGGCTGACCGTCATGGCAATGGCGCGGGACTGCCTATGACCACCGGCAGCCTGTATCGAAAGTCCTACCGGCACAGCCGCGGCCACGGCCACCATGGCGATCGGCATGAGCTTCAGGATGAAAGCCGACATGTCTTTTGTCCATGCCCGGACAGGGTCGCTGTCCGGGCAAACTGGAGTGGCGTTCAGTTGGTGGCGATGGGTTTGGGCGCTTCGACCTGTGTCATCAGGTCGTCATTCCACTCGCCCTCGACCTTGAAGTGAGCGGTCGCTCCGAGTTCGACGGCCTCGATCAGATTGTGATTGACGTAGGCGTAGACGCCAGGCTGCAGGAAAGTATAGAGCGCCGAGCCGGCGGAACCGCCACGGATGAACCACGTCTCCAGATCCTTGGCCGGCGGGTTGGCGAATTTGCCCTGTTCCCAGACGTAATCGCCATGGCCGCCGATCAGGTGCGGCCGCGTATCGCGGTTGGCCTGGGAATGGACGATCAGCACCGTTTCGCCGACCTTGGACTTCATGGCGTTGTCGCCGGTCAGGGATCCGACCTTGCCGTTGAACACCACATGCGTCGGAATCAGACCGCGCATGACCTTGACGATGTCGTCGTAGCCGTCGCCGGCGGATTCGTAGCTCTGGAAGTTGCCCTTCTCGTCACGCGGAATGTAGAAGTCACTCTCGCCGATGTAGAAGACCTTGTCGTACTTGACCGGTTGGCCCTTGTCGTTCCTGAGCCCGTCGCGCGGCAGCACCATGATGGCACCGTTCATGCCGGAAACGACATGCCAGGGGATCATCGCGCCGCCAGGGGCGCAGTGATAGACAAACGTTCCCGTCCGCGTCGCCTTGAAGCGCAGGGTCACCTGTTCGCCGGGATTGATCAAGGTCAGGCCGCCGCCTCCCAGCGCGCCGGTAGCGGCGTGGAAATCGATGTTGTGGGCAAGCGAGTTGGTATCGGGATTGATGAGCGTCAGTTCGACATAGTCGTCCTGATGCACGACCATCAGCGGGCCGGGGATCGAGCCGTTGTAGGTCATCGCATTGAGCTTCGTGCCGTCGGCATCGATGACGAGAGGCTTCTCCTCGATCTTCATGGTGAACTCGACGATCTTCGGCCCGTGCTTGGCGACCTGATCGTGCGGATGAACAAAAGGCGGTGCCACGAGCGTGATCTTTTCGCGCGGCAGCCCGCGAATCTCTGCCTTTGTAACCGTGGCCGACAATGCGGGCAGTGCCGCAACGGCGGCAGCGCCAATAGCTGCTCCAAAGAGGGCTTCGCGTCGTGTAATCATGTCAATCTCCTGTCTCTCGACCGTTGCGGACGAGCAGAAGGTACCTGACCTGACGCCAGCCTTCTTTGCGCTGGCGCAAACTGTGTTGTCAATCGCAGGAACAACAGCTCGGGATGCAGAGGTTTTGTAGGGCGCGATTGGAAATGCGAAGGTTTGGTGTCGCGTTTTTCTGCGACGATGCGCTGCCACCAGCGGCTTTCTGAATATCAGTGGTCGCTTTTGTCTTCCAGATCGATCAGGATTCGTTCAGCGGCTCCGTCGAGATCTTCGTACTGGCCGCTCCTCAATGCCCACAGGAACCCCCCAAGGCCAAGCGCTCCAAGGAAGAGAGCGACGGGTATGAGGTAGGTGAGAGTGGTCATGACGATCGGACCAGTTTGTCGAAGTTGGACACCCTGTCGCGGCGAACTTCCTTGGCCGGTGAAAACGACTGCGACGATCTCAGGCGTAGCGCATTGCCAACGACAAGCAGCGATGAGGCGGACATGGCGACCGCCGCGATCAGGGGCGTAACGTGCCCGAGGATCGCTATCGGTACGGCGACCGCATTGTAGACGATCGCGACGACGATGTTCTGCCGGATCAGGCGTCCTGCCTGGCGCGAGACGTCCAACGCCAGCGGGACGGCCAGAAGGCTCTCGCGCAGGAAGACGAAGTCCGCAGCGTTGCGACCAATATCGGCGGCGGTCGCCGGTGCCATCGAGACATGCGCAGCGCGCAGTGCCGGCGTGTCATTGAGGCCGTCGCCAACCATCAGAACCCTCTGTCCGTCTTTCGCCAGCGTCTCGATGCGTTCGACCTTGCCGGACGGCAGCAGGCAGGCAACAAAGTCATCGACACCAAGCACCTTCGCAACCTCGGCGCAGGCTGCCGCGGTATCGCCCGACAGCATTTCGACTGACACCCCGGCACCGCGCAATTGATCGATGGCCGGTGTAGCATCGGCGCGCAGCACATCCTCGAAAGCGAAGGATGCGACAATCATCCCGTTTTTTGTCAGAACCGTTCCACCGTACCCGTGTTTGCCTTCGCCGCCGGTTCGAGCCTTCCAGCCGGCCCATCCGCGTCGACCCAGCCGCCAGATGGTTCCGGCGTCGGTGGCTTCGATCCCTAAACCTGGATGTTCCGTCACTGCATCGAATTTGTGCTGGCTGCCGCCAACGGCAAAGCCAGAGATGGCTTTTGAAAATGGATGACGCGAATGCGCGGCCAGGTCGGCTGCGATGGCAAGCATGGCTGGATCGATCGAGGCCGCGTTGACGAGCCCGGGCTGGCCAAGCGTGAGCGTGCCGGTCTTGTCGAATACCGCCGTGTCGATTGTCGCCAGGCGCTCCATGGCCGAGCCGTCCTTGACCATGATGCCGTTCTCGAACAGGCGCCGTGCGGCGACCACCTGAACGATCGGAACGGCCAGGCCAAGCGCGCAGGGGCATGTGATGATGAGAACAGCGATAGCGATCGTCATGGCCCGGTGCCAGTCGCCGGTCGCCGCCATCCAGCCCAGGAATGTCGCCAAAGCGGTGAGATGAACAACGGGCGCGTAGAGCGCCGAAACGCGGTCGGCGATGCGGCGATAGCGGGCGCGACCGCCTTCGGCGGCCTCCATCAGCCGCACCATCTCCGCCAGGAACGAATCCTTTGCGGCGGCAATCGCTTCGATGGTCAGCGGGCCGGTAAGATTGAGCACGCCGGCCTGCACGGTTTCGCCTGGTGCCACGTTTTTCGGCGTGCTTTCGCCTGAAGCCAGCGAGCAGTCGAGATCCGACGCTCCCTGGATGATCTTGCCGTCGACGGGGATTCTCTCGCCGGCTGCGATCAACAACCGCATGCCCGGTTCGATCTCGCCGACTGGCAAATAGTCGCGCGCGCCGTTGCCGCGAACCACCATGGCGCCACGCGCGGCCAGCTGCGACAGGCCTTTTACTGCCGTGCGGGCACGTTCCCGTATCACGTGATCGAGCGTGCGGCCGATCAAAAGGAAGAACAGCAGTGATACCGAGGCGTCGAAATAGGCGTGGTCGCCATGGTTGATCGTCTCATAGAGGCTCATAGCGTAGGCAAGTGAAACTCCGACCGCGATCGGAACGTCCATGTTCATCCGGCCGTGGCGCAGTGCATTCCAGGCCGACCGGAAGAAGATTCCGCCGGCGAAGGCGAGCGCCGGAATGGCGATCAGCGCCGAGACCCAGTGAAACAGGTCGCGGGTAGCCCCTTCGGCACCCGACCAGACCGACACCGATAGCAACATGATGTTTCCCGCCGCAAACCCGGCGACCGCGACGGCGCGGATCAATTCCGAAAGCGTCTTGTCCTTCTCGTCGATCTCGGGGGCGAAGAGATGCGCCTGGTAGCCGAGCCGCCCAAGCGCGGCGACAAACGGTGGAACTTCATCTCCACGCCACCGGACCGAGACCCGTTTCGTCGACAGGTTGACGCGGGCGCTCTCGACGCGGTCGAGCTTCGCTAACGCCGTCTCGATCGTCTGGATGCAAGCTGCGCAATGAACGCTCGGCACCGAAAGATCGGTCTGGCGATGGCCATCGCCGAGCGATCGGCTCGCCAGCCTGATTTCCTGGCTGGATGGCAGGACAGATTGGTCGCTGCCCATGTCCAGCCCCATTTCAGCGCCCGGCGCACAACAGCTCATTGCAGCGCCCCATGGGAAATCAAGACCCTGCGGACGTCGCGGTAGGGTTTGTCCAGACCGGCATCGGCATCGACTTCGACAATCCAGACGCCGTCTTTCGGCGTGTGCCGGGCGGCGAATTCCTCGCCTGAAGCGAGGGCGAGCGTGACTGACTTGTCCTCTTTCTCGTACGCGGGATGACGAAACAGCATCTTTACGCCGTGCAAAGGAACCGGCTTGCCGGCTGCGTCGGAGAGGCTGTAGCGGACTTCTCCCCACGCGATGGTAAGCTTACCTGTCCAGCCGAGTGCCGCTTGGGCGCGGCCCTCCCGCGCCTGCTTGTTGAATTGCTGGCTTGCAACGTAGGTGTTCTCGACGACGAGGCCGGTCCAACTGGTGTTGGCAAGCGTCGCCATGGTCAGGTTGACCGCGATCACCACTCCGAAGAAGGCGAGGATGATGGCCAGCATGTGCCGGCCGGTGAATTCGCGAGATTTCTGAGCATTGGCAGTCATCTGGCGGCCTCCGGCGCGTTGAAGGTGGCGGTGTATTCATTGGACTCGAGGCTGGCCTTGTCCTCGACGCGGAACGTGAAGGTCTGCGCCGGGGCGCGGATCTGGTCCGCCGGCTGGCGAACAAAGACCTTCAGCATTTTCAGGCGGTCGGGCTCGACCGGAACGGCGAAAGAGCGGCCCGCCGGGATGTCGTCGCCAACGACAGTCATGTCGGCGCCTTCAAGCCCCCGCATGCTGACGACGATCGTTCTCGGCTCCGGGATCATGTTGAGCAGCTTGACCGTATAGCCATTGCGGATGGACCCGTCGGACAACGTGACGAACTGGGGATTGCGGTCATGCAATACGTTCAGTTCCAGCCGGTCACGCGTCAGCAACGAATACAGCAGGCCAAGGCCGATCAACGACCAAAACCCCATGTAGACGTAGGTGCGCGGTCGAAAGATCTTGCGGACCTGAAAATGCGCTACCTGATCGGAGAAGGCGCCGCCAGCAGTCCTGACCAGCGGTGGACTGACCGGGCCACAGCCGCCTGCGGTCGCCAGCATCATGTTGGCGTTGTAGTCGGACAGCGTAGCATAGGCGATCAGCCCGCGCTCCTTGCCGAGCTTGTCCATGACACCGTCGCAGGCGTCGATGCAAAGCGCGCAGGTGATGCATTCGAGCTGCTGGCCATCGCGAATGTCGATCCCCATCGGGCAGACCGCGACGCAGGCGTTGCAGTCGACGCAGTCGCCTACGGGCTGGCCTGCGGCCAGCATTTTCTTGGCGTGACGCGAACGCGGTTCGCCGCGCCAGTCGTTGTAGGTGACGGTGAGAGAATTTTCGTCGAGCATGGCCGCCTGGATGCGCGGCCATGGGCACATATAGGTGCAGACCTGCTCACGCATCAGGCCGCCGAACGTGTAGGTGGTTGCCGTCAGGATGGCGACGGTGATGTAGGCGACAGGCGCGGCAGTGCCGGTGAAAAGCTCGCCGAGCAGCGTCGGTGCGTCGGCGAAATAGAAAATCCAGGCGCCGCCTGTCGCCGCGCCGATGACCAGCCAGATCACGTGCTTCGATACCCGCAGCATCAGCTTGCGCGCGGTCCAGGGTCCCGCATCGAGCTTCATGCGAGCGTTGCGGTCGCCCTCTATCGCGCGCTCGACGACCAGGAACAGATCGACCCAGACGGTCTGCGGGCATGTATAGCCGCACCAGGCACGTCCGACAGTCGACGTGATCAGGAAAAGACCGACGCCCGCCATGACCAGGAGGCCAGCCACGTAAAAGAATTCCTGTGGCCAGATCTCGATGAAAAAGAAGTAGAAACGCCGGTTGGCGACATCGAGCAGCACCGCCTGGTCGGGCGCAAACGGGCCGCGGTCCCAACGCAGCCATGGCGTCAGGTAGTAGATCCCAAGCGTGATCGCCATCACCAGCCATTTGAAGCGGCGGAATTTCCCCGCAGCGCGTTTGGGAAAGATCTTCTTTCGCGCGGCATAAAGGGGCTGACGGGTCTTGGCGGAATTGACCGCTTCGGCTTCCAGCCGTTCTACCTGCGTATTGTCCAGCACCAGGATCTCCACTTGCGCGCAGACTGTGATTTTGATTGCGCTTGGCAAGAATGCCGCCGGGCGGATCGCTCCGCGTTGATGCAAGTCAATCTCGTCATGGCAGAAAGAAATCGAGGCCCGGCAAAGCCGGGCCTCGTCACTCGAGCGGTGAGGGCCGGAGAATAGTCCTCGCTTCCTATTCTCCACCGCCGAGCGAATGCACGTAAACCGCCAGTTCCTTGACCTTGGTCTCGCCCAGGCGCGAGCCCCAGGCTGGCATGACGCCCTGCTTGGGTGCGCGAACCTGGTCGGCGATTGCCGTCTCGCCTGAGCCATAAAGCCAGATCGCGTCGGTCAGGTCGGGGGCGCCGAACTCCTTGTTGCCTTTCGCGTTGTCACCATGACAGGCAACGCAGTTGTCGGCGAAGACCTTGGCGCCAGGCTGGATCAGACTTGCATCGTGGACCTTACCGAACAGGCTGGCGACGTAGGCACTGACCTGTGCAATCTGGTCGGCAGTGATGATGTCGCCAAAGGCCGGCATTTCCGACAGACGCGTTTCCGCATCGGTCGCAAAGCGGATGCCGTGCATGATCGTCTGCTGGATCTGCTCTGCCTTGCCACCCCACAGCCAGTCGTCGTCATTGAGGTTGGGAAAGCCGGCGGACCCCTGAGCACCAGAGCCGTGGCACTGCGTGCAATTGACCTTGAACGCGGCGCCGCCAGCGGCGACCGCGAATTCGCGCAAGGCATCGTCCGCGGTGATCTCCGAGACTGTTTTCGATTCAACGGCCGCGACATATTTGCCCTTCGCCAGGTCCGCCGCCGCCAGCTCGTTCTTGACGTCCTTGCGGCTCGAATAGCCGAGCGCCCCGGTTGTCGCGGAGTGCAGCAGTGGCCATGCCGGATAGGCGACCGTGTAGCCGATCGCCCAGACGATGGTCACGTAGAAGGTTATGACCCACCAGCGCGGAAGCGGATTGTTCAGCTCCCTGATGCCGTCCCATTCGTGGCCCGTGGTTGAGACGCCAGAGATTTCATCGATGTGCTCGTCGCTCATGATCACTCGTCCTCAAGAGGAATCCGGGCAGCTTCGTCGGCCAGCTTGCGGCTGCCAGGGCGCAGCGCAAAGACAATTGCCCCGACAAAGAAAAGCGCCATGGCGACCAATCCCCAGCTGTCAGCAAATTCCCGCATTAGATTGTAATCCACGGATAGAACTCCTTAGCGGTAACCGGCGGCTTCGTCGTAGTTCTTGAAATCGACCAGCGTGCCGAGCATCTGCAGATAGGCCACGAGGGCATCCATTTCGGTGACCTGTCGCGGATTGCCGTCGAAGTCGCCGACCTTGGCTTTGGGATAGCGCGCCTCCAGCCCGGATGTGTCGGCGTTGGGATCAGCCTGCGCCATCAGATCGGCGTTGGCGTGCGCGATCATGTCATCATCGTAGGGGACGCCGACACGCCGGTTGGCGACGAGGTGCGTCGAGAAGTCTTTCACCTCGATCGGCACGTCTTTCAGGAATGCGTAGCTGGGCATAATCGATTCCGGCACCACCGAACGTGGAGCCGAGAGATGCGCGACATGCCAGGCATTCGAGTAACGGTCACCGACCCGGGCGAGATCCGGTCCGGTGCGCTTCGATCCCCACTGGAAGGGATGATCGTACATGGATTCAGCAGCCAGGCTGTAGTGGCCGTAGCGCTCGACTTCGTCGCGGAACGGCCTGATCATCTGGCTGTGGCAGAGGTAGCAGCCCTCGCGCACGTAGATGTTGCGCCCGACAAGTTCGAGCGGCGAGTAAGGGCGCATACCTTCCACCTTCTCGATCGTGTTGTCGAGATAGAAGAGCGGAGCGATCTCGACAATGCCGCCGACGGTCACCACCAGAAGAGAGCCAACGAGAAGAAGCGTGGCGTTCTTCTCGATGATCGCGTGTCTATCCATCAAGCCCATTTCTGGCTCCTTACTGTGCAGGCTGAAGGGCGGGTACAGAGCCCGGCATCGGTTGCTCCTCACGCTGGCGGCCGAGGATGGTCATCGCGATGTTCCACGCCATGATCAGGGCACCCGAGAGAAACATCGCGCCCCCCATGGCCCGCATGACATAGTAGGGGTGCATGGCTGCGACCGTTTCGGCGAAGGAGTAGACCAGGAAGCCCTGCTCGTCGTATTCGCGCCACATCAGGCCCTGCATGATGCCGGACACCCACATGACCGCCGCGTAGACGACGATCCCGAGTGTCGCCAGCCAGAAGTGCCAGGTGACGAGCCTCAGCGAGTAGAGCCGCTCGCGGTTCCAGAGCTTGGGCACCATGTAGTAGATCGCGCCGAACGAGATCATGCCGACCCAGCCGAGCGCACCCGAATGGACGTGCCCGATGGTCCAATCGGTATAGTGCGACAGCGAGTTGACCGTCTTGATCGACATCATCGGACCTTCGAAGGTCGACATGCCGTAGAAGGCGATGGCCATCACCATCATGCGGATGATCGGATCGGTGCGTAGCTTGTCCCAGGCGCCTGACAACGTCATCAGGCCGTTGATCATGCCGCCCCATGAGGGCATCCACAACATGATCGAGAACACCATGCCCAGCGTCTGCGCCCAGTCGGGCAGGGCGGTGTAGTGCAGGTGGTGCGGTCCGGCCCAGATGTAGAGGAAGATGAGCGCCCAGAAATGGATGATCGACAGTCGATAGGAATAGACCGGCCGGTTCGCCTGCTTGGGAACGAAATAATACATCATGCCGAGGAAGCCGGCAGTGAGGAAGAAGCCGACGGCGTTGTGTCCGTACCACCATTGCGTCAGGGCGTCCTGGACTCCAGAAAAAGCGGAGTAGCTCTTGGATCCGAGGAAGGAAGCGGGCATCGACAGGTTGTTGACCACATGCAGTATCGCGATGGTCACGATGAAGGAGAGGTAGAACCAGTTGGCGACATAGATGTGCGGTTCCTTGCGCTTCAGGATCGTGCCAAGGAACAGGATGAGATAGGCGACCCAGACGATGGTCAGCCAGATGTCGACATACCATTCAGGTTCAGCGTATTCGCGGCTCTCGGTAATGCCGAGCAGGTAGCCGGTCGCGGCCATGACGATGAAAAGCTGGTATCCCCAGAAGACGAACCAAGCGAGATCGCCGCCGAACAGGCGCGCCCGGCAGGTGCGCTGCACGACGTACAATGACGTGCAAAGCAATGCGTTGCCGGCAAAGGCGAAGACGACGCCCGACGTATGCACCGGCCGCAAGCGGCCGAAATTGAACCAGGGCTGGATGTTGAGATCGGGGTAGGCAAGCTGCAGCGCGATGACCACGCCGACCAGCATGCCGACGACACCCCAGAACATAGTGGCGATGGCGCCGTAGCGGATCGGACCGTCCATGTATGCGGATGGGTCGATTGGGGCGGCGGCCTCGAAGCTCGTGTTGCGCAGCAGAATGGCGATGAAGCCGAGTAGGACGAAAAACAGCACCCACATATGTTGCCGGAATGGCTCGTCGACGCCGAAGCCGGCAGCCACCAAAGCCGCGAATGTAAAAAGGCTCAACGCGAAGATTTGTGTGCCGAACTTCATGACATATCCCCGACCTCGGATTCCTATGCGCGGACGTCAATCCGCTCCGCATGGACACCAATTCCGCAGTCGCTCCGTTGCCGCCTTGATCCATGTCAAAGTCATTTGCTTTTGGATTGGGCAGCCTTGGTCCTGCAAACGACCGGGAGGCTGCCGTTGAGCTCGCAGACACGAGGCGGATCGTTCCCGCTGCAAACAAGCGGCACCAGTTCGATGCCGGCGATTCGATCCGGCACAAAAGCGGCCTCAGCTGCGGTGATGAGACGTGCGCATCTTGAAAAATTGCAGCTGTGCGACGCCTTGGAACGGATCGCGGACTGCCTGCCTAAGGTGGATCTTTTGGCATGCCTAAGTGCGGCAAACACGATCGTCCCGCTGTTGCGTGACAGTCATCGATACGAAGAGACGATCATCTTTCCAGCCTATGAGACCGCTTTGGCCAGCAGCGGTGCGGACATTGATTCAGTCCGGCGATTGCGCGCCGAACACGTCGAGGACGAATCCTTTGCCGGCGAGGTGACCGAGATTCTGTTGGGGATCGGCCACGGCAAGTCGATCGACAATGTGGAGGCCGTTGGCTTCATGCTGCGTGGCTTCTTCGAAGGCTTGCGCCGGCATGTCGCCTTTGAGCGGGAGCACGTCTTGCCGATGATCGGGATCGTCGATCGATCCTAAGCGCCGGAGCGGCGCTGCAGCCGGGTCAAGCTATCGACGACAATATGCCGATTGTTCTCTATGCGGATCACGCCATCCGATCTTAGTCTGGTCAGCTGGCGGCTGACGGTTTCGATAGTCAGGCCGAGGAAATCGGCGATGTCGGCGCGGGTCAACGGCAGATCGAAACGTGTGGACTGGGCGGCCGGGTCAAGCGCGGGGTCGATGTTTCTGGCGATCATCAGAAGAAAGCTTGCCACCTTTTCCGACGCACTCTTGCGGCCCAGCGTCACCATCCAATCGCGTGCGTCATCGAGTTCATTCAGCGTCTGCTTAAACAGACGATGCTCCAGTCCTGGCGATTCCCTCATCATCCGTTCAATGGAGGCCTTTGGAAACGAGCACAAAGAGACTGCTGTTGCTGCTTCGGCGTTGATCGCGCTTTCGGCCTTGAAGGGCCGGCCCAGAAAATCGGGAGCAAATTGAAGCCCGACGATCTGCTGGCGCCCGTCCGAAAGGCTCTTCGTGAGCTTGACCACGCCGGAGAGCACGTTCGAGTAACTGTCGACCGTCTCGGCGTCGCCAATCAATTCCACGCCCGGTTCAACCGTTTGCTTCGACGAGGTCTTGGCGAGGCCCACCAGCTGTTCGGGATCGAGCGCGCCGCAAATGCCATGGTGCCGCGCTTCGCACGATTGGCAAAGCACGGGAATGCCGGCGCTGTGTACATCCTGACGCACTGTCATCGTGGTCTTCCGAGGAACGAAAGCTGCTGTAGGGTATAGCATCGACCCCGGAAAAAACCTTGCGGCAGTTTGTCCGTAACCGATGAGCATTGACCGAGATCAAGGTGCTTGTCGCCCCTTGTGCCCAGTATCGTCGGACACAGCGCGGAGCACATCGCGAAATGCGGCCAGATTTAGTTGCCAGACTTGGTGAGAACGTGCCGCGTTACACCAGCTATCCGACGGCCCCGCATTTTCATCCAGCTGTTGACGCTGCCGTCTGTCGCAGCTGGCTGCAGGCGCTCGGTGATGACGAAGAGATCTCGCTCTATTTGCACATCCCTTACTGTGACAAGCTTTGCTGGTTCTGTGCGTGCCACACAAAGCAGACACGCCACTACGAGCCGGTGGCCAAATATCTGCGCTCACTGCATGCCGAGATCGCGACCGTTGCCGGTCTTGTCGCAGGCAAAGGTCGCGTTCGTGCCGTCCATTTCGGTGGCGGTTCGCCAACCATGCTCAAGCCGCGGGATATAGTCGCACTGGCGGAAGTCTTGCGCGACAGGTTCACCTCTCTTGCCGGCGCCAAGATCAGCGTCGAAATCGAACCCAACGACATGGACGAAGCCCGCCTCGACGCACTTGCCGAAATCGGCATGACGAGAGCGAGCCTCGGCGTCCAGGATTTCGATCCGAAAGTGCAGAAGGCAATCAATCGCGAGCAGACCTTTTTGCAGACCAAAGCGGTCGTCGATGGCGTTCGTTCGCGCGGCGTCGAGTCCGTCAACCTGGATCTGCTCTACGGCCTGCCGCACCAGACCAGGCAGAGTGTCCTGTCCACGGTCGTGCAGGCGCTGTCGCTGGAGCCAGACCGGATCGCTCTTTTTGGTTACGCCCACGTGCCGTGGTTCAAGAAACACCAGACAATGATCGATGACGCCTGGTTGCCAGGCCCGGAGGAGAGGTTCGCCCAATCGCAACTGGCAGCGCGCGCCATCCTCGACCAGGGATACGAAGCAATCGGGCTCGACCATTTCGCAAAACCAGGCGATGCGCTGGCGCTGGCTGCGCGTTCAGGGACGTTGCATCGCAACTTCCAGGGCTACACCGAGGATCGCTGCGAAACTTTGATCGGCCTCGGTCCGTCGTCCATCAGCCAGTACCGGCAAGGCTATGCACAGAATATGCCGTCAACCACGGAGTATGAACGCATGGTCACCAATGGCGGACTGGCGTCAGTGCGCGGTGTCGCACTTTCCGACGACGACCGCGCTCGCGGCTGGATCATCGAACGGCTGATGTGCGATTTCGGCTTCTCGGCAATCGACTTGGTGGAACGCTTTGGCGAAGCCGGCCAAAGACTTCTTTGCAAAGCGAGTTCCACCGCCCTTCTTGATCCTGCGCGGATGCTGGAACTTGACGGCGATCACTTCGTCGTGCGTGTAGAAAACCGCCCCTTTGTCAGAAGCGTCGCGGCGAAGTTCGACAGATATTTCGAAACCGGCAAGGCGAGGCATTCCGTAGCGGTCTGAGCATCGGCTGCAGTCGGATGGGAAGGGTTACATCCCGATCCGAACAGCGCAAATGGTTGAGCGGGTCAGGAATCGCTTTTCCCGCCCATTGTCGAGCGAGAACATGCCGCCACGACCAGGCACAACGTCGATGATGAGATCGGTGTGCTTCCAGGCCTCGAATTGCGAGGCCCCGATGTAGAAGGGCGTGTCACCGATGTGACCAAGCAGCACATCATGGTCACTGATGATGAAGCCGGCCAACGGATAGCACATCGGCGAAGAGCCATCACAGCAGCCGCCGGACTGATGGAACAGCACTGGGCCGTGCTCGGCAACGATCTCCGCGATCAGTCCAAGCGCTGCCGGGGTCGCCGTGACCTTCGCATGCATGAATTTTCGATTTCCAGTTGGAGGCGCGGCACTGTGCGGAGCCGCGCCCGTAAGCCAAACCGATGATCAGAAGAAGCCGAGCTTCTTCGGGCTGTAGCTGACCAGCATGTTCTTGGTCTGCTGGTAATGGTCGAGCATCATCTTGTGCGTCTCGCGGCCGATGCCGGACTGCTTATAGCCGCCGAAGGCGGCATGAGCGGGATAAGCATGGTAGCAATTGGTCCAGACGCGGCCAGCCTGGATTGCCCGGCCGAAGCGGTAGGCCCGGTTGCCGTCGCGTGTCCAGATGCCGGCGCCAAGGCCGTAGAGCGTGTCGTTAGCAATCGACAGCGCTTCGTCGTCGTCCTTGAAGGTCGTGACCGAGACCACGGGTCCGAAGATCTCCTCCTGGAAGATGCGCATCTTGTTGTGGCCCTTGAATACCGTGGGCTGGACATAGTAGCCACCCGCCAGATCTCCGGGCAGAAGATTGCGCGCGCCGCCGGTCAGCACCTCGGCGCCTTCCTGGCGGCCGATGTCGATGTAGGACAGGATCTTTTCCAACTGCTCGGATGAGGCCTGTGCCCCGATCATCGTTGCCGGATCGAGCGGGTCGCCCTGCACGATCGCCTCGACGCGTTTCAGGGCGCGTTCCATGAAGGTGTCGTAGATCGATTCATGGATGAGCGCGCGGCTTGGGCAGGTGCAAACCTCGCCCTGATTCAGTGCGAACATGACGAAGCCTTCGATTGCCTTGTCGAAGAAATCGTCGTCCTCGGCGACCACGTCCTTGAAGAAGATGTTTGGCGATTTGCCACCCAGTTCCAGCGTGACGGGAATGAGGTTCTGGCTGGCATATTGCATGATCAGCCGGCCCGTCGTGGTCTCGCCGGTAAAGGCAATCTTGGCAATGCGCGGCGAGGACGCGAGCGGCTTGCCGGCCTCGAGGCCAAAGCCGTTGACGATGTTGAGCACGCCCGGCGGCAGCAGATCGCCGATGAGATCGGCCCACAGCATGATGGCGGCGGGCGTCTGCTCGGCAGGCTTCAGCACCACGCAGTTGCCGGCAGCAAGTGCGGGAGCAAGCTTCCAGCACGCCATCAGCAGCGGAAAGTTCCAGGGGATGATCTGGCCGACCACGCCGAGCGGCTCATGGAAATGGTAGGCGACGGTATCGTCGTCGATCTGGGAGAGGCTGCCTTCCTGGCCACGCACTGCGCCGGCGAAATAGCGGAAATGATCGATGGCCAGAGGCAGGTCGGCCGCGGTCGTTTCGCGGATCGGCTTGCCGTTGTCCCAGGTTTCGGCGCAAGCGAGGAGATCGAGGTTTTCCTCCATGCGCTCGGCGATGCGGTTGAGGATGAGCGAGCGCTCGGCCACGCTGGTGCGCGCCCAGGCGTCCTTGGCGGCATGCGCCGCGTCAAGGGCCGCGTCGATGTCCTGGGCATCCGAACGTGCCACCTCGCACAGCAGTTGACCGTTCACCGGCGAAAAGTTCTCGAAGTAGCGGCCGGACCGCGGCTCGGCCCATTTGCCGCCGATGAAATTGCCATAGCGCTTGTCGAAGGGCGCCTTGACCGAGCGTGAAAATTCAACCTTGTTCATGTGTCTTCCTCCCAAAGCTGACGTCGCGGGATGCGACGCTTCGGAAGAGACTTGCGATTTCCGCCTGTGGTTGTCACCGCGCCGGTCACGGCGGTCGGGTACGATGTGTCGCAGAATTGCGACAGTCATGAGAGTTCGGGCGTTCAGTGTGACCGGTGGACATCCAGGCGATTGAGTTTGCGGTGAAGCGTCGCACGGCTGATCCCAAGCGCCTGAGCCGCGGCCGAGACATTTCCGTCAGCGCGAGCTAGCGCACGCTGCAGTGCTCCGCGCTCTGCCTCGGCGATATCTTTGGAGCTGCTCTCAGCCCAGCCGAGGAGATCGCCGGCGGGCATCGGTTTGTCGAGACACTGCTGCGTAATTCCAAGCGCCAAGCGGGCCGACCGGGTCGCGCCGACCACCAGATCGTCCGCATCAACGGCGATCAGCGCGCCGGAGCCTTTGTCGGCCACCGGCGCCAGCAGAATGCGCGCCTTTGGGAATGCCATCTTGAAGTTTTCACTTTCGATCCGACGCACCGCGTCGACCACAGCCATCGAAATGAGATTGGAGAATGCTTCGGTCAGATCTGCCCGGCAGGACGACACGTCCAGCGCGGCGACAAGATTGCCCTCGTGGTCATGGATCGGAGCGGTGGTGCAACTGAGCAGTGTGTTTCTCGTATGGAAATGCTGGTCCCGGTGGATTGTCAGTGCGCGCCGCTCGACCAGACAGGTGCCGATCCCGTTGGTGCCCTGGCTTTCCTCATTCCAGACGGAGCCGGTCCATAAACCCCAGGAGTGAAACGTCTCGTCGTCGACGGGAGCGCCCCGCCGTTCGACCGGGACGCCGTCACGATCGGCGAGCAGGACACAGCATCCGACGCCGCCAACCGCAATATAGAGACGGTCGAGGCTCGATTGGGCTGCCCTGACGAGCGGTTCGATGCTTTGCCGGGCCTGCGCCAATTCGGCTTCAGTCAGATAATGTGGAGGACTGCAGTCAGCTGGATCGAGCCGATGCAGATTGGAAGACCGTCGCCATGAGGCAACCAGCGCGGACTTCGCTGCAGCGTCCGAGGCGATCGCCGCCTGGATGCGGTCAGCATGACGGCCGTGTGGATTCTCTCCCATACCTATCCTCCCACCGGATCTCTTTCCTCCTGATCCGACCGGTCTGCGGTTCGATCAGCACATAGTCAATTCGTCGAAAGAAGTAGGAAGGCAGATCTCTCCTCCAGCCGATCACCGGCCAATCATGGCTGCCCCCGTCGAGATAGATACTAACAAAATACCTGCCTCTTTTTGATCGGGAGCAATTTTGAGCATCAACCGGTCAGAAATGCTCGCCGGCCTCGAACGGCCCGATGCGGGTGCCTGCTGCGATCAGATAGGGTGTCGACCAGCCAATAAGAGCGGCCGATGGCTGACACGGTATCCCCGGGCAATCTCGGCCTTGTCACCGCTTTTTCCTAGGTATTGGCGGCGCGCGGGGCTAACGTGGTCAAGGGGAGGTCGGCGATGACAAAGATTTCGATCCGCCGGGCGGACTTCATGATGGTCCTCGCCTACGCGTCGGATCTCGCCACCGGCCATTCGCGCGATTTCGCGCTGAAATCCTGCGTGCTTGCGATGCGGATCGCCGAGCTTGCCGGCCTTTCGGAGGAAGTCCGGCGCAATGCCTACCACCAGTCGATGCTGCGTTACGTCGGCTGTAATGCCGACACCGACCTTCTGTCGGCCACTTTCGGCGACGAAATCGCGCTACGCCAGGACCTTGTCGGTCTGGACATGGGCAACCGCGCCGAGCTGGGCCGGGTCTTCGTTCAGGCCTTCAAGCGGCTCTATTATGATCTTGACCCCGACGCGCAGGCCAAGGCGATCGAGGCCGCGATGTCGCAAGCGCTCGCGGTGGCCCGCCCGGTGCTCACTGCGCATTGCGAGGTCGCGCAGCGGATCGGCGAGCGGCTCGGCCTGTCCGACGAGATACGGCGCAACCTTGGACAGATATACGAACGCTGGGACGGCAAGGGCCTGCCGCGTGGGCTGGGCGGCGAAGATGTCTTGCCCGCCGTGCGCCTGATTACATTGGCACAGGACGTCATTGCGCTCAGCGACGCCGTCGGCATCGACGCGATGGCCGAAACCATCGCCAGTCGTGGCGATGGCCCCTACGAAGCGGAGTTGGCCCGCCTCGTCTCCGCCAACGCGCTCGCGCTGATGGAGGGCATCGGGGCGACGGTTGACCGCGAGACGATCTTGGCACTGGAGCCCGATCCGCCGGTGACGCTGGACGAGGCGGCTTGCGACGAGGCTTTCCTTGCCATCGCCGACATGATCGACATGCGCATGCCGTTCACGCAGGGCCATTCGCGAATGGTGGCGGAACTGGCCGAGGGAGGTGCACGACGGCTCGGGCTGCCCGAGCCCGATGTCCGCGCACTGCGCTGGTCTGGCTGCATCCATGACATCGGCGAACTGGTGGTGCCGGTGGCAACCTGGATGCGCAACGGTCCGCTGTCGGTCCGCGAGCGCGACGCTGCGCAACTGCACGCTTATTACGGCGAGCGCGCGCTGGCCTCGTTCGGCCGCGACGGCGATACCATGGCCAACGTGGTGCTGCGCCATCACGAACGCCTGGACGGCTCGGGCTATCACCGCAAAGTCGGCGGCTCCGACCTGTCCCCGGCGGCGAGGATCCTGGCCGCGGCCGAGGCGTTCCAAACTTCGCGGGAAGAGCGTCCCCACCGCAAGGCGCTGTCCAGCGAGGCTGCGGCGGCGCAGTTGCGTGCCGCCGTTCGCGATGGCTGTATCTGTCCCGACGCCGCCGAGGCTGTGTTGTCCTTCGCCGGACAGCCGTCGCGACGGCCGCCCCCGCGGTCGCTGGCCGGCATGACGCCGCGCGAGATCGAGGTGCTGCGCCTGATCGCCGCCGGCCTGACCGCGAAGGAAACGGCCCGCAGGCTCGACATCTCGCCAAAGACCGCGGACCATCATGTCCAGAGCGTCTATTCCAAGATCGGCGTGGCCACCCGTGCGGCCGCGGCGCTCTACGCGGTCGAGCACGGCCTGGTCAGGCCAGGCGAAACGCAGCCATAGGGAATTCACCCCATGTGCGCCGGCTGCGAGGCGCGCATCGTGATCCTGTCGACGGACCAATGGTGGCCGCGACCGACAGGAGGAATTCAGATGCTTCTCGCAACGACCAAAGTGGCGGACCTCGACCGCTTCATCCACATCTTTTCGACCAAGGGCGCCGACAAGCGGCGGCTGCACGGGTCGAGCGGCGCCACTGTGTTCCGCGACCCCAGCGAGGCCGACCGCATCTGGGCGATCTTCGACTGGGACGCCGAGGGCTGGAAGAATTTCGTCTCCGACCCCGAGGTGCCCGGGATCATGCAGGAAGCCGGCCATGTCGGGAAGCCGCAGGCCGCACTTCTGCTCGGCCACTACGAGGCCTGAATCGATGCTGTGCGCCGCCTGCCATCGGCGGCGGCGCGCCCAACGAACCCCAAGAGTTGGAGAGATCAGATGAACCAGAATCCCATCAAGATCGGCCTTATCGCCGAACTCACCGGCCCCTTGTCCTTCATGGGCATTGCCAATGCCAATCTCACGACCATGCTTGTCGACGATATCAACGCAGGCGGCGGCCTCCTCGGTCGGCCGGTCAAGTTGATCATCGAGGACGGCGAGACCACCGACAGCGCCGCCAAGGCAAGCGCCGCCAAACTCGTGGATGTCGACAAGGTCGACCTTGTCGTCGGCGGCATCTACAGCTCGACCCGACTGGCCATCAAGAGCGAGGCCGTCACACGCGGCAAGACGCTCTACATCTACACCGAGCAGTATGAGGGACAGGAGAACGACGGCCTGATATTCTGCACGGGTCCGGTACCCGCGCAGCAGGTCGAGCCGCTGATACCGTGGCTGATGGAGACCACAGGGGCGAAAAGCTTCTATCTGCCGTCGGCCGACTACATCTGGCCACATATTCTGAACAAGGCTGCAAGCCGGGTCGTGCGCGCCAATGGCGGCGAGATCGTCGGCGAGGAGTATTTCCCGCTCGATACCGTAGATTTCCGACGGACGGTGCAGCAGATCATGGCCAGCGGCGCCGATGTCGTGTTCAATACCATCGTTCCGCCGGGGCTGACGCCGTTCCTCGATGAGCTGGACAAGGCCGGATTCGGCAAGCGCGGCGGCAGGATCGTCTGCACCTATTTTGATGAGAACTTCCTCAACCTCGTCCCGTCCGAACAGATCGAGGGACTCTACAGCTGCCTCGATTACTACCAGGAACTCGACGATCCGTATGGCCGCGCGCTTTTGGGTCGCTACACCGCGCGTTTCCCCGGCAGCGCCATGTTGACCGCAGGCAGCGGCTGCACCGGTCATTACCGGGCGATCAAGATGTGGGAAGCAGCAGTGAACGAAGCCGCTACGCTCGAGCAGGGCGCCGTGATCCGGGCGCTCGATCATGCCCGGATCAGCGAGGGACCAGGTGGACCGGCCGAAATGGTTCCCGGTCAGCACCATGTTCGCATGAACATGTACATCGCGCAGGCGGAGCGCGGTCGCTTCCGGGTCGTCCGGAAGCTCGGTCCGATCGATCCGAACGAGCGTGTGCTGACCGGCGAACTCCAACTCGCCACTGCGGACTGATTAGCGGCATTCCGGTGTGTGCAAACGGCGGGCCGGCTAGATACGGCCCGCCACCTATCCCATCGATGGTGGCTGTACCGGCCAAGTGCCTGGAAACGGCAGTTTTGCTCCGCCGACGTTCCCTTGACGCACTGCTGAGCGGGTATCCCTATGCTATTAGTCCTGGCCCCACTTGCTCAAAACAGGGCAGTCCGCAAAGTCTGAGGTCAGTCGCCACTTCGTCCAATAAAATATCGAGAACCTTTGCCACACCCGGCTCGCCCACCACGGCACCGAACAGGGCGGCCCTGCATTGTTGACCAGTATGTCGAGCGCGCCAAAGATTGATCGGGCCAGGTCGGCGGCCGCTTCAAAACTCTCCAGTTTGGAGACGTCGCGGCCGAACGTTTGCACCGACCTCTCTGGCAACCCGGGAAGCGGCCGCCTCGTCACGGTCCATCAGCAGGACCAGTGCGCTCTCGGCGACGAACTTCCTGACGATGCCTTCACCAAATCCCGACCCGCCACCTGTGACGATGGCAACCTTGCCAGCAAGTCTCATATCCATTCCTCCGTTGCTGGAACCATCGGGGAAGACAGGCGCGCTGCACAAGTCCGATCATCTGAACGCTCTTTCAGCTTTCCTTGTTTGAGGTCGCTCGCACCGGGAGTAATAGTCGCCATGGAATTCGTAAGGAGGAGACGATGACGCTGAGCTTCGACCCGAGGGCGAAGGCCACCATGCTTTATCATGGCGAATTCCGGCCGATGTTCATTGGTGGCAAGTGGGTCGCGGCGCGGTCCGGCCAGGAGATGCAGGCGCTGAACCCGGCGACGGGCGAAGTGCTGGCAACGGTGCCGCGCGGCTCGGCCGCCGATGTCGACGCGGCGGTGGCCGCGGCGCGCGCGGCGTTCGAAGGTCCCTGGTCCAAGTTCTCGCCCTACGAACGGCAATGCGTGCTGCTCAGGATCGCCGACCTGTTCGAGACACATTGGGAAGAGCTCAGCGTCTCCGACACGCTCGACATGGGGCTGCCGATCACGCGCACCCTGGCCAACCGGCGCCGCGTCATCGGCATGCTGCGCTTCTACGGCGGCATGGCGACCGTGCTGCATGGCGAGGCCATCGACAATTCGATTCCCGGCGAGATCGTCAGCTTCACAAGGCGCGAGCCGGTCGGCGTCGTCGGCGCGATCATTCCCTGGAACGCGCCGACCGCTGCCTCGATCTGGAAAATCGCGCCGGCGCTCGCCACCGGCTGCACCATCGTGCTGAAACCCTCGGAGGATGCATCGCTGACGCCGCTGCTGATCGCGCGGCTGATGCAGGAAGCCGGCGTGCCCGACGGTGTCGTCAACATCGTCACCGGAACCGGCGCCGAAGCGGGCGCGCGGCTCGCCGAACATCCCGACGTCAACAAGATCGTCTTCACCGGCTCGACGCTGACCGGTCAAGCGATCGCACGGGCTGGTGTGACCAACCTCAAGCGCGTTTCGCTGGAGCTGGGCGGCAAGTCACCAATCATCGTCTGCCGCGATGCCGATATCGACAAGGCCGTGCCGGTCGCGGCCATGGCGGTGTTCGTGCATTCGGGCCAGATCTGCATTGCCGGCTCGCGCCTGTTCGTGGCGCGCGAAATCCATGACGAATTCGTGCGCCGGGTCGCCGACTTCGCCGGCAGGTTGCGCATCGGCCACGGCATCGAGGCGGAGACCGAAATCGGGCCGCTCATCAATGCCAGGCAGGCCGGCAAGGTGGAAGGCTACATCAAGGCCGGCAGCGACGAAGGCGCCGAACTGGTCGCGGGCGGCTCGCGGCTGACGGGCGCGCTCTATGATGGCGGCAACTTCATCGCGCCGACCGTCTTCGGCGCGGTGTCGGACACCATGACCATCGCACGCGAAGAGATTTTCGGGCCGGTCATTTCGGCGATGCCGTTCGACACGCTGGACGAGGCCGTCACGCGCGCCAATGCGACGCCCTATGGGCTGGCGGCCGGTATCTTCACCACCAATCTCGGCACCGCGCACAAGCTGGCGCGCCGCATCAAGGCCGGCTCGGTCTGGGTCAACATGTACCACGCCATCGACCCGGCAGTGCCATTCGGCGGCATGAAGATGTCCGGCTATGGCCGCGAGGGCGGCGTCGAGCATCTGCATGAGTATCTCGAGACGAAGTCGATCTGGATCCAGACCGACTAGTTTAGGGCAGGCTTCCAGGGGAATCAGGGATTGCGCATTTGTCGCGCATCTCCAGCCATTCAGTTAGCGCAATCCGAATGAGATCCAGGCGCCCCAGGTTCATCTCGGCGGAAATGGTCGCCAACGCGCTTTCGGTTGTCGCATCAAAAGACATGAAGCCGGCGTCGCGCAACATTGCCGCCGCGCGAAGATCGGCAATGCGTGGATCTTGTGCCGGGCTCGTGGTTTCGGGGCTCTCGTCGATTGACATGGTGATCACATAGCCGGTTCTTTTAGCGCGGATGCCGTCTAATAATCCCGAAGTGCGACAAGCATGTCGCCCTTTATGGTGGCTAATACCAAACGGCTTCCATCAGGATAGTATCTAGGAAGATTAGCCGCTTGATCGGCCAAGGATGCACCATCGAGTTCACACAGATCACCTCCCAGTATCCAGTCATATTGTCTTCTGCTGTCAACCACGGCCAGGTATTCTCCGTCATAGGGGGTAGCCGATTAGCCCTATCTCTTCGTGCTTTTCCAATTTTCGCATCAACGCTCGCCTCAACTCAAAACCATGGATGCCGGTTCGCCATTTACTCAACAGGCAGTGCCGCGCTGGTCACACCGGGAGAGCGGCCCGGCGCCAACCCCGCCGGACGCCGGGCCGTAAGGAAGTGCCCGCGCGGACGCACTTCCTCGAACTGCATCGCGTGCTTCACGAGAAGCGGTCCGTCTGAAGGCGCAACGTCTCATTCGCGCAGGCCACGAGCGGAACTTGCCGCGCACTCGCAGCCTGTTGCCGGGTCTGCGAGAGCCACAATTCTCGATGCTCCCGCGATAGGCCCTTCATTGCGGAACGAGCAGCGGCAGTGATCTCATATGCGCCGCAGGAGGCACATTGGAATTCTACCCTTCGCGGCGTGATATCGGCTTCGAGTGCCGTGCCCGTACAGATCGGGCAGGTTGATGGGTAGTACCTTGGGCTTTTTTCAAACGAAAAGGCATTCATCGGTCAACCTTCCTTGTGTGCTACCAGGGCGTGGAACCTGTGCGGGTGTTCATCACCGTGTACGCAACTAGGGAAACATGGTTCGGCAATATGCCGAGGAAACGTGCTGAACCGGTCGGATCCAAACTCGGTTCTCATTTTCTTGCCATCGTCGTGTCGGCCCCAATCAGCCCCTTGTCTTGGGCGCAACGTTCCTCCTTGTGGCGACTTCCATTTGCTTTGCTTCTTTCTCGAGCCGATCCGGCGCGGCGGACCCCATCAAGGCGTAGGCTGTGCCTCCCGATTGCCAGTAAACAGTCGGCACGCGGCCGTCAGTGGCTGGGGTCGGAGGGACAGCATCTTCGCCATTCATCGGAGCCGCCACCAAGGTGATCCTACCAACGCTCGGCGTATCCGCCGTCAAAACCAGACTCTGCTTCCCGTTCCAGGGTTGCACCTGAACATCCGTCACCACCCATACTGAGGGAAGGGTCGGCATACTTATATTCGCGGCGCCCACCAGTCGTTCGATCTTGTCCTGCTTCGGCTCACTGCCCTTCCCGGGACCGGCGTTCAATTGCGCAACGCGCAAGGCATCACGCGCTGCCAGAATGAAACTCGCATCCGCCGTTTGACCGCCTTGGCGAAGCGACATGGTCAACGAGTTGGCCGACCACCCGAGCGCAATCAGTACGACGGCGGCGATTTGAAATCTCAGCGCGGCAAAGAATCTCCTCCGGCGAAACGCTCCCTCCAACCGCTTTGCTCCTTGCAGGCTCGCAGAAGGCGGAAACAACCGCTGGGGCTGGACGTCGCGCAGTGACCCCATGCGCTGCGCATGAGCAAACACTTCCGCCGCCAGTTCCGGTTCCAGGGCAAGACGTGCCTGCAGGTCGGATCTCTGCGACGGCGACAGTTCGCCATCGAGGAGGCGGTTGATTTCTTCCTCGGAAACGCGATCACTTGGCCACATCACGGCCTCCCACTACCTTAAACTGAGCCGGTGCGAAGCCGCTCATTTTTTCCATGTTGCGCTTCAAGGCGGCTCGTGCGCGGCTCAGGCGCGACATGACGGTTCCTGTTGGCACCCCCAGCAATTCGGCGGCCTCGGAATAGGTAAAGCCCAGCACGCCGACCAGATGGAGAACTTCCGCTTGCTCGGTTGGCAATCCGACCAGTGCCTTCCTTACGTTGGACAGTTCAGCGCTATGCTCCTGTGACGGGAGCAACGCCGTGTCAGACGTTTCGGCGTAAGACTCAAGGCGCCGCTTGTCGGCGTTCGCACGGGCCGCGCCGGTCAGAAACGTATTGCGAACAATTCTGATCAGCCAAGGCAGCAGCGGACGAGAAGCATCATAGGTGCCGGCCAGTGAAAGTGCGCGAGCGAGCGCCTCCTGAACCAGGTCATCGGCGTCAGCATCATCCCGCGTGAGCACGCGCCCATAGCGCCAAAGATCCTCCAGGTAAGGTGTGACGTCGAACTTCGCTCTCATTTCGCCTTGTTCCGAGCCACCCTTGACGCCGTCCCCAGCCGATCGCTGCCTACGGCAAGAGTGATTCGTGCCCCAAATTCAGAGGCCCTGCGCCTCACAATCTTCATGGATAGAATTCGCTTCATGGATAGAATTCGAAGTCGTTCAAGTGTGCTTTGGACATGTGGATCGGCCCAGCGGTCAGGGAAATAACCGCTGGGCCTGATGGGAGCGCGCTCCTCCCGAACGCAAAGCGCTGAGCTGTCGAAAAACATCGTTACCCGCGCTATCACTCCCTTTGTCCGACCTTGGCCTGCCAGTTGCCGCCACGCCGAAAGCTCACCCTCATTGCCCTACTTACTGAGCCAGGGGCGAAACTATTCCAGCCCGATAGACATTTTTCGAAAGCCTGGCGCCCACAACCGTTGAGGCGTTGTATCCCAAAGGCAGGGCTTTGCGGTGGTCAATTCACGGGGATGGCCAGTGATAGTCAGGCAACTGCAAGGTGTCGGTAATTTCCCTTCTGAACGCCACACGTGCCAGTCCGGGGATTGCGAATGTCCTTATCACCAGGTTGCGGAATAACAGGCCCAGTCGCGTTCTTGGTGCAAGGGCTCCAGCAAATCGCTCGGCACCTTGCTGCTTCGCGTTGATGTAATCCCGCAGGAATTCTTCGTATCGGGGAAAAGCTTCCTCGCACCGCCCGTCGGCCCTGAGCAACTCGCCTGCCAGCACATAGGCGGAAATCAAGGCCAGGGCCGATCCTTGTCCCGCCAAAAGGGACACGCAAAATGCGGCATCGCCGGTCAGGGCAATGCGGCCTCGAGACCAACTGTTCATCCTGATCTGGCTGACGCTGTCGAAATAGAGTTCGTCCGTACGATCCAACTCCTCCAGGATGCGAGGGCATTCCCAGTTTCCATCGCCATAACGCTCCCGCAGCATTTTCTTCTGCATGGCCAGCGCGACTGGCATGGCATCGCTGTCGACGGCAAAGACGAACAGAAAAAGCGTGCGGTTGTCACGAAGCGTGAAACGGCCGACCATTTGCCCAGGCCGCGCGTACATCAAGTATACGTCATCATCGCGCGGACGATAGCCACCCGCCTCGAAGGCCGCGACAGCGTAGCCGAGTTTCTTCTCGAACCTGGCCTGGGGGCCGAAGGCCAGCCGGCGAACGGCCGAATGTAACCCATCGGCGCCGATCACCAGATCGAACTGACGCTCGGCTCCACCATGTAACCGAACCTTCACCCCGTCTGACTGCTCCTGAAGCCTGACGATCTCATCGTCGAAAATGACCTCGGTCGTGTTCTTGATCTTTTCGAACAGCAATCGCGAGAGATCGCTGCGCCCGAGCGTCACATATCTCCCATCCGTCAGATCGCTGAAGACGCCCGTGCCAAAACCGGCAAGCCGCTTTCCGCGATCATTCACGATGCGAACCTCGCGCACGTGGTAACCTACACGGTCGATGTCGGCACCAAGTCCCATTCGTTCGGCGATGCGGTATCCGAGGCCCCAGAAGTCAATGACATATCCTCCGGTGCGTAGCCTTGGCGCTCGCTCAATCAGCGTTGGCTGGAATCCAGCTGCATCGAGCCAAAAGGCGAGGGCCGGCCCTGCAATTCCTCCGCCGGAAATCAGCACCGTTCGGCTATCCATGCCAAAAAGCTAGCGGGTGCGACGTTCGAGGCAAGGGATCCATGGACCGACGGTCGCAGAACCGCCTCCGGCCGCCGTCGCCTCTTCAATCATCGCATTGCCACGGTGTCATGATCTCGGCACGCCGATCGCCGTGCCCATCTCGTGGCCTGCTTCGATCACGCAACAACACGTTCGGTTACAATTTCGTGAGGATCCCGCCGATGAGTCGATTCGCCCCATTGGCGCCATAAACGGATCGCTAGTTTTCCTCGTTGCATCAAGCTCCCTAAGGCTTTGCAAGAAAACGACTATTTGCCAACATTGCGCGGGAGGCGGATGTGAATCCTGCATCTATTCGTATGTCTTTTCCCAACCCGACGACACAACTGGCTACAGCTCTGATAGGCCTCGGTCTGCTGTTGAACGTCGTCCCGGCGCGCGCCCAGCAGGCCGCGGCCTCGGGCGCGGCGCTTGCCGGCCAGATGCCGACCGGCCTGTGGCTGACGACGCCCTATCCGGAATTTTCCGCCCAGGTCGGCAAGGAGGTGAGCGTTCCCCTGAGCCTGGCCAACCATGGCCTGCCGCCCCAGCGTGTCGAGTTTGGCGTCGATGGCTTGCCGACCGGCTGGAAGTGGGAAATCGACGGCGGCGGCAAACCGGTCTCCGCGGCGATCGCCGGCGCCGACAATACGGTCGGCCTGACACTGAAACTGACGCCACCGGCGGCCGGTGGCGTCAAGGCGATCGACTTCGCCGTCTCGGGCAAGTCCGGTGGCGAGGCCCTCAAACTGCCCATGCAACTGACCCTTGCCAAGACCGAGCCGGCGAAGCTGACACTGGAGCCGAAGCTGCCGGCGTTGCGCGGCACGGCCAAGTCGGCATTCGACTTCCAGGTCGACATAAAGAACGAGGGACAGGAGGACACGACGGTCAATCTCCTGTCGCGGGCACCATCCGGCTTTCAGGTGACCTTCAAGCAGGGCTACGGATCGCAGGAATTGACCAGCCTGCCGCTGAAGGCCGGTGAGTCGAAGACGCTCTCGGTCGGTGTCCAGCCGCCGGACAATGCCCAGGCGGGCCACTACCCCGTCGACATCGCCGCCAGCGGCGGCAATGTCAGTGCCGATACGAAGCTGGTCCTCGACGTTACCGGCAGGCCAACGATCTCACTTTCCGGTCCCCAAGGTCGGCTTTCCGGCAACGCCACGGCGGGTCAGGAACGGACCTTCACCTTCACGCTCTCCAACAATGGCTCGGCGCCCGCCCGCGACCTGAAATTGACGGCAAGCCCGCCTTCTGGATGGAAAGTGGCCTTCAGCCCCGAAAAGGTCGACGAGATCGCGCCTGGCGCTACGTCCGATGTCGGCGTCTCGATGACGCCGTCCGCGCAGGCGATTGCCGGTGACTACATGGTTTCGGTCCGTACCAATGGCGAAGGGACTTCCGACGACGCCAATTTCCGCGTCACGGTGCGCACCTCGACGCTGTGGGGAGTCACCGGCCTCGGCGTCATCGGCGCCTCGGCGCTGATGCTGGCTTTTGCCGTAACCCGGTATGGCCGGCGATGAACACGGTCATCGAAGCGACCAGCCTGGTCAAGCGCTACGGCCGCATTGCCGCCGTCGACGGCATCGATCTTGGCGTCGGCAAGGGCGAGGTCTTCGGTTTGCTCGGCCCCAACGGTTCGGGCAAGACCACCACGATCCTGCTCTTGCTCGGTCTTACAGAACCGACTTCCGGCACAATTCGAGTTCTGGGCCTCGACCCGCTGCGCCAGCCGCTGGCGGTCAAGCGCAGGGTCGGCTATCTGCCGGATCAGATAGGCTTCTACGACCAGCTTACGGCGCGCGAAAACCTGGTCTACTCGGCGAGACTCGCGGGCCTTGTCGCCGAGGAGGCGAACCGGCGCATCGCCGCGGCTCTGGAGCGTGTAAGGCTGGCCGATGTCGCCGATCGCCGCGTCGCGACCTTCTCGCGCGGCATGCGCCAGCGGCTCGGCCTGGCCGAAGTGCTCGTCAAGCAGGCCGAGATCGCCATCCTCGACGAGCCGACCTCGGGTCTCGATCCGCAATCGACGCAGGAACTGCTGGACCATATCCGCGAGCTTGCCGCCGACGGCGTCACAATCGTGCTCTCTTCGCATCTGCTTGGCATGATGCAGACGATCTGCGACCGTGTCGCACTTTTCCGAAAGGGCCGCATCGGGCTCATCGGCCGGGTCGACGACCTGACCTCGGAGGTGCTCGGCGGCACGCATGTGGTCGAGGTGGAAGCCGAGAAAGCCGATCTGCGCCTCGTACTGGCGGGCACGCCGCATGTGTTGGGGGTGACACCTCTGAGGCCGGGGCGATGGCGCGTCCACACCGACGCCGACATCAGGGCCAACATTGCCCGGCTGGTCGTGGCGGCGGGAGGCGCGCTTCATGCCATGAGCATTCGCCAGTCCGGTCTCGACGAGGTCTATGTCCGCTTTTTCGAGGGAGAGAGCCATGACGCAGCAGCGTGAAGGGTCGCCCTTTGTCGGCCTGTCGACGGTCGCGCTCAAGGAGGCGGCCGATCATATGACCAGCGTCCGCATCCACCTGGTCATGCTCCTCGTCGTCCTGACGGCGATCGGCTCGGTCTATGCGGCCATCGGCCAGATCAAGGCGACGCTGGGCGAGGACCCGTTCCTGTTCCTGCGCCTGTTCACCACGGCGCAGCCGCCGCTGCCGTCGTTTGTCTCTTTCCTCGGCTTTCTCATTCCCCTGGTGGCGATCGCGCTCGGCTTCGATGCCATCAACGGCGAATACAGCCGCCGCACGCTGTCGCGCATCCTGTCGCAGCCGATCTACCGTGACGCGCTGCTTGCCGGCAAGTTTCTGGGTGGGCTTCTGGTCATCGCCATCTGCCTGCTGGCATTGTGGCTGCTGGTCACCGGCCTCGGCATGCTGTTGCTCGGCCTGCCCCCGAGCGGCGAGGAAGTCGCGCGCGGACTTGCCTTCCTTTTCGCGTCCTTCGTCTATGCCGGCGTCTGGCTGGCAATGGCGATGGCTTTCTCCACCCTTGTCAGATCGCCGGCGACATCGGCGTTGTGCGCACTCACCGTTTGGCTGCTGTTCACCGTATTCTGGCCGATGCTGGCGCCCCTGATCGCAGGTGTGGTCGTGCCGATCGATCCCCTCGATCCGATGACGGCGGTGCACCAGATCGGTCTCGAGCAGGCGATCGCCCGCGTCTCGCCCAACACGCTTTACGGCGAAGCCACGCTTGCGCTGCTCAACCCGGCGACACGCTCGCTCGGCCTGCTGTTCGCCGACCAGATGAGCGGCGCCGTGATGGGCGCGCCATTGCCGTTTTCGCTGAGCATGGCGCTCATCTGGCCGCAGCTTGCCGGCATGATCGCGGTGCTTCTTCTGCTGTTCACGATCGCATACGTATCGTTCCAGCGTCAGGAGATAAGGGCATGACGGCGCGAGCGCGGCACTTGCCTTCGAACCGCGCAATACCGGGATATCCGTGAACAGTATCTTGAAGTCGGCGGACCCGACGATCGGCTGCGAAGTCGCGCGGGCGCGCCACTTTGGCGGGCCGCTTCGCCGCATCGCGGCGTCGCTCACCGTCTTCGTGGCCATCGGACTGACCATCGCCGGTTTCAGCGATGTCGTCCAAGACCTCGATTACGAAGCTCTTGTCAGGGCGATGCGTCACATGCCCGCCGCCGCCATCGGCTGGTCGATCTGCGCGACGATCCTGAGCTTTGCCGCACTCGTCGCAAGAGACGTCTGTGCGGTTCGTTATGTTGGCGGTCGCACTCCTCTTTTGGCACCGTTTCTGGCGGGGTTCTGCGGCACCGCGCTGGGCAATGCCGTGGGCTTCGGCACCCTCACCGGCGCGGCGGTTCGATATCGTATCTATGGCGCTGTCGGCATCAGGTCGCGCGACATTGCCCGGCTGTTGCTATTCATTGCCGGAGGTTTCGGACTGGGACTTGCCGGGTTCGGCGGATTCGCCGGGCTGATGGAGCCGGTACCGGTTGCGCATCTCCTGGGATGGCGGCCGGAGTTGCTGAGACTGATATCGGCCATGGCTCTCTCGGCGGCGGTGGCCATCGTGTTCTTCGGTCCGCGCGGCACCTTGCGAATAGGCGCGTTTTCAATTGCTGGCCCGAGCAAGATGCTCACGGCGGCGCAACTGCTGCTGGCCGCGACGCGCCTGACCGGTGCCGCGGCGGCGCTGTGGATCCTTCTGCCTGGCGCACCGATCGATTTCTTCACCTTTGCCGCAGTGTTCTCGGCCGCCACCGCCTTGGGCGCGGTGAGCAATCTGCCTGGCGGGATTGGGGTCTTCGAGGCCGTCGTGCTTTGGGCTCTCAAAGGACAGGCTTCTGCCGATTCGATAGCAGCGGCCCTGTTGACCTATCGCGGCATTTATTTCGCCGTGCCGCTGGCGCTTTCCGCGGCACTGCTGGCAATCTTCGAGACCCGCCTTGCCATCGGCCACGAACGATCCCGCGACGATCGCCTTGTCCGAGCCGCCGCCGGTCTGGCACCGCGCTTCATGGGCGTCATATCTTTCGCTGCCGGAGTGATGCTGCTCATTTCCGGCGCAACACCTACTTTCGGGCACCGGCTGGCAATCCTGTCCATGCGGCTGCCGCTGTGGATTGTCGAGACATCGCACTTCCTCGGCAGTCTGTTGGGCCTTGTCTTCCTGTTTGTCGCTCGCGGTCTCTTCGAGCGGCGGGACGGCGCCTGGTGGATTGCACTGGCGCTGGCAATCGCGAGCCTGGGTCTGTCACTCGCCAAGGGGCTGGCCTATGGCGAGGCAGGTTTCCTTTCTTTCCTGATTGCTCTTCTTCTCACGACGCGGCGGCAGTTCGATCGTCCGGCCTCGATGCTCGAACAACCATTCACGATTGGCTGGTTCGTCGCGGTGGCAGTCATCCTGGTCGCTGCCCAACTGATCTTTTTTCTGGCCTTCCGCGACGTCGACTACACGGCTCACGACCTTTGGTGGCAGTTCGAATTCGACGCGCAGGCTCCGCGGGCATTGCGCGCCTTGCTCGGAGCAGCAGTCATCGCGATAGCATTTGGCCTGTGGGAATTGCTTCGCCCGCCCAAGGGCCTTGCCTCGCCGCCCGATGCCGCCGCGCTCGCGCATGCATCGCGCATCATCGACCTGCAGGGCCGCAGCGAAAGCCTGCTTGCGATGATGGGAGACAAGAGCTTGCTCTTTTCCACCTCCGGCAAGGCTTTCATCATGTACGGCAAGCGCGGGCGCAGTTGGATTGCGCTTTTTGACCCCGTCGGCCCGTGCGAGGAATGGACGGAACTGATCCGGCGTTTCATCGGGCTCGCTGACGGCCATGGCGGGCGGGCGGCTTTTTACCAGATACGCCCCGAGAGCCTGCCATATTACCTGGATGCCGGCCTGACCGTCATGAAGCTCGGCGAGGAAGCATGTGTGCCGCTCACCGACTTCAGTCTCCAGGGCGGTGCGAAAGCCCATCTTCGTTATGCGCTCAAACGTGGCGAGCGCGATGGACTAACCTTCGAATTGGTGCCGCCGGATCGTGTGGCTTTCATCCTCGCCGCGCTGGAAACGATCTCGTCGGATTGGCTCGAAACACGGCGGAACGGCGAAAAAGGCTTCTCGGTTGCCGCGTTCGAACCACGCTATCTCGAGTCCCAATGGGTCGCGCTCGTCCGTCAACATGGCGTGCCCACCTCTTTCGTCACCGTGATGACGACCAGTTCGGTTCGGGAAGCATCGACAGGGTTGATGCGGCACGCACGCGGCACGTCACCATACGCGATGGAATTCCTGTTCACGAATCTGATGCTTCAGCTCAAGGAACTGAATTGCCGTTGCCTCAGTCTTGGCATGGCGCCGCTCAGCGGCATCGAGTCTCCGCCCCTCTCTTCCCGCTGGAACAGGCTGGGGGCCATCATCCGGCACTATGGCAGCCCGTTCTACAACTTTCGCGGCCTGAGACTTTTCAAGGACAAGTTCGATCCGATATGGGAGCCACGCTATCTGGCGGCGTCGGGCACGCTCAGTCCTTTCATGGCCCTTGCCGATGCCACCACTTTGATCAGCAGGGGGTTCAAGAGACCAAAGGAGCTTTCGAACCGTGAATAGGCTCTTCGCCTGCCTGCTTGCCGCGGCGGCAATGCTTTCTGCCACACCCGTCTTGGCGCTTGACGGTGGCCGCTTCGGCGACGTCCATGTCGCCTTGCCCGAGGGACCGATGCGCGGATACGTCGTGGTGTTTTCCGATATCGGCGGCTGGAGTGCTGCCGATCAGACTACGTTGGACGCTCTCGGCAAGAACGGGGCACTCGCGGTCGGCGTCGATACAAAGCTCTATCTCGACAGAATCGCCGATGGCGATCGCCCATGTGACAATCTCGTCGGCGACGTGGAGGCACTCAGCCGCCAGTTGCAGCGCACGCATGGCGGCCTTGAATATCACTTTCCGATCCTCGCCGGCGCCGGAGAAGGCGGCACCCTTGCCGGGGCCATTCTGGCGCAAGCGCCGGTCAACACGCTGTTGGGCGCCGTATCGCTGGACCCCAGCATCGGCTTGAGCGGCAAGCGCCCGGTTTGCGCCGGCGCACCGTCGACGCCCGGCGCCGGCGGGTACATCTACGGGCCGATTTCACCGCTGCACGGCTTCTGGGACGTCGGGCTGACGGCGTCCGAGCCCGCGAGCGCGAGAGAACACTTCGACCGACTTCGCGCCGCGGCTACGCCATTGACCTTCCAGTCAGTCAACTCCGGTAGTCGGGATGACATGTTGGTTGAACTGGTCGGACCGCATCTGGACCAGGGAACGGCCCAGGGCGTGGCCGCCCTGCCGCTTATAGAATTGCCGGCTTCGAAACCCTCGGGGCTGATGGCGATCGTGCTGTCGGGCGACGGAGGCTGGCGCGACCTCGACAAGACCATAGCGGAGGATCTGCAAGCGCGAGGGGTTTCCGTGGTCGGCTGGGACAGCGTTCGCTATTTCTGGAACGAGAAATCGCCGGAGCAAACGGCGGCCGACCTGGCGAGTGTCATTTCAGCCTATGGCGCGAAGTGGCATGCCGACAAGGTGGCGTTGATCGGTTATTCGTTTGGGGCGGACGTCCTGCCGTTCGCCTATGACGGGTTGCCCGCCGATCTCAGGCAGCGTGTCGCGATTGTTTCGCTATTGGGCTTCGCGGGCGCGGCCGATTGGAAGATTACCGTCGCCGGGTGGCTGGGAGCCCCGCCGAGCGCGAAAGCCACTCCCGTCGAACCAGCCGTCGGGCGCATGCCGGCTGCGGCCATTCAATGCTTTTACGGTGAGGAAGAGACCGACTCGTTTTGCCCGCAATTGGTCTCCCGGGGCGCCGAGGTCATTCGGACGGCGGGCGGTCACCATTTCGACGGTGACTATTCGAGGCTGGCGGAACGTATCTTGGCTACCTTCGAGCGCCATGCCGCGAAGCAAAAGTAGCTCCCAAATGTTGGCGGCTTCGTCATTGTGTACCGGTCAGGCTTTCGTGTGCCCGAAAGGCGGAAGACCAACCCGGGTTCAAAGCCCCAGATAGGCGCGGCGAACTTCGGGATCGTCGATGAGTTCCTTGGCCGCGCCCCGGTGCACGATATGGCCGGTCTCCATGACATAGCCACGGTCGGCGCCCGACAGCGCCAGATGCACGTCCTGTTCGACCAGAAGGATGGTCACGCCCTCGTCGCGGATGGTCGCCAGCACCGCCATCAACTGCTCGACCACGACCGGCGCCAGGCCAAGGCTCATCTCGTCGATCATCAGTAGGACGGGTGCCGCCATCAGCCCGCGCGCCATGGCGCACATCTGCTGCTCGCCGCCCGACATCGATCCGGCGAGCTGCTTCTTGCGTTCGCCAAGCCGGGGAAAGAGGCCGTACATGCGTTTGAGATCGCGTTGCACGGCCGCCTTGTCGCTGCGCCGGTAGGCGCCCATCAAGAGATTGTCCTCGACGGTCATGCGATCGAACAATTGTCGGCCTTCCGGCACCTGCACGAGCCCTGACGCAAACGCTTCGTCCGAGGTCATCGGCACCAGATCCCGGCCGGAAAATTCGATCTTTCCGGTGGCAGCGATCACACGCGACAGGGCGCGGAGCAATGTCGTCTTGCCGGCGCCATTGCCGCCGACGAGGGCGACGATCTCGGCCTTGTGCACTTCAAGCGAAACGTTCCGCAGCACCGGCATGCCGCCATAACCGGCGCCAAGGTCGGCGACCTTCAGCAGTGGCGCCTGGCCTTTCTTCGCCGCGGCACTCATGCGCGCCTCTTGCCGAGATAGGCCTCGACCACCGTCTTGTCGGAGAGCACCGCATCCGGCGCGCCGTCGGCGATCTTTTCGCCATGATGCAGCACCAGCAGCCGGTCCGACAGGCTCTTGATCGCCTTGATGACGTGTTCGATCACCAGAATGGAAATGCCTTGATCTCGCACCTTGCGGATGACGTCGATCACCTCGTCGATCTCGACATGGTTCAATCCCGCCATCACCTCATCGCACAACAGAAGCTTCGGCTGCATGGCCAACGCCTTGGCGAGTTCCAGCCGCTTGCGGCCCGGGCCGCCAAGTTCGTCGGCGCGCTGGTCGACGGATTTGCCAAGGCCGACGAAGTCGAGGTAGCCGCGCGCCCTTTCGCGCGCGCGGTTGAGATCGGCTTCGCCACCGCCGCGGCCGAACAGCGCGCCGACGGCGACATTGTCCAGAACCGACAGGCCGGGAAAGGGCCGCATGATCTGGAAGGTGCGGCCGATGCCGAGCCGTGCGCGCCGGTAAGCAGGCAGTTTGGCGATCGACTGTCCGGCGAAAATGATATCGCCGGAACTTGGCGCCAGCGTGCCGCTGATCAGGCTGACCAGTGTCGTCTTGCCTGCTCCGTTGGGTCCGATTACGCCGAGGATTTCGCCCTCGTCGAGTGTGAAGGAGACATCGTCGACGGCGATCAGCCCAGCGAAGCGGCGCGTGGCATGGCTGATTTGGAGGATCGTGCTCATATGCGATGTGCCCGGATGTTCTCGATGAAATAGCGCCATCCCGACTTGCGGAAACGACGCACCACGTCGGCCAGCCCACGCGGCATCAGCACCACGGCGGCCACCACCACGATGCCGAAGAACAGGCCGGCGACACTGGTCACCTCGCTCGACAGGAATTCCGACACCGCTGAAAGGGTGAAGGCACCGACGACAGGGCCAAGGATGGTGCCCGGCCCGCCGAATACGGCCATGATGATCATCTTGACGTTGAGGCTGATGTCGAAGGCGCTTTCGGGATCGAGAAAAGTGATCCAGTAGGCGTGAATGCCGCCGGCGAGCGCGCTGAATATGCCGGAGAGGGCAAAGGCGAGCACCTTGTAGAGCGTCGTGTTGACGCCCATGACGGCAGCACCTTCCTCGTTCTCCCGGATGGCGATCAACCCGAAACCAAAGCGGCTCCGTGTCAGCCAGAAGATGGTCAGCGTCGTCAGCACCAGCAGCCCGAGCGCCAGTTCGTAGAACAACGGGTCGTTGTTGAGCGGCGGCAGCACGAGGCCGATATTCTGGCCGGCCAATTCGATATTGGAGACAATGGCGATCATGACCTGCGCCAGCGCCAAGGTCGCGATCGCGAAATAGTGCCCTTTGAGCCTGAGCACTGGCAGTCCGAGCAGAAAAGCGAAGACGAGGGCCAGCGCCACGCCGAACACCAGCCCGACGGCGAAGGGTAGTTCCCATTGGACCATGGCGATGGCGACGCCGTAGCTGCCGAGGCCGTAAAACACCGAATTGCCGAACGAGGCATAGCCGGCATAGCCGCCGATGATGTTCCAGCCTTGCGCCAGAACAGCCAGCAGCAGCGCGTTGATGCCGAACTGGACCAGCACGTCCGAACCGAACCACGGCACGACGGCGAGCGCCGCGATCACGACCAACGCGATGACTATACGGGGAGCGGTCATGCGGTTTTGCCCAACAGGCCGCTCGGTCGCACGATCAGCACGGCGACCAGCACGCCGAAGCTTGCCACGTCGGCGAAAGTCGCGCCGATATAGAGCACCGCCAGTGACTCGATGATGCCGAGGAACAGCCCTCCGACCAGGACGCCGAACGGATTGTCCAGTCCGCCGATGATGGAGATGGCGAAACACTTGGCGGTCAATGCCGCGCCAATATAGGGATTTATCTGCGACACCGTGCCGTAAAGCCCACCGGCAGCACCGGCAAGTCCGATGCCAATGCCGAAGGTCACGGCATAAAGGTGACGCGGCTCGACGCCGTAAAGCCTTGCCGCCACGAGGTTCTGCGCTGTGGCGCGAATGGCGCGGCCAAGCTTGGAGCGCAGCAGGAAAGCCCACATGGCGAGCGTCAGCACGATGGCGACGCCGAATGCCATCAGTCGCGCCTGCGGCAGTACGACCGGACCGAGTGCGATGCTGTTGCCGGCGTAGGGCGGGTTGATGGTGCGGAAGTCGGCGGAGAAGGCAAGCTGTGCCAGATAGGTCAGCACCACCTCCAACCCGAAGGTGATCAGCAACGTGTTGAACATCGGCGCGCGCACGACAAGATTGAGCAGACCGCGCTGCACCGCGTAGCCGAGTGTGAACATGATTATGGCCGTCATCGGCAGGCCGAGGAAAGGGTCGATGCCGAGATAGGTGTAGAGATGCCAGGACAGGTAGGCGCCCAGCATGATGAAGGCGCCATGCGCCAAGTTGACGATGTTGAGCACGCCCCAGACAAGGGCGAGCCCGAGCGCCATGATGGCGTAGAGGCCGCCCAGCAGGATGCCGTTGATCAGGATTTGCGCCAGCAGATCCACGCCGTTCCCCTCAGTCCGATCTTGTCAAAGGTCAGCGCTTGTCCCAGGCCGGCATCGGATATTTCGGTTTCTCGACGAAACCGTTGGCGCCATAGATCGCCTTGAGCTCCGTTCCCTGAACCTGGATCACCGTCTGGGACAGGTTGATCTGACCGTTTTCAGCGAAGGCAATCTTGCCGTAAAGGCTGTCGAGGTTGAGCTTGGCGAGCGCATCGCGCACCTTGGCGGGGTCGGTGCCGCCGGCATCCTCGATCGCCTGTGCCAGTGCCTCGACATCGGCCGCGGCCGACGCGGCGTGGTAATCGGGATCGTAGTTGTATTTCGCCTTGTAGTCCTTGGCGAAGGTAGCGGCATCGCCGAACCATTTGTCCTTCAGTTCCGCCGAAGGCAGCCAGGCGGTCATGCCGAAGGCATAGTCGGCGTCGGCGCCCAGCGCCTTGCGGAAGTCCTCGCTCGGCACGCCGACGGTGAAGGAGTAGAGCTTTGGGGCGACGGCGAGGCTTTTCGCCTGGCGCACGAAATTGAGGATTTCGGTTTCGTGGCCGGCTACCAGGACGACCTCGGCGCCATTGCTCTTGATCTGTGACAGCAGCGAATTAAAGTCGCTGGCGTTGGAACTGTATTTCTCGTCCATGTCAATCGTCAGCCCCGCATCCTTCAGCAATGGCCGCGTGCCATCCGCTACCGAGACGTCGAAAGCGTCGTCGGCATAGAGAAGCGCGACGGATTTGGGTGCCGGGTCGAGTTCCTTCAGCATCTTCACCGTCGAGGCGAAATAGTTGCTCGCCGGCGCCAGCGTGCCGAATATGTATTTGAACTTGCGCGAGAAAATCTGGTCGGATGCGCCGCCGCCCTGAACCATCGGTATCCGGTACTTTTCCGAGACGGCCGAATCCGCCAGCGCGAAATTCGACGCGAACGGCCCGAGCAGCAGGGCGACCTTGTCCTGCGAGACCAACTGCGTGTACTGCCGCACGCTCAAATTCACATCCGACTGGTTGTCGTAGATTTTCAGCGCCAGCTTGTGTTTCTCGCCGCCCACGGTGACACCGCCGGCTGCGTTGATCTTGTCGATCGCGAACTCGTAGGCGTCCTTGTAATAGCGGCCGGTATTGGCCGAGGCGCCGGTCAACTGCACCGATGCGCCAAGCACGATGTCGTCCGCGGATGCCGCGCCCGATGAAAATGCGAGGGCCGCGCCGGCCAGCAAGGCGCCGGCCAGATGAAGCATGCTGTTTGACATGGTGTCTCCTCCCTAAGCGTCTTTTGTTGTGCCATCGGCAATGAGCCGCAGGCTGGTGGTGGCATCAACCAAAGCCGTTCGGGAACGCCATTGGCTAGAGCCTGAAACTGGAGTTCAAGCGCTCCGGGGCAAGAGGGGCGATACGACATTCGTTTGACGCGCGACCGTCGCCAGGCGTGGCCTCTATCGTCAGCGGTGCCCTTCCAGCAAGGGGATCGGCACGAGGTTCTGCGGCTGATACTGGGCCAGTCGTCGCAAGCCCGCGGGGTCGCTCAACGCGATGAGCCGCGCTTTGCTGGTGATCAGCTGTTCGGCGCGCAGCTGCTGCATGACCCGGTTGAGATGTGGCACGCTCAGCCCGAGTGCGTCCGCCATGACCTCCTGCGAGAAGGGCAGATCAAAACTCGTCTCTGGCGCAAGTCCTACCTCGACAAGGCGCGCATGAATCTCGAGAAGAAGGTGGGCCAACCGTTCGATCGGTGTGCGCCGGCCGAGATTGACAATGTGCTCCGCGTAGTTCGCTGCCTCCTGCGCGGCGAGCCAACTCAAGACCAGTCCGAATTGCGGCTGCTCGTAGCAGAGACGGATATAGGAATCGAGCGAGCAGACGGTGCACGTCAATTCCGTCAGTGCCACGACAGCATAGGTGGACCGATCGAAAAAGCTGACCGGAAACCCGATCACGTCGCCGGGCAGGATGAGCTTGAGGATCTGTCGCTTGCCACTCCGCAGCAGTCTGTAGCGGATCGCGTAGCCCTCTTTGATAAAGCACAGGCTCCGGAACTGCGACCCATGGATGACGAGTTCCTCTCGCTTCCTGACAGTCACGTCGCGTTCGAAGATTGCTTCAAGACTGGCGAGGTCGGCCGCGTCCAGTTTCATGACGCGCGTCAGTCTGGTCATGATCGCGTGACCGGTCAGCGGCATACCAATGTTCCAAACTGCGAGAGGCCGATCGTCCACAGCATCCTGCGGTGGCTTGTTAATCTAGATCATTAATCCAAATCATCCAACGAAAGTTGCATTGACCGAACCGCTCCCGCGGCTGCGAATGCCAGTGCGATCCGGCTTGTTTCCACGGCCGGTGGAAAATGGGGCAACAACGAGTGCCCCTGGAGGTCTTGCCGAGGGAGGAATATCCGATGCTATTCGACGATCATAAACCAGCCAGCCTGTCCCGCCGTACCTTGCTTCATGCTGGTGCCGGCTTTGCCGGCAGCTTCATGTTGCCGGCTTCCTTCATTCGTCCGGTTTATGCCGCGGACGACAAGCCGGCAATCGGCACGTGGCCGGCAGGCTCGCAGGGCGACACCGTCTATATCGGCGCCACCGTGCCGCGCACTGGCGCCTATGCCGTACAGGGTGAGGACGAGCTCAAGGGTATGCAGCTAGCCGTCGAGCACATCAACGCCGGTAGCGATCTGCTCAAGCAGATCGCGCCGAAGGTCGACAAGGGTGTGCTCGGCAAGAAGGTGGAACTTGTCGTCGCCGATTCCGGTGCCAAGCCCAACAATGCCGTGCAGTCTCAGCAGACGTTCATCAACGACCACAAGATCATCGCCATGACGGGGTCGACCTCGTCGGCAGTCGCGGTGGCGCTGAACAAGTTCGCGGAACGTGAGAAGATCCTCTATCTGGTGGCCATATCCGGCTCGAACGACACCACCGGCAAGGATTGCGCACGCTACTCGTTCCGCCAGTGCGTCTATGGTGAGACTTGCGCCAACGCTATAGGCCCGGTGCTGTTGAAGAACTTCGGCAAGGGCAAGAAAGCGGCGTTCATGACGCCCGACTACACCTATGGCCATACGGTAACCAAGTCGGTCAACGACTATCTGACAGCCAATGGCGGCTGGGAAATGGTGACCAATCAGATCTCGCCGCTGGGCACGCAGGACTTCAGCCAGTATCTCACCAACATCGCCAATTCCGGTGCCGAGTTCATCATCAACGTCAACTGGGGGCGTGACGCCGTGCTGTCGGTGCAGCAGGCCAAGCAATTCGGCCTGACGCCGAACATGAAAATGGTGATCCCTTACCAGATTCCGTTCCTGGCCAAGGAGGTGGGTGCCGAACTCACTGAAGGCGTGTTTGCCGCCACTGATTTCTGGTGGACGATGGAGGACAAGTATCCGCTCGCCAAGATGTTCGTCGACGAGTTCCAGAAGAAGTACAACTACCGGCCGGAATGGGGCGCCGAAAACAGCTACATGCAGTTCGCCATCTGGGCGCGCATGGTCTCGGAAGCCGGGACCTTCTATCCGCCGGATGTCATCAAGCAGTACGAGAAGGGCGAGACCTTCCCCTCCATGGTCGGCGACGTCAAGTTCCGGCCCGAGGACCATCAGCTCATCCGTCCCGTCGTCATCGTCCGCGGCAAGGCGCCGAAGGACATGAAGAACGACGAGGATTTCTGGGAGGTGCTCGACGTCGTGCCGGGCGAAGGCCTGATGCAGAAGCCGGACGCCTTCGGCTGCAAGCTTGGCGATTACACCTGACGGTCACAACTGCCTTCTCCGCGTCATCGATGCGGAGAAGGACTTCATCCCGTTTACGGCAGACCAAAGAGGGCGCGAAGCAGTGTCTTTGCGGCTTGAGGTCTGGCCGATTAACTATCGCATGGCAACGGATTGCCTGTCATTATGGCGGGCTGGACGGCGACGCGACAGGCTATTCATCAACCTCAAAGCGGGCGGCAGCGTGGTCAATTGGGCTAATTTCATTTCGCAATGCTTCAACGGGCTGGTGCTCGGCGCGCTTCTGGCGCTGATTTCCTCCGGTCTGACCATCATCTACGGCACGCTCGGCGTGCTCAACTTTGCGCATGGCGCGATGTTCATGCTCGGCGGCTATGCCGGTTGGGTCGCCTATGACTATACGGGCTCCTTCATTGTTGCGCTCATCGCCGGCTCCCTCTTCGTCATGCTGGTCGGCGTCCTTATGGAGCGGCTTATCATCCGCTACTTCTACGCTCGTCCGCAGGAGGATCAGATCCTCGTCACCTTCGGACTGGGCATCGTCTTCGTCGAGGGGGTGCGCTTCTTCTTCGGCAGCCTGTCAAAGACGGTGCCGCCACCGAGCCTGTTCCAAGGCATCACCAATCTCGGCTTCATGGTCTACCCGACCTATCGTCTGGCGTTGCTCGGCATCGTTGCCGTGGCGTTGCTGGCGCTCTATTTCGTGCTCTACCGTACCCGCATCGGCATGATCGTGCGCGCTGGCATCGAGGATTCGGTCATGGTCGGCTCGCTGGGCATCGACGTCTACAAGGTCTTCATGCTGGTGTTCGGCATCGGCGCCATGGCGGCGGGCTTCGCCGGCATCGTCAACGCGCCGGTGGTATCGATCGCGCCTGATGTCGGCGAGGCGATCCTGGTGCAGACCTTCGTCGTGGTGGTCATCGGCGGCGTCGGATCGTTCCCGGGTGCGGTGCTCGGCGGCATCATCGCAGGCGAGATCATCTCCATCACCTCGATGTTCAATCCAGGCTATGCCTATGTCATGCTTTTCGTGGCGATGACTCTCGTGCTGGTGCTGCGTCCTTACGGACTGCTCGGCACGGCGGGCCGCGAGTGAACGCGGTCCGCTCATGAACATGAAACGCTCCTTCCTCGTCGAGGTGCTGACGGTGATCGCACTGATCGCCGCGCCTTTCGTCCTCCCGCATCTCGGCTTCGCGCCGACAACCATCAACCGCATCCTGATCTGGGGCCTGTTCGGGCTCGGTTTCGACATCCTCTTCGGCTACACCGGCCTGCTTTCCTTCGGCCAGTCGGCCTTCTACGGCACCGGTGGGATGTTCGCCGCCTACCTGTTGACCGAACTGAATTTTCCTTACGTCATGGTGGCGATCGTCATCGGCGCTGTCGTCGCCGGCTTCGTCGGCTATCTCGTAGGGATGGTCGCGCTCCGGCGCACCGGCATCTATTTCGCCATGATCACCGTGGCGATTTCGGAAGTGTTCTTCTTCGTCGAGTTCAACCCGCTATCGGCCTATACCGGAGGGGAGAACGGTCTGCCGGGCGTGCCGACGCCGAGCGTCTTTCTCGGTTTCACCACGCTTAGGTTCGATTCCGACTGGGCGACGTATACCTTCCTGGCATTCTGGTACTTCGTCGGCTTGGTGATTGCCCTGCGTATCGTGCGCTCGCCGGTCGGAGCCATTCTTTCCGCCATCCGCGACAATCCCCTGCGCGCGGCCGCGCTCGGCCACAACATCCACGCCTACAAGCATACCGCCTTCGTGGTCGCCGCGATCTACGCCGGCTTTGCCGGGGGCCTGCTCGGCGTCATGCAGGGCTTCATGCCGCCGGATGCGTTCATGTTCGATACATCAGGTCAACTCGTCATGCAGACCGCGATAGGCGGTGCCGGCACACTGTTCGGGCCTCTGGTGGGAGCGACCGTGTGGCTTTTCCTCAGCGATTTCTTCCAGAACACGCTCCACCTTGGCGCGACATGGAAGCTGGTGCTCGGCATTGTTTTCGTGCTGCTGGTCGTCTTCCTGAGGCGCGGTATCGTCGGCGCCATCGCGGACGTCTACGATCTGGCGACGGGCGCCAGGAAAACCGTTGAGCCGGTCGAGGCGGCAGCAATCACCCCGCCGGTCGCGCCGGGTTCGTCGCCGGTCGTCGTCGAGGCGATGCCGGCGCGCCACCGTTCCACGGACCACGCTTCCGGTCCCATCTTGCAGGCTACGGGATTGAGCAAACGCTACGGCGGCCTGATGGCCAACAGCGATATCGACTTCACCATCAACCATGGTGAGACGCGGGGCATCATCGGACCAAATGGTGCCGGCAAGAGCACCTTCTTCAAGATGCTTACCTGCGAGGTGTCGCCGACCTCGGGCAAAATCGTGTTCGAGGGCCGCGACATCACCGGTATGAGCGTGACGGACGTCTGCCAGCTCGGACTGACCAAGAGCTACCAGATCAACCAGCTCTTCGACCGGCTGACCGTCAGGCAGAACCTTACAATCGCCGCGCTTGGCGAAATCCGCGGCAAGTTCAGGCTCGACCTGTTCCGCAATATCCGCAAGATCCCGGGCCTCGACGAGCAGGTCGAGCGCACGCTGGCGCTGGTCAACCTGACGCACTGCCCGGACACGCTGGTCTCGCAACTCGCCTATGGCGAGAAACGCCGGCTGGAGATCGGGCTGGCGCTGGCGACTTCGCCGAGCCTGCTGCTGCTCGACGAGCCGCTGGCCGGCATGAGTCCGCGCGAGCGCGTCGAAACGGTTGCGCTGCTGAAGTCGATCGCGCGCGGCCGCACGATGATCATCATCGACCACGATATGGATTCGCTGTTTGAACTGGTCGAGACGGTCACTGTGCTGCAAGAGGGTCGCATCCTCGCTCACGGCATCCCGGAGCAGATCAAGACCAATCCAAAGGTGCAGGAAGCCTATCTCGGCGGCGTTCACGGAGAAGTTGCCTGATGAGCCTGCTCGAGGTCGAAGGTCTGAACAGCTACTACGGCGACAGCCACATTCTGTTCGACGTATCGCTGCGCGTGGAGAAAAACGAGGTTGTCGCGCTCCTTGGCAGGAACGGCGCCGGCAAGTCGACGACGCTGAAGAGCCTGATGGGTGTCGTCACGCCGCGCACAGGCAGCATCAAGTTCGATGGCGAGGAACTGGCGGGCAGGAAGGCGCACAGAATCGCGCAGCTCGGCATGCAACTCGTGCACGAGGATCGCCGCATCTTCGGCAGCCTGAATGTCGAGGACAACATCATCCTTGCGGGCCTGACCGCCGATAACAGGTGGCCGCTCGAGCGCATCTACGAGATGTTCCCGCGGCTGAAGGAGAGGCGCACCAGCCGGGGCACGGACCTCTCCGGGGGCGAACAGCAGATGTTGGCGATCGCCCGCGCGCTCGTGCGCGACCCGAAGATCATCCTGCTGGACGAACCGTTCGAAGGGCTTGCCCCGGTTATTGTCCAGGATCTCGTCAAAGCCTGTCGCGAACTGGCCGAGGCCGGGCAGACCATCGTGCTGGTGGAACAGAACCTGGCCGCGACCTTGGCGCTTGCAAAGCGCGTCTATATCATCAACAACGGCCACATTGCCCATGAAGGACCGGCCGCCGAGATCAAGGCGCAGCCGGAACTCTTGCAGCGCTACCTCGGCGTATAGACTAGAAGCGCGGAGTGGGTTGCTCGGTAAGCCATCGGACGAGCTTCCCGACATTTCGGGGAACGTTTTCTTCAGTTGCCGGGCAACAGGCGCGCTTCCCGTGCGGCCTCGATGAATGCCATTCGGGCGGCTTCCGCCTTTGCTTCATCTTCCATCGCGGCTCGACAGGCGTGATGAGCGGCCAGAATCTTGGGTGAGCCGCCATGGCGCAGCCTTTCACGGAGCAGTTCATCCGCCTGGCGCGCGCTAATGATGTTTCTGATGCTTCCGAAGATGCCTACCGTCACCGATACAGGAGCGGCAAACCAACCCTGAGCCATAACCAGACCTCGTACGTTACATCGCAGACATGAACAGAACCGCTCGCTTGGGCGGACCAACGGTTTCTTGCCTTCCGGAATCAAAGCCGGCTAACTGACCGTTGGGGCTGTCTTCGATGCGGAATTTATGTCACAGCATGACATATATGCATGAGAGCGGCGCCCGACAAGGTGTTCGAATTTCCAAGGCCGATTCTCTGTGTCGGAACATTGGCTACCCAGGATGGCCAGGCTGACATGGGTTCCATGGCTCCCCATACTCATGACGATCCTGCGACTTTGCGATGGACGATTGATCATCCATTCACCGGTGGCCCATGCCCCAGGCATGGCGCAATGAGGCGGGGGTCTGGATTGGCCGTCCAAAGCCTCGGAGCATACGCGCGACCGTATCGACCAGAGATGCGTTCGTGGGCGCCGTCGAACCGTCCGGCAGCAGAAGATTGTTCTCGAAGCCGACCCGGACATCTCCGCCCAGCAGCGCCCCGGCGGACACGCAGGCAGCCTCGTCGCGGCCGAAGGCGCAGACCATGAAGGAACTGAAGGCCGGAATACCTGGCGAAAGAAACGGTAGCAGATCCGTGGGCGCCGATTGCTGCGATGTCGTGTAGCGGCCAAGGACGAAGAGCACGGGAACGTCGTCCCAGGGGATCATGCCCCGCCGCTGTAGATCGCACAGGTACAGTGCCTCGCCGGGATCGTAGAGTATGATCTGCGGCAACACGCGTTCGCGCTTCAGCCAGTCGAGGAACGAGGCGAAAACCGGCTCGGCATCCCGGTCCGGGACAAGCTCGCGCAGTGCCAGCGAGACGGCCTCGGGCCTGGTCTCGCGCACCGCTTCCATCTGCCTGCCGGGCTGATAGACGCCAAGCGCCTCGCTGGTGATTTGCACCACCATTGCATTGCCAACCGTCTGTCGAATGGCAGCGGTGGCGGCGCGATAGGCGTCGGGGTCGAGAATGTGCCGGCCATCCCGGTCGCGCACATGCAGGTGAATCATGGCCGCGCCGGCCTCGAGGCACTCGGCCGCCGTCCGCGCCAGTTCGGCCGGCGTCATCGGCAAGCCCGGATGGTCGGCCTTGCTGCGTCTGCCGCCATTCGGCGCGACGGCGATCGCGACGGGCCTGTCCGAGGATTGGGACTGCATGGGCATACCGGTGGCTGGACAATTGGATCACCAACATAACTTGTGAAACACTTGTTGCAAACAAAATCGATGCGCGGCAGACTGCCTCGATGGACCAGGGGCCCTTGGCGGAACGCATCGTCGCGGAGTTCGACGGCATGTCGGCGCAGCTGCAGACCGCGGCTCGCTACATGCTCGACCATCCGAGCGACGTGGCCTTGCTTTCCATGCGCGAGCAGGCGCGGCAGGCGGGGGTGCAGCCGGCCACCATGACGCGTCTGGCCCAGCATCTCGGCTTCGAAGGATATGATGTCGTGCGCGATTCCTACGCCGCGGCGGTGCGCAGCGGATATCCCGGCTTTGCAGGAAAAGCGGGGGTCCAGCTGCGCAGCCAGAAGCTCAAGGGCGACCGCGCTCAAGCCGCCGAGATGCTGGACTCGCTAGCCGCCCAGTTCGCCCAGCTTGCCAGGCCAGATAGGCTAGACCGCATCGTGGCTGCGGCGAGACGGCTCTCGGCCGCGCGCCGGATCTATTGCCTCGGCCTGCGCTCCAGCCATCCTGTCGCCTGGCATATCCACTATGTCCTGTCGCTCGTTGGCGAGAAATCGGTGCTGCTCGACGGCGTGGCCGGAACCGGTGCCGACGCGATTGGCCGCGCCACCAATGACGATGTGCTGCTCGTGGCGAGCGTGCTCCCCTACACCCGCCAGACGGTCGAGGTCGCCGAATATGCGGCCGGACGCGGTGTCTGCGTCGTCGCGATCACGGACAGCGAGGTGGCGCCGCTCGCCCAGATCGCGGCGGAGGTCATCCTCGTTCCAACGCAGACCCCATCCTTCCTCCACACCATGGCGCCGGCCTTCGCCGTAGCGGAAATCCTGGCAGCGGTCGTCGCCGGCCATGGCGGCGAGCAGGCGCTGGCGGAGATACGACGTACCGACGAACACCATGCGGCGCTCAATGTTCATCTGAAACCGCGGCTCGGCAAAAAATGACCCATCTTCTCCATCGCACCACCAAAGGTTCGCTTCCGATCGCCGTCGGCGGCAAAGGCATCCAGATATTCGACAGCGACGGCCGCTCCTACATCGATGCATCCGGCGGCGCGGCGGTGTCGTGTCTCGGCCACGGCCATCCCGACGTCATCGCCGCCTTGCATGAACAACTCGACCGCATCGCCTATGCCCACACCGGCTTCTTCAGTACGGAGGCGGCCGAACGTTTGGCCGACCGCCTGGTTGAAGACGCGCCGGCTGGGATCAGCCATGCCTATCTCTTGAGCGGCGGATCGGAAGCGGTGGAGGCGGCGCTGAAGATGGCGCGGCAGTATTTTGTCGAGAAAGGCGAGCCGCAGCGGCGTCACGTCATCGCCCGCCGCCAGAGCTATCACGGCAACACTCTTGGCGCGCTCGCCGCGGGCGGCAATGAATGGCGGCGGCGGCAATTTCAGCCGCTTCTCATCGAAACCCATCATATCGATCCATGTTTCGCCTATCGCCATCAACTGCCAGGAGAAAGCGATGCCGACTACGCAGCGCGGGCAGCACAGCCCCTGGAGGACAAGATACTCGAACTCGGCTCCGGCGAGGTCATCGCCTTTGTCGCCGAGACGGTGGTCGGCGCGACCGCCGGCGCCGTGCCGCCGGTGGCGGACTACCTGAAGCGCGTCCGCGCCATCTGCGACCGTTACGGCGTGCTGCTCATCCTCGACGAGGTAATGTGCGGCATGGGCCGCACCGGCACGCTTCACGCCTGCGAACAGGACGGTGTCGTTCCCGATCTCATGACCATCGCCAAGGGGCTAGGCGGCGGTTATCAGCCCGTCGGCGCCGTGCTGCTCGGCCAGCATATCTTCGACGCCTTCGCCAACGGCTCCGGCTTCTTCCAGCACGGCCACACCTATATGGGTCATCCGATGGCCGCGGCGGCCGGCCTTGCCGTCCAGGAGGTGATCCGTCGCGACCATCTGCTCGACAACGTCAAGGCGATGGGCATGCATCTGCAACGGCGCCTGGGCGAACGCTTCGGCAATCATCGTCATGTCGGCGACATTCGCGGCCGTGGCCTGTTCCAGGCGATCGAACTGGTCGCCGACCGCGGTTCGAAGGAGCCTTTCGATCCGGCGCTGAAGCTCAACGTCCGCATCAAGCGCGAAGCCATGAACAACGGCCTGATGGTCTATCCCATGGGCGGCACGATCGACGGCGTCAGAGGCGACCATGTGCTGCTCGCGCCGCCGTTCATTTCCACCAGCCAGGACATCGATGCCATCGTCGAACGGCTCGGCGATGCCGTCGATGCAGCCTTGCGCGCTCCCGACTTGGCGGGACGCGCCTGACCAGAGCCCGGCGCAAGGCCGGACCAAACCACCAGAGAGGTAGTCGAAATGCGTAGTCTGCTGAAAACCCTGATAGCCGCGGGCGCGGCGGGGTGTCTGCTTGCGGCCACACCCTCGTTCGCCGAGCAGAAGTTCATCACCATAGGCACCGGCGGCGTGACCGGCGTCTATTATGCCGTTGGCGGCGCCATTTGCCGGCTCATGAACAAGGACAGGCAGAAGACCGGCATACGCTGCTCGACCGAATCGACCGGCGGTTCGGTTTTCAACGTCAATTCGATCAATACCGGCGACCTCGATTTCGGCCTCACCCAGTCCGACGTGCAGTTTCAGGCCTATAACGGCGTCGGCAATTTCGACGGCAAGGCGGTGAAGGATCTGCGCGCGGTCTTCTCGGTCCACCCCGAACCGTTCACCGTGCTGGCGCGGCCCGATGCGGGCGTGAAGACCTTCGAGGATTTCAAGGGCAAACGCTTCAATGTCGGCAATCCCGGTTCCGGCACGCGGTCCTCGATGGAAGAGCTGTTGAAGCAGATGGGCTGGACCTTGAAGGACTTTTCGCTAGCTGCCGAGCTCAAGGCCGATGAGCAGGGCAGTGCGCTCTGCGACAACAAGATCGACGGCTTCTTCTATGGCGTCGGACATCCGTCAGCCGCGATCCAGGATCCGACGACCGCCTGCGGCGCCAAGCTCGTTCCGCTGACCGGCCCCGCCGTCGACGCGCTGGTGAAGGCGCATCCCTATTATTCGGTCGCGACCATCCCCGGCGGCATGTACGCCAACAATCCCGATCCGACGACGACGTTCGGCGTGCGCGCCACGGTGGTGACGAGCGCCAAGACCCCGGACGACGTGGTCTACGAAATGGTCAAGGCGGTTTTCGAGAACTTTGACGACTTCAAGAAGCTGCATCCGGCTTTCGCCAATCTCGACCCCAAGGAGATGATCAAGGCCGGCCTCTCGGCGCCGCTGCATCCCGGCGCCGAGCGCTACTACAAGGAAAAAGGCTGGCTCTGAGCTTCAGCTGGGCCGGGCTGCCTGAGGGGCGGTCCGGCCACGGAGCCGAAAAGACCAAAATGAAAAAACAATCGGTCGAGGGGAACAATGACAGACCAGTTCCGCAAGGCAGGAGCACCTGAAGACGTCGATATCGACAGACTGAACGAGATTGTCGCGGAAGCGGATACGGGCGGCCGCAAGCCGACCGGCTTGGCCGCGCATCTGGTCTTGGCGGTCGCGCTGGCCTGGTCGCTGTTCCAGCTTTGGTACTCCTCGCCGATCCCTTTCATGCTCGGTTTCGGCGTCGTCAGCGACGGCATTGCGCGTTCCATTCATCTGGCCTTTGCGCTGTTCCTGGCGCTCGTCACCTTCCCCGCTTTCAAAAGCTCTTCACGCAGCCGCGTTCCATTGCCCGACTGGATCCTTGCCATAGCCGGCGCTGCGGCGGCGCTTTACCTCGTCGTCTTCTACGGCGAGATCGCCACCCGGCCCGGGCTCCCCACGACCGCGGATCTCGTCATCTCCATCATCGGCATCGTGATACTGATGGAAGCCGCCCGGCGAGCCGTCGGTCCCGCCATCACCGTCATCGCCGGGCTGATGCTGATCTACATTTTCGTCGGCCCCTATATGCCCGGCCTGCTGGCGCACAAAGGCGCGACGCTGTCGCGCGCCGCCTCGCAGATGTGGCTCACTTCCGAGGGTGTGTTCGGCGTCGCGCTCGGCGTCTCGACCAACGTCGTCTTCATGTTCGTGCTGTTTGGAACGCTGCTCGAGCGTGCCGGGGCAGGCGGCTATTTCATCCTGCTTGCCTTCTCCATCCTCGGCAAATATCGCGGCGGCCCCGCCAAGGCCGGAGTCGTCGCCTCAGGCCTGACAGGCATGATTTCAGGATCGTCGATCGCCAATGTCGTCACCACCGGCACCTTCACCATTCCCCTGATGAAGCGCGTCGGCTACACGCCGGTCAAAGCCGGCGCCATCGAATGCGCCGCCGGGGTCAACGGGCAGATCATGCCCCCCGTGATGGGGGCAGCCGCCTTCCTCATCGCCGAATATGTCGGCATTTCCTATGCCGAGGTGGTCAAGCACGCCTTCTTTCCCGCGCTGCTCACCTACGGCTCGCTCTTCTATATCGTCGACATCGAAGCGATGAAGATGGGCCTGAAGGGCCTGCCGTCGCGCAGCCGCCATCCCGCCTTGCAAGGGGCGCTGCGCTCGCTGATGGGCATCTGCGCCTTCGTCATCCTGGCCGGACTCGTCTATTACGGCATTGGCTGGACCAAGACCGTCTTCGGCAGCGCCGCGACTTGGATGATCGTCGCGGCGCTTGCCGTCGTCTATGTCTGTCTCGTCGCTTACAGGGCAAAGCATCCCGACCTGCCGCTCGACAGCCTCAAGGGCGATATCCTGGAAATTCCGCATTTCGGCGACACGGCACGGACGGGCCTGCATTTCCTGCTGCCGGTGGTGCTCCTCATCTGGTGCCTGATGGTCGAGGAGCTTTCGCCCGGCCTTTCCGCCTTCTGGGGCTCCGCCGCCTTGATGGTATTGGTCGTCACGCAGCGCCCGCTGACGGCGTTCTTTCGCAAGCAAGATCTCATGCCGCGTTGGCGCGAAGGTTTCGTCGATCTCATCGAGGGACTGTCGGCCGCGGCGCGCAACATGACCACGGTCGGCATCGCCACGGCGACGGCCGGCATCATCGTCGGCACGGTGCTCTTGACCGGTGTCGGGCTTGTGATGACCGAACTCGTCGAATTCATCTCGGCCGGCAGCTTCATCGTCATGCTGCTGTTCACCGCCCTTATCTGCATCATTCTGGGAATGGGCATGCCGACCACGGCCAGCTATGTCGTCGTCGCCACGCTGATGGCGCCGGTGATGGTCGACCTCGCCGCGCAGAACGACCTGGCCGTACCGCTGGTAGCCGTGCATCTCTTCGTCTTCTATTTCGGGCTGATGGCCGATGTGACGCCGCCGGTCGGTCTGGCGGCGTATGCCGCGGCCGCGATTTCGGGCGCCGATCCGGTCAAGACCGGCTTTCAGGGATTCAAGTACGAAATCAGGACGGCACTGCTGCCTTTCATCTTCATCTTCAACAACGGCCTGCTGATGATCGACATCCAGGGGCCGCTGGATTTCATCATGGTCATCGCCACGTCGGCGCTGGCAATGGTGGCCTTCGTGGCGGCGACGCAGAACTGGTTCCTGGTTCGCAACCGGTGGTACGAGGCCATTGCGCTGTTGCTGATCTGCTTCACGCTGTTTCGGCCGGGCTATTGGCTCGATCTGGTTGATGAGCCCTTTGTTGCAAAACCCGTATCGCAATTGAACCAGACGATCGATGCCACGCCCGCCGGTCAAGCGGTTCGTGTCAAGCTGAAGACGGTCAACATCAACGGCGACGAGATCGAGAAACTGATCAGGCTCGATCTCGCCGAAGGCAAAAATGCGGCGGAGCGGCTGGAAAGCGCGGGATTGACCGTGAGTGCGCTCGGCGACACGATGACAGTCGGGATCGTGCGTCTCGGCAGCCAGGCGGCAAAATTCGGTCTGCAGCCCGGAGACGAAATCATCGGGGTCATGGTGCCGAGCAGCCGGCCGTCACGCTACTGGTTCGTGCTTCCGGCGCTCTTGCTGTTCGGGCTGGTTTTCTGGCTGCAGAGACGCCGGAGGGCGGATAGCCTGGCGGCTGCAGCAGCACCTTAAAGCACGTCGCGTTCGAGCGGATTCATGCGACGCGGTTCGGGCCTCTGCCTCACGCATGTCGCTGGCTTCTGTCCGTCATCGCCTTTCCTGGTCACGGGCCGGGCGATGCGGCTGACGGATCCGCGGCCGCGCCGGAATTGCAAGGCGCTGAGCCCGAATATTGCCCCGAGAGCGGCCCATAGGAAGGTGCTGAAAGTGAGCGGACTGGTAAGCCAGTCTAGCATGGACACCGCGTCGCCCGGCGCGGCGTAGGCGAGATAGCCAAGACTGGTCGACAGTGCAACGCCAGCACTCACAGCCAGTATGGTTTCAAAAATCGGTCTCGACACAGCGCCAAGGAACGCAAAAATGTGGCGCCATTCAAGCGCAAACTATCAAATTCGATTGTTCCGCCGGCCTCGAATGGCCAAGCCAGTCAATTGCCGCCGTACATGACCTTCGGCAGCCACACGACGATCGAGGGGAACACAATGCACAGGCCCACTCCGATGGCTTGCAGACACAAGAAGGGCACCGCGGATCTGAAGATCGTTGCCATTGAAATCTCCGGCGGCGCAACACTCTTCAGGTAAAACAGCGAATAGCCAAACGGCGGGCTCAGGAAAGCCATCTGCATGTTGACCATGAATATGACGCCGTACCAAAGCGGGACGTCTTCGGGAGCCACGCCGGCGAACCCAAACGCGCCGCCGAACTGAAGCGACTTGAGGATGGGCAGAAAGATCGGCACGGTCAGAAGGAGGATTCCCACCCAGTCCAGAAACATGCCGAGGACGAAAAGGATCGCCATCATCAGAATAAGAACGCCGTAGGGCGCCAGACCCGTCCCCAGAATGGACTCGGCCACGAAGTTCTGCCCGCCCTTCAAGATGAAAAAGCCGACGAACATGGTGGCGCCGAAAAATATCCACATGACCATCGCCGTCGCCTTCAGGGTCGATACGCTGGCGTCGCGGACCGTGCCCCAGGTCAGGCGCCGGTGTGCCGCACAGACGATGAAGGCACCGAACGTACCGATGCCGGCGGCCTCGACAGGCGTGGCAATGCCCATGAAGATGACCCCGAGCACAAGCAGGATCAGGAGTATCGGCATGAACGTGCGGCGCAAAAGCTTGAGTTTTTCGGTGAAGGCGATGCGCTCGTTCGGCGGCAACGCGGGTCCGAGCTTCGGGTTGATGTAGCAGCGCGCCGTCACGTAAGCGACATACATTCCCGACAGCAGCAGCCCGGGAAACACCGACCCGATCAAAAGTTCGCCCAGCGACTGCTGCGCGACGACGGCGTAGACGATCGCCATGACGGAGGGTGGGATGAGAATGCCAAGCGTTCCGCCGGCGAGAAGTGAGCCGCAGGCGAGCTTGGCGTCGTAGTTTCGGCGCAACATCGCCGGCAGCGCTATCATGCCCATCGTCACTTCCGTCGCCCCGACCACGCCTACCATCGCGGCCAGCAGGGTGCAGGAGATCACAGTGGCCGAGGCGAGCCCGCCCTTCAGCCCGCCCAGCCATTTGTAGACGACGTCGAACAACTCCTCGATGATACCCGCCTTCTCGAGAATCGCGGCCATGAAGATGAAAAGCGGCACCGCCGAGAGCTGGTAATCCGTCATGAACGGGAAGACCCGGGAGGGCAGCATGTTCAGCATGGCCGAGTTGCCGAACAGGAAGAGGAAAAGCACAGCAAGGCTGCCGGTGCAAAAGGCCATCGGCAGCCCGAGCAGCAGAAGTACGCCCAGGCCCCCGAACATCAATATGCTGAGCCACAGGATCGGAAGTTCGAGTCCCATCGCTCAGCCGATCCTTCTGGTGGCAATGGCGATGTCGCGCATCAGCCGGGACAGACCCTGAAGCAACAGCAGCGCCGCCCCGATGGGGATGGCGAGCTTTACCGGCCAGTACTGGATACCCCATTCGGTGAAAGAACGCTCGCCAACCGCCATTGCGTCACTGGCAAAACGCCAGCCCGTAACGAGCATGGTGCCCGTGAACAGGAAAAAGAAGGCCGAGGTGATGATGTCGCAGATCGCACGACCACGTTCCGAGAGATGGCTGTAGACGATGTCTACCCTGACATGGGTTTCGTCGCGATAGGCATAGGCTCCGGCCAGCATGTACTGGATGCCGAACATGAGAAACATGCTCTCGTGCACCCAGTTCGTCGGCGAGTTGAAAACGTAACGCGCCACGACCTCGTAGTAATAGGCGATGACCGCGAGGACCGCCCAGTAGGCGACCAACTCGCCCGTGACCCTGACCAGCCAGTCAACGGGCCGGAAAACAGCGAGTGGCTGCTTGACGGGTGTGACGGGCACGTCGGTCACGAGCGGGTGGACGTCGGTTGGGGCCGGTTGCCGCTCACGTTCCCGGGCGCGGCGAACCAGGCCGGGCACTAGAAAGATGTCGCCCACGAGAACGATGCCGAGGAGAATTCCGGCAATTCGCGCGAGGTTGTTCGATCGGACGAGCCCGCCAATGGCGGCAGCGTTGTTGTCGCGGGCGCTCACCGCATCCGCGTCGGCCTTGGCGAGGCGATCGGCGGCGCCGGCCTTGCCGGATGCAACGTCCGCCTTGGCATGCGTCAAGACCCTTTCGGCATGCTCGGCCTGCGACCGCGCCAGCGACAATGCCTCGCGTCCGTCGCGCACCTGCCCACTCGTCCAGAGCACGGCGACGAAGAACGGGATGAACAAGAACCCCCAGCGGCTCTTCAGGTAGAAGCGATGCATGCCGAGAAATCCGGCGGTGATCAGAAAGAAATAGGCGAGGAACAGGTTGGCGCGGCCGGCGTCGCGTTGTGCCCGCTCGCGGTAGACAAAGAAGACCGCGGCAAGCGGGAAAAGCACGAGGCTCGACCAGTAGAGCCAGTGCGGCAGCACAAAAGTGAGTGAGGGCATCGGTGAACGCCTGTTGAAGGAGAGTGCGTCCGCCGTCACCGACGGACGCCAAGTGGCTTCACAGGTTGATCGACAACCCCTGATACATATCCGGCGTGACGTAACCGACGGTCGGGTTTTCCATCACCTCAAGCTGCAGCTTGAAGATGCGCGCCGCCTCCTTGTCCTTGTTGGCCCACTCGAACCAGATCGGAACGGCGATTTCCTGGAACTTCTGCAGATCGTCGGGTCCAAGCCGATTGATTTCAATTCCGGCATCCAGGAATTTCTGCCAGGCCGCCATGTCGGCCTTCTGGATGGCTCCGAAATGGATATTGGAATAGACTTGGATTTCGTCTTCGACGAACTTCTTGAGATTGTCCGGGAGTTGGTTCCAGACATTCATGTTGACGGCAAAATCCATCAGGTCGACAGGCTGATACACCGACATCAATCCGGGCGGCCCCATGGAAATGTACTTGGTCACCTGCTGGAACCCGAGTGCCCAGTTCACCGCCGGGCCTGTGTAGTCGGCGGCATCGATCGTGCCTTTCTCCAGCGCGGAGAACACCTCGCCGCCCGGCAGCAGCGTTGTCTTGGCGCCGGCCTTCGCGAACGTCTCGGCAATCATGCCGCCCGGCACGCGCAGCTTGAGGTCCCTGAAATCCTCGATCGAACGGATCGGCGTCTTCGAATGGATGATGTTCGGGCCGTGATGAATGCGGTTGACATAGTAAAGGCCCTGAGCGGCATAAAGGTCGCGCGCAGCCTGCAGGCCACCCTTTGAATAGAAAAAGATGTCCCACTCGTGCGGGTAGCGCAGTCCCATCGTATAGGACGAAAGAAAGGCGGTCGCCGGAAGCTTGCCGGCCCAGTATAGCGAGAACGAGTTCATCGCTTCCAGAACGCCGTTCTTCACGCCGTCGAAAAGCTCGAAATCGCCAACGATATCCTTGGCCTTGAAAGGCTGGAATGCGAGCTGGCCTCCCGTCTTGTCCTTGATGGTCCCGCACCAGTTCTGAAAGGTTTCGAGCCCGACGCCCGCCGGCCACGAGGTCTGGATTTTCCAGGTGATGGTATCCGCTGCTCCGGCCCTGCGAACCCAGGGAGCCGCAACCGCCGTCGCCGTGAGCCCGGCGACAAGTCCGCTCGACTTCAGAAAGCTTCGCCTTGATTTGGAATGTGTTTCTCCGTCCATTGTCTTTCCTCCCTATGCGGCAACGGACACATGGTGGACACGCCGCCGACCTCAAATGTTAGACAATAACACAAGACACCCTTAGCTGGCTGAGGCCTGCCCCCTCGCAATCCTTTCCGGCCGAGTTGCAAGTGCCGTCAAAGATGCGGAAGAAACCTCACAGCCAGTAAGTAACATAGCGTGGTGCGAACATTTTCAACCTCTATGCGCTCTGCGCAAGCTTCCGGCGGCATCTTTGGCGCGGATCTTGCCGATTGTCCCGGTTCATAAACCTCTGCCAGACGGCTGCGACCATGGTTCTGTTCGACATCGGTGCTGCGCTGCCGCTGCTGATCCTCGGCATGTTGTCGCGCGAAACCCTGCTGCGCTGGCTCCGCCGCGATGGGCCGGTCGTTGCCGAAGGGCAGCGGGGCTTCGAGGTCGCGCCGGTCTCGCCCGAGGCTCTCAAGGTGATCGCGGCACTGCGGCAATTGCTGGAATGCCATACGATGGAATTGTCCTTCGCCGCTGGCGACATGGACTGGGAGGGCAGGGTGGTGTCGGCCCATCACAAGCTCCACCAGATGGAAATCCGGATGATCAGCACGTCGGGGTGATCGCTTGTTGGTTGGTTTGGATGACCCGGTCGAATTGTACCGCCGTTTTACAGCACCTCGCCGGGATAAACGCCCCACAAACCGATTTGCCTGACAAAGCCAGACATCGGGCCCAACTCCACCGCGCACCATTGCCCGTCGCAGCGCGTCAGTTCCACGCGAACGCGAGGTTGGAGCAAGGCAGTTATGGGGCTGTCAATTGTCGGCTTCTTGCACAGGGCCACGTCGTCCTTGGCCCAGGGCGCGACGATGCCGGTCCTGCGGCCTGAAAGCAGCGGTCCATAGATCCATCCGCTGGTTCCGTCCCAATCCCTGACCCTGCGCCAATTGCCATATTGCTGGTATATTTCCAGCGGGATGCCCGGCCGCGTAAAGACCCATTCAATGTCGTAGCCGACACCAGGCCCGACACGCAGATTGGCGGACGAAGCTTTCAGCGAGACAAAGCGGGGTAGAGGAAGAGCACCGGCCTCTGCTCGCAGTCCCGTCGTCGTCGCGGATGCTGCAAGCGATGCGGTCACCAGAATGAAGCGAGCGAGCGCGACATACAAGTGATGTCTGATCTCCCCGCCGACCATTCGGAAACCGAAAGCAGCTCTCGATTTCATGCGCATTCACCATCGAATGTAGAAGGGGTCGATCATCACCGCCCGGCACCATCAGAAGCCATGGAAGGGTGCCACCCGAGCCGTGCTTCCGGCTCTGGCGTGTTGGGAACGTCGCTGAAAGCGTCCTTGCGGCGCTTGAGCTTCTCTGACCGCCGCCCGGCAAACTCTCGCTGCCGGGCGAACTCTAGCGTTGGGCTATGAACCGTTCGTCTGATTCTGGGAAACGTCGTGAGCGGGTATCGCATCCATCGCAGCCAACTTGTCCGCGCACAGATCCGCGGCGCCGGGAGCATCCTTCTTCATGCCGGCGAGTTTGACCCACCCACCATCGCTGATGAAACCATCTCTTTGGTAGGAGGATGTTTCCTTTAGCTTGGCCAGATTCTGGCTCGCGTCGGACGCCGTGACGAACTTTTGGACACAAAGATTGGCGACCAGTTCCGCCCTCGCCTTGATGGCTGAGGTCTTCGCCATTTCCGCTGCTGTTCCTGCCAGGGTCCAACCGCCGACGGTAAAACCGAGGATCATCGTCAGCACCGCGGCGCCTACTACCGACCAGAACCAGATTGTCTTGGAAGGTTGGTAGTCGTCGAAGCGTTGCGACAGTGTTTGATTGTCCTCCATGACTTTCTCCTTTCGATTATGACCTGAACGCAACCCGATCGTTCGGGCTGGTGAAACGTTGCCGCGGGAAGCGGCCAGCAGTTAGGGAACGGGGAAGGGGAACCGGCTCTGACGGGCGGAGCTTCCGGACGCGAGCAAAAATCCGTTGGCGCCGGTCTTCGAACGCTCGCACTAGACCCAGCATTTCAGCATAGCGACGTAGCGCTCGGGCACCTGGAGATCCTCCAAATGAGAAGGGCGGACGAAGTTCGCCTTGATGCTCCATATACCGAGGCCGATCGGAAACTATTCCAAGCCAGTCGCAATTTTGTGAATGGCAGGACGCCGACATGCTGGCTGTACGCTTGCATGGCCTGGCTGGCCAGGTGGCCGGTTCACGGGCATGATCTATGGTATTTCGGAAAATTTATGATATTTTTTTGCGATGCATGAAAATACGCAGAACTCGACAATATCTGAAACAACGTACCGACAGATTCGAGCCGACATTATTTTCGGCCGACTCACACCCGGCGAAAAGCTCAAGCTTGACAGGCTGAAAAATCTTTATGGCGCCAGCGTCTCTACCCTGCGCGAAATCCTAAACCGTTTGTCCTCCGACGGGCTGGTGACCGCCGAGGGGCAGCGTGGTTTCGAGGTCGCGCCAGTGTCACCGCAGGATCTGAAGGAAATCGCCGCCTTGAGGCAACTGCTCGAATGCTATGCGATGGAGTTGTCGTTCGCCTCCGGCGACATGGATTGGGAAGGCCGCGTGGTCGCGGCGCACCACAAGCTTCAGCAAATGGAAAGGCGCATGATTTCAGGCGACCATTCGATTGCCAAGGAATGGAAGCGCTATGACTGGGAGTTCCACCAGGCATTGATCTCTGCCTGCGGCTCCAAGGTGCTGATGGATACGCATGCCGCCGTATTCGATAAATATCTGCGGTATCAAATGGTTTCATTGACATTTCGCGGTCAGATCGCCGCTGACGAGCATCGGCAGATGCTCGACGCGGCGTTGGCGCGCGACGCTGTCACAGCCCAAATGGTGTTGCGCAAGCATGTCGAGGCAGGCGTCGAGCGCGGATTGCTGGCCAGCGCGCCCGAATTCCAGAAGAAGAAGGCCGGTTCGGCTTAACGCCCAACTCAAGCAATATTGTGTCTGATAAAATGACAAATCTATGATGATTGCACTGTTCGTGGGTTGAAGCACCATTATGAACGTGGCATGGTTTGCCCAGACGGTTTGACCACCGCCCATGCAATTCAGGGAGGAAAGCATGACCATCACCCTCGATCGCCGCCGGTTCCTCGGCGGCTCCGCAATGGCATTTGCCGCCTTGTCCGTGATGTCGTCCGGCGCGAGGGCGCAGGACAAGATCACACTCCGGCTCTCGTCGCCGGCGACGCCTGGCGACCAGCGCGCGGTGGCGCTGACCGATGTCTTCGCGCCCGCGGTTAGCGCCTTCGCCACTTTCGAGCCACACTGGAACGCCCAACTTTTCAAGCAAGGCACCGAGCTGGAAGCAATCGCCCGCGGCAATCTCGAAATGTCGATCACCTCGGCGCAGGAACTGGCCTCGCTCTATCCCGAATGGGGGATATTCACCGCCGGCTATCTGCATCGTGACGCCGCGCATCAAAAGAAGGTTTTCGCGGCCGACTTCATGAACCCGATGAAGAAGAAGGTGGAAGATGAACTCGGCGTCAAGCTCTTGACGGTGATGTATCTCGGCCGCCGCCAATTGAACCTTCGCATCGACAAGGAAATCAAGACCCCGGACGATTTGGCCGGCGTCAAGCTCAGAATGCCCGGAACCGACGCCTGGCAGTTTCTGGGCAAGGCGCTCGGCGCCAATCCGGTGCCCGTGGCGTTCACCGAAATCTACACCGCGTTGCAGACCGGTGCGATCGACGGGCAGGACAATCCGCTGCCATCCGACAAGGACTCCAAATTCTACGAGGTCACCAAGCAGATTTGCCTGACCAGCCACCTCGTGGACCTGAACTACCTCGCCTTTTCGAAGAAGGTCTGGGACGGCCTTGCACCGGATCAGCAGGCGGCGGTGCAGAAGGCGGCGGACGATGCGGCCGAGTCCGGACGGCAGAAGCAGCTGAAGCTGGAATCGGAACTCGAGCAGTTCTTCAAGGACAAGGGTTTGAAGGTCTACACACCCGACGTCGACGCCTTCCGCAAACATGTGCAGAAGGCCTATCTGGAGTCCGACTTCGCCAAGGACTGGCCGGAAGGCATGGTCGACAAGATCAACGCCCTCTGAGCCGGGAAAGACCGATGTCGGCAACCATCCGCTGGTTGCAGGCGCGGGCCGATAACGTGGCGGTGGCGCTTCTCGCCGCCATGTTCATCGCCTTCATCCTGCAGATATTCACGCGCTACGTGATCAACGATCCGCTCGGATGGACACTGGAAGTATGCCTGACGACATGGCTGTGGCTGGTGTTCTGGAGTTCCGCATTCGTGCTCACCGAGCGCGACCATGTGACGTTCGACCTGTTCTACCTGATCGCCAGCCGCCGCATGCAGCGCGTCTTCGCGCTGATTTCGGCGGCGGCGATCGTCGCCGGGTTCCTGGCGGCGCTGCCGGCGACATACGAATACATCGCCTTCTACAAGATCAAGAAGAGCGCCACGCTGCGTATTCGGCTCGATGTGGTGTTCAGCGTCTACGGACTGTTCGCCGTCGCCGTCATCGTACGTTACGCCCTGCGCATATGGCAACTCGCTCGCGGCGGCGCGCCCGAACCGCATGACGAGGCGACACCGCTGTGACCGTCGCCTTCGCCCTTTGCCTGCTGGCGCTGTTCGTCCTTGCCGGGATCGGCACGCCGGTCGCCTATTCCATGATCGTGGCGGCGATCGTCTACCTTGCCGTGAAGGGCCAGGATCTGGGGCTTGCCGCCGAACAGATCATCCAGGGGCTCTATGACGGCTTCATCATCCTGGCCGTGCCGCTGTTCATCGTCGCCGCCAACATCATGAACGCCGGCACGATCAGCGAGCGGTTGCTGGCCTTCTGCATGGCGATCGTAGGGCGCCTGCGCGGTGGGCTCGGGCATGTCAATGTCGTCGCCAATCTGATCTTTTCCGGCATGTCGGGTTCGGCGGTTGCCGATGCGGCCGGCCTCGGCAAGATCATCATCGAAATGATGACGAAAGATGGTCGTTATCCGCGCGGTTACGCCGCCGCCATCACCGCCGCCGCTTCGACCATCGGACCGATCATCCCGCCGTCGATCCCGATGGTGATGTACGCGCTGGTTTCGGATGCCTCGATCGGTTTCCTGTTCCTCGGCGGCATCCTGCCCGGCCTGCTGATGGGCGTGGTGCTGATGGGCCTCAACGCGTGGGTCGCCCGCAAGCGCGATTTCGCGGTCGAGGAAGCCGTGCCTCTGCGAGCCTTGCCGAAGGTGACGCTCAATGCATTTCCGGCGCTGCTTATGCCGGTCATCCTGCTCTACGGCATCTATGGTGGCGCGACGACGCCGACCGAAGCGGCGGCCGTGGCGGCCGCCTATGCGCTGATCCTGGCCGGCGTCTTCTACCGTGCGCTGAGCTGGCGGAGACTTTACGCCATCCTTTCAGAAAGCGCGCGCTCGTCCGCGGCCGTCGGCCTGGTCATCGGCGGCGCCCTGATCTTCAACTACATCGTCGCCAGCGAAAACATTCCTGCCCACATGGCAGCCTCGTTGCAGGGACTGCACATATCCCCGCTCGCTTTCCTGTTCATGGTCAACGTGCTGCTGCTGCTGCTTGGTTGTCTGCTCGACGCGTCCACGATCATCCTGGTCATCATACCGCTGTTCATCCCGACCTGCCGGCTGCTCGGGATCGACTTGGTGCATTTCGGCGTCGTCGTGGTGGTCAATACCATGATCGGGCTGATCACGCCGCCGTATGGCGTCGTGCTCTTCGTCATCAATGCGACGACGCGCATTCCGCTGCGCGAAATCATCAGCGAGATCTGGCTGTTCATCGGCGTGCTGGTCGTTGCGCTGCTGCTGATGATGCTGTTTCCGGAAATCGTATTGTGGCTGCCGAGGCAGTTCGGATACCAGGGATGAGCACGGCTCCGCACGATCGCCGAAGCGCCGGCCTCACCGGCCCGGTCAGGCTTGGGCTGATCGGCGACAACATAAAGCGCTCGCGTTCGCCGGACCTGCATCGTCTCGCCGGCCGACTCCTCGGTCTGGACGTCAGCTACGACCTCTTCATCCCGCGCGACATGGGCAAGGATTTCGACGCCGTATTCGACGCCTGCCGCGACAGCGGTCTTCGCGGCATCAATGTCACCTATCCCTACAAGGAGATGGTGGCCTCCAGGCTGCGCATAGACGACGACCTGACCAGACGGATAGGTTCGGTCAACACGGTGCTGTTCGGGCCGCGGGGCGCAAGCGGCTATAATACCGACCATACCGGTTTCATCGCCGCCTATCGCGAGACTTTTGGCGACACGGCGCCGGGCAACGTCTGCCTGATCGGAGCCGGCGGTGTCGGCAAGGCCGTGGCCTTCGGGCTGCTGGCGCTCGGCGCCGAGGCCCTGACTGTCGTCGACAGCGATGCAGAGAAGGCGCGCTCGCTTGCGACCGCGATCGCGACAGCCTCGCATGGCGCCGTCAAAACGTCATCCAGCGATGCTATCCGCACGGCGATGGGCGGAGCGGAAGGCGTCGTCAATTGCACGCCGCTCGGCATGATCGGCCATCCCGGGTCTCCGGTCCCGCCGGAATTGCTCGGAGCGCAGCGCTGGGCGTTCGACGCCATCTACACGCCGGTCAACACGCTGTTCAAACGGCAGGCGGAGGCGGCGGGCCTCGAGGTGCTCAGCGGCTACGAACTGTTCTTCCATCAAGGCATCGACGCCTTCGGCATCTTCACCGGACAGGTGCCGGCCGATCTTGGCGCCTTGCGCCGAATGCTTCTCGAAACACCTCCCAACTGACCAAGGATTATCCGCAGTGTTCGACGATCATCCCATGCGCAAGAAAATCGGTGTCAGCGCGGCACTGGCGACGCCGTTCGACCATAGAGGCGCAATCGACTGGCCCCGTTTCGGCGCCCACGCCAAATACCTTCTGGGGCAGGGCATGCGGGTGGTGACTGCCTTCGGCACGACCGGCGAAGGCATTTCCATTTCGACCTCGGCCCGCGCTCCGCTCTATGAGCGTATGGCCGCCGCCGGGGTCGACGCGGGCGGTCTGGTCGAATGCGTTTACGGGCCGTCGTCGCAAGATGCGGGCGACCATGCCCGGCGATCGCTCGATGCGGGTTGCGCTGGCATCCTTCTGACACCTCCCTTCTATTTCAAGCAGCCGACGGAGGAAGGTGTCTACCGCTGGTTCGCGGAAGTATTGGAACGTGTCGGACCGGCTTGCCGCGATGTCATCCTCTACAACATTCCAGGTTTGACCGGCGTGAGCATCGGCCCAAGCCTCGTCGCCCGACTACGGCTTGCGTTTCCGCAAGCCATCGCCGGCGTCAAGGATTCCAGTGGCGACTGGCAGCAGACGACCGCTTTGCTGGCGGAACACCGGGATCTCGCCATCCTCGTCGGCCACGAAGGAGATCTGGCGCGCGCCGTGCGGGCCGGCGCCAGCGGCTCGATCAGCGGCGTGGCGAATTTCGCTCCCGAACTGATCGCGACGCTGGTGCGCGGGGAGGACGTCCCGCTGATCGATGACATTCTCGAAAGATTGCTCAAATTGCCGGTCGTGCCGGCGGTCAAGGCCGTTCTGGCCGTAACGACGGGCGACCCTGTCTGGTCACGCGTGCGCGCGCCCCTCGACCCGATCCATGACGTGGGCGGTTTGAGGGCTTGCGAAGAAATAGCCGTGCTGGTTCGAGATCGGTTGCGGCCGGCGGATGGCAGAGCATCGCCAAGCGCTGGCTAATGCATGTCGCCCGGAAGTGTCCTCGGTTCCGGGATAACGACATGCATAAAATCAGAAGCCTACAGCAGGTCGGGCGAATCCCATTCGCGGCGACATGCTGTAGATCGGTCGAGAGGATCGCATATCCAATCCCCGGGCGACTAAACCGCCACTGGAGGGCTGGTCCCGATCGTTATCTGGGATAGATCTTCAGTCCGTCGGCTACGGAGTTGGCGACATGCTCCCTGGTGATGACGCCGACAACGTCGTCTTCTCGAGGAATTCCGTGTCCCTGCACGACGACGGCCATGAATGCGTTCTTCCGCCAGATCCGTTCGATCACGTCGGAGACGATCATGTTCTCGCCGACAATCGTGTAGTCGCGGCTGGCGATGTCCGCGAGCGTGACACCGGTATGCGCGCCTTCGAGCCCGCGCCGCAGCCCGGTGTTGACGCGGAGCACACCGAAGATCTGGCCATTTTTGATGACCACCACATGACGAAGTCTGCCCTCCGCTTCATGCTCGCGCAGAAAGCCATCGAAGCTGTGCTCCGCCGGCAGCACCAGTATGTCCGCATCCATCACTTCGCGGGCATGGCGAACCAGGAACATGTTGGCGTGCAGCGCCTTGGGAATGGCACGCCCCCGACGGACCAGCTTCAACGTGTAGATGTTTTCACGCGAAAGCAGTCGTCGGACGCCGACACTGGTGGCGACGGCCAGGATCATCGGCATGACGATGTCATACTCGCGGGTCATCTCGAAGGTCATGGTGATGGCGGTCATCACAGCCCCCGTACCGCCGCCGACCATCGCCCCCATGCCGACCATGGCAAAGGCCGGAATGCTGAGGGGGATCGGAATGCCTGTCGCCTGCAGCAGCGCGGCGAAGCCGCCGCCCAAAGTGGCGCCCATGAACAGCGAAGGCGAGAAGATGCCGCCGGAAGACCCCGAGCCTAGACTGATCGATGTGGCTGCCGCCTTGCAAGCCAACAAAAGACCGAGCAGCCATACAGCCGAGGTGTGACCGACCAGGATGCTCTCGATCGTCGCATAGCCCACGCCATCGACGTAATACTGTCCGAGCGTGACGAAGAGAACATACATCAGGAGCCCTAGCAGCAGCATTCCGAGTATGTGGCGCGTGTATCGCCCGGGGATTTTGTCGAACCAGTCCTCGGCCAAATGCAGGCTGCGGATGAAGCCGGCGGCCGCCACTCCGGTCACACCGCCGAGGGCGGCATAGAGCACAAGCAGCATGACTGCGTTGCCATCCGTGGTCAGGGCCTGCAATGGCGGCACGGCAAATGCCGGCTGCGGGCCAATGAACCAGCGGCCCACGAAGGTCGCGGCGCCAGTTGCGATGGCGACCGGAAGGAAAGTGCTGACACTCACTTCGGGCATCATCAACTCGATCGCGAACATCACGCCCCCGATCGGCGTATTGAACGTAGCCGCTATACCCGCACCGGCACCCGCGGCGACCATCGCGATACGCTGGCCGACCGGCATGTGGATGATCTGCCCCAATGTCGATCCGAGCGCTGATCCGATCTGGATTATCGGACCCTCGCGGCCAACCGACGAGCCACTGCCAATGGCAATGGCCGAAGCCAGCGACTTGACCAACGCCACGATCGGCCGAATTTTCCCTTCCCGATAGTAAATGGCGTCCATGACCTCGGGCACGCCGTGGCCTTTTGCCTCGGGCGCGAAATTGCTGACGAGGAACGTGACCAGGACGGCACCGATCACCGGTGCCAGAATGATGAACCCGCCCCACCGGCTGGGCGCCGTGAACACGTTCGCGTCATATCCGACCGCGAAAGTGCCGTTGAAGAAGAGATTGTGGAGCAGCCCTATCAATTCCCGGAAGAGGACCGCGCCGAAACCGGTTACAGTGCCAAGACCGAGCGCGAGGACGGTGAGAACCAGCAGGCTAAGCCGGTGGCTTTCTTCGTCTTCCATCGCTGCGCGATGCGAGGCATCTTGCGCGGAAGGTTTGCCGTCGTCTGATTCACCAGGTTTCGAGTTGCTGGACGTTGCCGTGTCGCCGCGTGCCATAAAAGATGCGCCCCGGAAAAGATGGACTGGAGGATGAAGGCCTGGGCCTTACCAACCGAACCCGCTGGGTGATCAAGCTCAGCTTGATATATATGTCATGCCATGACATATATTGGGAGCATTGAAAAGAGTGACGGCGACTGATCCTCCTGCTTTTTCGGAGCCATCCCGTGGCAAGGGCACCAAGCGTGGGCGCGCCAAGTTGGAAAAAACACCCCCCGACGCCAGTAGCGTGGATCCGTCCGATGAACGTTCCCGAAGCCTGGATGAGAATGCCTACCAAGGATTGGCTGGATTTCGTCATGCGCTTCGCCGGTTTTTGGCGTTCAGTGAAGTTGCCGCTTCGGCGGCTGGAGTCACCTCGCAGCAATACCAGGCGATGCTGGCTATCCGGGTACATCCTGATCAAGCCATTATGATCAAGGAACTCGCACGGCAGATGTTGCTTCAACCGAATGGCGCGGTGCAATTGGTGGACAGGCTTGTCGGCGCTGGCCTCGCCGAACGCCGACAATCCTCAACGGATCGCCGCAGCGTGCTTGTCGTCATGACGGACAAAGGGGCGGCGCTGCTTGAACGCCTGGCTGCCGATCACCTCCAGGAGATGTCCAAACACGAGCCGCTGCTCGCCGAGTCCCTCAGGCGACTGAGAAGCATGGAACGATCGGGTGACACCTCATAGCCATTCTCGCGAACATAACTGGCTGGAACCATACGCGCCGATCGATGTCCTCAAACCGGCGGCCGCCGATGTCTGGATTGTCGACGGACCAGAAATCGAGTTTGGTCTCGGCTGGCTGAAAGTGCCGTTCACCACCCGCATGACGGTTGTTCGGCTTCGTGGCGGCGACCTGGTTCTTCATTCGCCTGTGCGTCACACAGCGGCCCTCCAGACGGCGGTGGAGGCGTTGGGGCCGATCCGCTATCTCATCGCACCGAATTCGCTTCACTATTGGTGGCTGCCGGACTGGAAAGCTCGTTTGCCGGGCGCAACGGTCCTGGCGGTACCCGGCCTTCAAAAGGGGGCCAAGCGCCGCGTCGTCGTCGACATGGAGTTGACAGGCCATGATACGCCTTGGCCGGAAGAAATCGACATGCTGATTGTCAGTGGCGACGTGCTCACGGAGGCGGTATTTTTTCATCGCGCTTCACGAACCCTGATTCTCACCGACTTGATCGAGAATTTCGAGCCAAAACGCATCCATGGCTGGTTCTATCGCGTTCTCATGAAAATCGGCGGCGTTATCGACCCGGACGGAAAAGCGCCATTCGACATGCGATTGAGTTTCTTCCGACACCAGAAGTCATTGCGGTCGGCTGTTCGCCGCATGATCAACTGGCAGCCCGAGCGCGTGATCATCTCCCACGGGCGTTGGTATGAGGCGGATGGCGTCAAGGAACTCAAGCGCGCCTTCCGCTGGGTGCTGTGACGGCGGTGCCTGACAGGAAGTGCGGAACGCGTCCGAATCTACTGATTTTGCACCACGACAGGACTGATTGGACTGACGTATTTGTGGGCCCCATAACGATCGACCATAGTGCAGCTGGCTGCATTCAGGCCGACGACATCGACCTCACGGCCACGCCGCCGTGCTTTCAGTACAACGCGATCGAGTGCACCCACCGCGGATATATCCCAGAAGTGGGCGGCACTGACATCGATGACGATCTTCTCCACAGGGTCCGCCACATCGATGGACTCGACGAATGTGGCCGCCGACGCAAAGAACACTTGCCCCTCGACCGTGTAGGTGCGCACGCGCTCGTCGGCCGAGAGCGTGGAAGTGACGCGGCTCAACCGCGAGACCTTTCCCGCGAAGAACACGCCTGAGAGCAACACTCCGATCATCACACCGACGGAAAGATCGCCCGTCGTCACCACTCCCGCCACCGTTGCCAGCATCACAATGGACGACGGCAATGGGTTCGTACGCAGGCGCGCGAGCGAACGCCAGGAGAATGTGTTGATCGAAACCATGATCATCACCGCCGTCAACGCCGCCACGGGTACGACGGCCAGCACGTCTTGCAGCAGCACGAGCAGCGCCAGCAGGAAGGCGCCAGCGGTGAGCGTCGAGAGCCGCCCACGCCCGCCGGAGGAGACGTTGATGACCGACTGCCCGATCATCGCGCAGCCGCCCATGCCGCCGAAGAACGCGGAGGCGATATTCGCGACGCCTTGCCCCGCGCACTCGCGGCTCTTGTCGCTGGTGGTGTCTGTCATGTCATCGACGATCTGCGCCGTGAGCAACGATTCCAGCAGTCCAACAGCAGCAAGGGTCAGCGCCACGGGCAGCAGAATATGGAGCGTCTCGAGCGTAAGCGGCACGTCGGGCACGCCAAAGCTGGGCAGGGTTGTTGGAAGCTGGCCGAGACTGGCTACCGTTCGCACGTCGAGCTTGAGTGCAAGGCTAACTATCGTGATCACGACGATTGCCACCAGCGGCGACGGGATCGTCTTCGTCACCCGGGGCAAGAGGTAGATGATCGCGAGCCCGAGCGCGATAAGCCCATATGTCGCCTTCGGCACATTCATGAGCTGTGGCAACTGCGCCAGGAAAATCAGGATGGCAAGCGAGTTGACGAAGCCGGTCATGACAGACTGGGAAACGAACCGCATTATCCGTCCGAGCCTCAAAACCCCGGCGAAGATCTGGATTATGCCCATCAAAATGGTGGCGGCAAAGAGATACTGCACGCCATGCTCTCGCACGAGCGGGCCCATGAGGACAGCGGTGGCCGCGGTCGCGGCCGAGATCATCGCCGGCCGCCCACCGACAAAGGCGATAACGCAGGCGATGACGACCGAAGCGTAGAGCCCGACCTTGGGATCGACACCAGCGATAACCGAGAACCCGATCGCCTCCGGGATCAATGCCAACGCAACGACAATGCCTGACAGCAAGTCAGCTCGCAGGTTGGAAAACCAGTCGCGATGAAGGGAGGAAGCAGTAGCCATAGAGAGGGAATCCGCAAAGGTGCAAGCCGTCGCTCATGGCGGCCGACTGTCTGTCACTTTTGTTGCGTGATCCGGCGGATCGGCGGCCGGAAGAGCCACCCGGAATTTCACCGGGTCCAATCGAATGCTCGAGCTTATAGTGGAGTATTTTTGCAACGCAACATTGAAGAACCTGGAAGGCGAAAAAATCATTTCGGTGCCGGGCGCGTGGGCGGTCCGGCGGATTATGCGCTTACGTCGGTGCACGCTTTCTTCGCCTCCGCGTCCCGCTGGCCCAGGGGCTCGGTTCGCTCGGGTTTTTCCATATGACCATCTGCGCCGCGCGTCTTCCGATCAGGGCTGCCGATGCTAAGCCCGGGTACTCTTCTGTCATGTGTAAGATTGAGATTATATTTTGTGTGGCTAATATAGACTTTGGTAGATCCGAAACAACTCTATTAACCCCTTTATAAGTCACATGATGTGTGATGATGTTGATGGTATTGATTTATATCTCCGATTCGGTTGTGTAGCGGAACGATGGGGTCGAGGAAAGGGCGATGCTGGAGCACATCATGCCAGCAGTGGGGCTTCGTGGATTTGCTCGATCGCGGCGCGGCTTGGCTAGGCGGGCTGCGATACGCTGCCTTTGGTCGACTTGCTGATGCAAGGGCCTGCCGAAGATAGTTCCTTTTCAGATTTGACAGCGCAGGCGGGCAGCCAGCTTGCCGGCGCTCGGTCGGATTGGCTGCGGTATCAAACAAAATTCACACAGCGGAATCGAAGGAGTAGGCATGCCGTCATTTAGGGTCCGCGCTGTCCACAGGGAGACAGTTGGCTCTCCGAACTGCAATCTACGGGCCGCGCTTTCTTCCGCATCGCTGATCGCCCTAATGGCGATGCTGGCGTCCGCGCCGCGCAGCGCTTTTGCGGCCAACGAATGTGGCGCGCCGGTCGGCGGCGTGGTCACTTGCTCGGGGAGCAGCTATCCCGCGCCTGGCATCAGCTATAACGTGAACGGCCTGACGCTGATACTCAACAATCCCAATCTTGTTGCGCAAAAGACCACCGCCGGAACCGGCGCCGTCGCCATCGTCAGCGGGGCGAACAATATCAATGATATTGTCATCAATGCGCTTCTTTTTCAATCGGTTCAGTCCACGGCAACTTTGTCGAACGGCATTGATGCCGCGAATATCGGCACTGACGGCAATGCAATTGTGCGGATGGACACAGGCACCGTGACATCACGCATTTCTGCCGGCGGCGGTTCGCTCTTTGCGTTGATCGGCAACAGCGTGGGTGCCGGCAATGCCCAAATCACCCTTAATGACGGGCAGGTCATCAATACAGGGCTAGGCAATGGCGCTTATGCCCAAAACCAGGGCACGGGCAATGCCGTCATCACGATGAACGGCGGTTCGGTCAGCATCGTCGGCGCTGCTGGCGCTGGCCTGCGTGCCGGCATCACCAATGCTACCTCTTTCGGTGCTGCCAGTGTCACCATCAATGGCGGCACCATCACAGCAAATCCGGGCACTGGCGTCTTGAGCCAGTCGGAGCTGGGCAGCGCCGGTATCACCATGACGGCCGGGACGGTCACGGTCCAAAGCGGCACCAACCCCGCCCTCAGCGCCGTGGTCAACAATGCTGCCGCCACCGCCACCGCCGGCATCGCCGTAAGCGGCGGCACCGTCACGAACAGCGGCAGCGGTGATGGCCTCTTCGCCAGCAACAAAGGCGCCGGGACCTACGACATCGGCGTCACGGGCGGCACGGTGACCGGCGGTTCGGGCACGGGCGCCGCGATTCATGGCGACGCCATTGCGGGCGGCACCATCACCATCGGCTCGGGCGCCACCGTCAACGCCGGGGCCTCGGGCGTCGCCCTCAGCCAGGCGGGCGGTGCCGCCACCATCACCACGGCCGGCAGTGTAACCGGCAACATCAATCTCAGCGCTGCCAGCAATGTACTGGACATCACCGGCGGAGCAATCAACGGCAATATCAGCGGTGGCGGCAACAGTGTCCTGAAGTTTGATCTTGGCTCGGGCAGCTTCACCTACGGCGCCGCCTACACGATCACCGGCATGAACAGCACCGCCATGGATTCGGGCTCGGCCGAGATTGATGGCAGCCTCGCCACCAACACGCTTGCCGTCAACGGCGGCAGCCTGATCCTCAGCGGTGCCGCTACGGTCTCGGCCGGGACGACGATCTCGGCGGGAACGCTGCAACTTGGCAATGACGGCACTTCGGGCTCGATCACAGGCGATGTGACGAACAACGGCACACTCGCCTTCGACAGGTCGGACGCCTATACTTTCGCGGGACTGATCTCGGGCACCGGCGGCGTGAAACAGATCGGCAGCGGTTCGACGGTGCTGACCGGCACCAACAGCTATGCCGGACCGACCACGGTCGCGGCGGGCGGGCTCTATGTGGACGGCGACCAGAGCGCTGCAACCGGGCCGACCTCGGTACAGATCGGCGCGGCGCTCGGCGGCAAGGGCACGATCGGTGGCAACGTCGCGATCGCCGATGGCGCCACGCTGTCGCCGGGATCGGCCGACGGCACGCCGGGCACGCTGGCGATCGCCGGCGACCTGACGCTCTCCGGCGGCTCGATCCTGAACTACTCCTTCGGCCAGGCCAATGTCGCCGGCGGCGCGCTCAACGACCTCACCACGGTCGGCGGCAATCTCGTTCTCGACGGCACGCTCAATGTCGACGTGCCGGCCGGCGGCAGCTTCGGTCCCGGCATCTACCGCGTCTTCGACTACAGCGGCACGCTGACCAACAACGGGCTTGCGATCGGCTCCATCCCGTCGTCGAACACCTTCGTCCAGACCTCGGTCGACCACCAGGTCAACCTCGTCAACACGGCTGGGCTCGACCTGAACTATTGGGATGGCGACGCCGGTCCGAAGTTCGACGGCACCGTCAATGGCGGCAACGGCACCTGGCAGGGTTCGTCGGGCAACGACAACTGGACCGAGACGACGGGCGTCGTCAACGCCGCCTATTCGGACGGCGGCTTCGCCATCTTCGCCGGCATCGCCGGCACGGTGACGGTGGACAACGGGCTCGGCCAGGTGACGGCCGCCGGCATGCAGTTCGCCACCGACGGCTATGTCATCCAGGGCGGCTATATCGGGCTCGTTGGGCCGCAGTCGACCATCAGGGTCGGCGACGGCACCAGCGCCGGCGCCGGATACACGGCCACCATCGCCTCGGCGCTCAGCGGCGACACCCAGCTCGTCAAGACGGACGCCGGCACGCTGGTGCTGACCGGCACCAACAGCTACATGGGCGGTACCGCCATCAATGGCGGCACGCTGCGGGTCTCGGCCGATGCCAATCTCGGCGATGCGGCGGGCGGGCTCTCCTTCAACGGCGGCACGCTCGACACCACCGCCAGCTTCGCCAGCGGCCGCGCCGTCGACGTTCTCGGCCAGGGCACGATCTCGACCAACGCCGCCACGACGCTGACCCTCGACGGGGTGCTCTCCGGCGCCGGCGCCTTGACCAAGAGCGGCGCCGGCACGCTGGCGCTGACGGCAGACTCTTCCGGCTTCACCGGCACCACCGCGATCGGCGGCGGCACCGTCAATGTCTCGGGCAGCCTGTGCGGCACGGTCAACGTGCTTGCCGGCGGGCGGCTCGAAGGCACCGGCACGGTCTGCGATACCACCAACGCGACAGGCGGCACGATCGCCGCGGGCAATGCGGGCGTGCCGGGCACGCTCACCATCGCCGGCAACTACACCGGCAATGGTGGCACGCTGGAGATCGAGACCGTGCTCGGCGGCGATGCTTCGGCCACCGACCGGCTGGTCGTCACCGGCGACACGGCCGGCACCACGACGCTCAAGGTCGCCAATCTCGGCGGCGGCGGCGCGCAGACGGTTGAAGGCATCAAGATCATCGATGTCGGCGGCACCTCGGCTGGCACCTTCTCGCTCGCCGGCGATTATGTCTTCCAGGGCGACCAGGCGGTCGTCGGTGGCGCCTATGCCTACCGGCTCTACAAGAACGGCGTAAGTACCCCGACGGACGGCGACTGGTATCTGCGGTCGGCTCTGATCAACGGCCAGCCGCAGCCGCTCTATTCGCCGGCCGTGCCGATCTACGAGGCCTATGCCGGCGTGTTGCAGAGCCTGAACGAGCTCGGCACACTGCAGCAGCGCATCGGCAACAGAACCTGGGGCGAGGGTGCGACGCCCGAAGGGGCCGACGTCCCGGGACAGGGGCCGGTCGATGGCAAGGCCATCTGGGCCCGCATCGAGGCGGCTCATACGAAGCTCGACCCGAAGACGTCGACCTCCGGCACCGACTATGACGTGACGACCTGGAAGTTCCAGGCAGGTGTCGACGGCCAGCTTCACGAGAGCCAGGCCGGCGTCCTGATCGGCGGGATCGTGGTCAATTACGGCACCGCCTCATCCGATGTCTCGTCGACCTTCGGCGTCGGCTCGATCAAGGCCACCGGCTACGGCGTCGGCGGCTCGCTGACCTGGTTTGGCGACAGCGGCTTCTATGTCGACACACAGGCGCAGGTGACCTGGTATGACAGCGACATCCGCTCCGCCACGCTGGGCACCACGCTTGCCGACGGCAACAACGGCTTCGGCTATGCGCTGAGCGTCGAGAGCGGACAGAAGGTTGCACTCACCGGCAAGTGGTCGCTGACCCCACAGGCGCAACTCGCCTACTCGTCGGTCCGCTTCGACACCTTCACCGACAAGTTCGGCGCGGTCGTATCGCATGGCAGCGACGACAGCCTGGTCGGCCGCCTCGGTGTCTCCGCCGACTATGAGGACCAGTGGGCCGACAGCGCCGGGCAGGTCAGCCGCACACACATCTATGGCATCGCCAACCTCTATTACGATTTCCTCGACGGAACCGATGTCGATGTCTCCGGCGTGCGGCTGATCAGCCAGAACCAGACGCTGTGGGGTGGTGTCGGCCTTGGCGGCTCGCTCGACTTTGGCGACGGGAAATACGCGGTCTTCGGCGAGGCGATCGCCAAGACCAGTCTCGAGAAGTTCGGCGACAGCAATTCCATCGGCGCCAAGCTCGGCTTCAGCGTGCGCTGGTAGGCGAGCGCTGCTGCGACTTTCGGGTTGATGATGAGCGATGCAGCGCGGATCCGCGCATTGATCAGCGATCGATCTCGCCGAAGACGATGTCGAGGGATCCGATGATTGCGGCGACATCGGCGATCATGTGACCCCTGGATAGGAAATCCATCGCCTGCAGGTGGGCAAAGGACGGCGCGCGTATCTTGCATCGATAGGGAACATTGCTTCCGTTCGAAACCAGATAGACGCCAAATTCCCCTTTCGGCGCTTCGACGGCGGCGTAGACTTCTCCGGCCGGCACACGAAGGCCCTCGGTATAAAGTTTGAAATGGTGGATGGTCGCTTCCATCGATCGTTTCATCTTGGCGCGCGGTGGCGGTGTGATCTTCTGGTTCGGAATTGCCACAGGCCCTTGGCCTTCGGGCGCGCGCAGCTTTTCCAGGCATTGCTTCATGATCCGGACCGATTGGCGCATTTCCTCCATGCGAACCAGGTAACGGTCGTAACAGTCTCCATTCTTGCCGACGGGAATATCGAAATCCATCTCGGGATAGCATTCGTATGGCTGTGCCTTGCGCAGGTCCCATGGCGCCCCGGACCCGCGTACCATCACGCCGGAGAAGCCCCAGGCCCAGGCGTCGTCGAGGCCAATCGCGCCAACATCGACATTGCGCTGCTTGAAAATACGACTGTTGGTGAGCAGGCCGTCAAGATTGTCGCAGACCTTGAGGAACGGGTCGCAAAAATCCCAGATGTCGTCAAGAAGCGCGGCAGGCAGGTCCTGGTGCACGCCTCCAATCCTGAAATAATTCGCATGCATGCGGGCGCCGGAGGTGCGCTCGTAGAAGACCATCAATTTCTCACGCTCCGCGAAACCCCAGAGCGGCGGAGTCAGGGCGCCTATGTCCATGGCCTGGGTCGTGACGTTGAGGAGATGCGACAGAAGCCGGCCGATTTCGCAAAACAGGACGCGGATAAGCTGCCCACGCCTTGGCACCGATATCTGGAGCAATTTCTCGGCGGCGAGGCAGAAGGCATGCTCCTGATTCATCGGTGCGACGTAATCCAAGCGGTCGAAATAGGGCAGGGCCTGCAGATAGTTCTTGTATTCTATGAGCTTTTCCGTGCCGCGATGGAGCAGGCCGATATGGGGATCGGCACGGTCGACGATCTCGCCATCCAGTTCCAGCACCAACCGTAGAACCCCGTGGGCCGACGGATGCTGGGGTCCGAAATTGATGGTGAAGTTGCGAACAGCGGCTTCGGCCATGGCGGCTCTCGGCGATATCTGCGTTTCATTGCTTCACGGCGCGGCCGTATCGTTCGGGGTGCCGATCAAGTTGTCGTCTGGATGATCAGGGTCAGCGTGCCGTCACCATCGATGTTGGCGGCCACGACCTGTGAAGAGTTGAGCCCGTTCGCCCTCAGCGCCGTTGTTGCCTGAGGCGATGCATCGATGGAGTGCTGCAGCCGCAGCAGATCTTCCGCGCTGGTCTGGGTAATCACGGCTTCCGCCTGCGCTTTGATTTCCGCGGGCAGATCCTCGACGGCGACAACGGCAACATCGGTGAAATTCTGGTCAGCAGTTCCTTGCCCGGGCAGCGGTATCTGATCCGGCTGGGGCTCCAAGGGCGTCATCTGAGGAACGGGTGTCTGAGGAACCTGCGGGTTGACGGCTTGCCCGTAGAGGGGCTGCGTGACGACCACTCCGGAAAGCGCGGCAACTATCATCAACATCCGCATCGTCGTTCCCTGCATTTTTTCGAAACGTCGAACACAACCCTTGTGCCGAGTGATGGTTCCCTGCCACGACGGCCGCCGCGCGATTTCAATCGTTTCCGCCTGTTCAATCGTTCCGCTTGCCGCCCGAGCGGATCGCTGATGATGGTGATCTTGCTGGGTGTCCTGGTCAGCGGAACCGGTCGCGTGCGGCAGTGGATGGAGCCGGAACCGGATGCCGTGGTCACAAGCGTCAGAAACGCATCCCTCGCCAGCATAATAGCCGGCTCTGTGTCAGCTGGCAGCGCCGATCCGGGCATCCTCTTCTTCCTGGTGTTTGCCGTTGTCACCACAGCGGTGGCTCGCGCTCGGCGCAACGCCGCTGGTGCCACGCTAACTTGCCCAATGGATCATCGTCACGAAATCTTGGAAGCTGCTCCAGGCGGATCAATGTGAGTCCAGCAGGATGTACCCTGGCGACACGGGCCTCTCCAGCTGGCGACTGCTCAGGAACTTTTCGCCGCCTGACGATTTGGATATAAGATCGAATCCGAACAGAAGGGTGTTTGCGATGACGACCAAACGGTTAGCGATCTGCGCTCTTGCTCTCGCAATGGGCTGCGGCATGTCCTCGTCGGCATTCGCGGGGGCCAGGCACCGTCATTATCAACAAGCCGAACAGGAACGCTACGTTCCGGCCAATGACGATCTCATCGACTTCCTGTTCGGCGGCCCGCGCTATTACGACCAGCAGTTGTTCACGACGGCTGCCGGGGCCTGTTCCTACCACCGGACAGGACCGGACGCGTTCGCGATAAACAAGATCAACGATCACCACTGCGGGAAATAATCGGCTGCCGGCCATCAGGCCAGCCCGTTGCGAACGGGACACGGTGCGCCGGCGCGGACAGCGGCCGGCGTGACGTTGTCCAGGACGGCAAGCCCCCATCCCGAGCCGCGATCGCGCGCTTCTCCTGCGGGTACGGCGCTACGAGGCTCGCATCAGCTTGCCGTAGCGCTTGATCAGCCGGTCGCGCTTGAGACGCGTCAGCCTGTGCGTCCAGAAGAGCCCGTCGAGCTGATCGATCTCATGCTGGTGGCAGACCGCCAGCAGGCCCTCGGCGTCCTCGAACCGCTCATTGCCATCCAGATCCTGATAGCGGACGCGTATGCGGGCGTGCCGATCGATATCCTCGGTGATGCCGGGCATCGAAATACTGCCTTCCGCATGACGGATCATCTCGGTCGAGGCCTGGATGACAGATGGATTTGCGTAGATTCCCGGCTTTGTGGCGGAAGGAAGCTGGATCACGACCAGGCGTTTCAAGATGCCGACATGCGGGCCTGTGATGCCGATCCCGGGGGCTGCGTGCATGGTGTCGATGAGGTCGCTGGCCAAACCGTGCAGGTCGCCGTCGAACAGCTTTACCGGCTCCGCCACGGCGCGGAGGAGGGGATTGGGGAACTTCAAGATCGGTCGAACCGCCACGGACCTCGTCCTATCTGCCAATCATCTTCGAGTGAGGCCATAGGCGGCCAGCGAACACTGGCATAGCTTTAGCATGCCGTCATCACGGTTCCGCCAGGCCCGCGCGGATTTCGGCATCGTGTTCACCGCGCGCAGGGCTTTTGGCCGATGTCTTTTGTTCCCATCCGGAAAAGCGCGGCGCGGCCGCCGCCTGCAGGACGCCGTCCACTGTCTGCCATGTGCCGCGCGCGGTCATGTGCGGATGCAGTGCTGCTTCATGGGGGCTGAGGACTGGACCGATGCAGGCGTCGGACCCTTCGAACAGTTTGACCCATTCGGCGCGAGGTCTCGTGGCAAAGATCGCTGCCAGCCGGTCGCCGAGTTTCGGCCACAGATCGCGATCGAACTGGTTGGCGAATTGCGGATCGGCCGACAGGCCAAGCCTGTCGAGGAAGAGCGCGTAGAATTTCGGCTCGATGCACTGGACGCTGATGAACCCGCTGTCCGATGTCCGGTAGACACGGCACCAATGCGGTCCGTCGAGCAGGCTTTGGCCGCGCTCGGCTGCGAGCGCGCCGGACTGGCCGAGCGACATCAGCAGGTTCATCATGTGGGCCGAGCCGTCGACGATCGCGGCATCGACGACGGTGCCTTTGCCGCCGGCGCGGGCATTCATGATGCCGGCCAGCATGCCGATCGCCAGATAGAGCGCGCCGCCGCCTATGTCGCCGACCAGCGTCGGCGGCGCCATGGGTGGTTCTCCCGGCAAGGAGGCGTACCAGAGCGCGCCCGATACGCCGACATAGTTCATGTCGTGTCCCGCGGTGGAGGCCAGCGGTCCGTCCTGGCCCCAGCCAGTCATGCGGCCGTAGACCAGGCGCGAGTTGTCGGCGAGGCAGGCATCCGGGCCGAGCCCGAGACGTTCCATGACGCCGGGCCGAAACCCCTCGATCAGCCCGTCTGCGGTGGCGATCAGGCGCATCAGCACGGCCACGTCCCCGGCATCCTTGAGGTCGAGGGCGATGGAGCGCTTGCCGCGATCGAGCAGCGAGCGCTTGGGCGCGCCCGGCATGGACGCCCGCTTGCGATGGACGACGATGACATCGGCGCCAAGATCGGCGAGCAGCATGCCGGCGAAGGGCGCCGGCCCCAGCGCCTCGATCTCGACGATGCGAATTCCCCTGAGCATCCCATCCTCCACAGCGGTCAACTCTTTGGTGCTTTGCGAACTTTGGCACCGAGAGGGCGACGGTGTGTAACCCCGCTCTTTTGCCATTGAAGCACGTGCCGCTCGCATATACTTCACGGCGATGAAGAAAATCGGTTTCCTGTCATTCGGGCACTGGACGCCCTCGTCGCAATCGCAGGTGCGTTCGGCCTCGGACGCGCTGCTGCAATCCATCGATCTCGCGGTCGCGGCCGAGCAGCTTGGCGCGGACGGCGCCTATTTTCGCGTCCATCATTTCGCCCGCCAGCTCGCCTCGCCATTTCCGCTGCTGGCGGCCGTCGGCGCCAAGACCAGCCGCATCGAGATCGGTACGGCCGTCATCGACATGCGTTACGAAAATCCGCTTTACATGGCCGAGGACGCGGGTGCCGCCGACATCATCGCCGGCGGACGCCTGCAGCTCGGCATCAGCCGCGGCTCGCCCGAGCAGGTGATCGACGGCTGGCGTTACTTCGGCTACGTGCCGCAGGAAGACAAGAGCGACGCCGACATGGCGCGCCATCACGCCGAGGTTTTTCTCGACACGCTGCGCGGCGAGGGGTTCGCCCAGCCCAATCCAAGGCCGATGTTTCCCAATCCGCCGGGGCTGCTCAGGCTCGAGCCGCATTCGCAGGGCCTGCGCGAGCGCATCTGGTGGGGTGCCGCCACCAACGCCACTTCGGAATGGGCGGCAAAGCTCGGCATGAACCTGCAGAGCTCGACGCTGAAATTCGACGAGAGCGGCAAGCCGTTCCATGTCCAGCAGGCCGAGCAGATCCGCATCTATCGCGAGGCCTGGAAGGCGGCGGGGCATAAACGCGAACCGCGCGTTTCGGTGAGCCGCAGCATCTTCGCGCTGGTCGACGACCGCGACCGCGCCTATTTCGGCGGCAATGAAAGCCGCGACCAGATCGGCTTCATCGAGGAAAACACCCGGGCGATCTTCGGCCGCAGCTACGCCGCAGAGCCGGACGTGCTGATCAAGGAGCTGGCGCAGGACGAGGCGATCGCCGAGGCCGATACGCTGCTGCTCACGGTTCCCAACCAGCTCGGCGTCGACTACAACGCCCATGTCATCGAGGCGATCCTCACCCATGTCGCGCCGGCGCTCGGCTGGCGCTGACCCATGCGGCGAGCGGTCGTCGGTCCATAGATCGAGGGAGGTTGCCGCATGCCGAAGAAGGCTTTGATTGCCTGGGGCGGCTGGGAAGGCCACACGCCGGAGCGCAGCGCCAATGTCGTGCGCGACATGCTCCGGCGTAACGGGTTCGCGGTCACGCTCGGCCAAGGCACGGCGATGTTCGCCGATCCGGACCTTGCTTCATTCGACCTCATCGTGCCTGTCATCACCATGTCGACGATCGAAAAGGCCGAACTGAAGAACCTGACGCAGGCGGTTCGCCAAGGGAGCGGGCTCGGCGGTTTTCACGGCACGATGGGCGACAGTTTCCGCAATGAGCCGGACTACCAGTTCATGACCGGCGGCCAATGGGTCGCGCATCCCGGTGACATCATAGACTATCGTGTCGTCATCACCCGGCCGGACGACCCGATCACCAGCGGCGTCAGTGGTTTCGCCTATCGGTCGGAGCAATATTACATGCATGTCGATCCCGGCAACGAGGTGCTGGCGACAACCACCTTCACCGACGCGCATTTCCCCGGCATTGGCGGCGTCGTCATGCCGGTGGTCTGGAAGCGCCGCTATGGCGCCGGCAAGGTCTTTTACAGTTCGCTTGGCCACACGGCGGATGAATTCGCGGTGCCGGAAATGGCGCTGATTGCCGAGCGCGGTCTGCTGTGGGCCGCGCGCTAGCCTACCAATCGGCGACGCGGTCGCCGCCGGTGAATTGTGCGCTTTTGCCGGTGTATTCGAACAGTTCGATCTTCACGCCGTTGGGGTCGCGCAGCCAGGCCTGGTAGGTGTCGTCGCAAGCGTGTTTCCTGGCGGTGACATCGACGCCCATGGATGCGATGTGGGTAATCGCGGCGTCGATGTTCTCGACCTCCAGGCAGAAATGGTTGATCTGGTCCATCTCGCTGAACCGCGCCCCATCCTTCTGGAAAACCTCGACATGGCTGCGGCCGCCGCAATTGAGGTAGAACCCGAAAATCGCGCCGTCGCGCAGGAAGTTGAACTGGACGTCCATGCCAAGGACATCACCGTAGAAGCGTCGCGTCTCCTCGAGGTCATTGGCGAAGATGCAGACATGGGCGAGTTGCTTGACTTTGATCATGGCTAGGTTCCGTGGTCTGGCCGGCTGCGCAGGCGGCCCGTACAGTGCACCATCACTCAATCCCGCCGGCAACCGCGTAGGCACCGGCGATGCGGCCATCCTGCAGCCGCACCACCGCGGTCACGATCGAGCCGAAGGAGCCGCGCCAGACACTGTGGAACCGCTGGTGCTCAGCGGTCGGCACGAGCGCTTGCCCGGTAAAACGCGCACCGCTGCGCTGCATCGCGACGGGCTCTCCGTTGACATGCACCTTGATGCTGGTCGTTTCAGTTGTCTCGCCAGCCATTTCGAGGGTGATGGCGATCTCATCCAGATCCCCAGAAGCCCGCGTCTCGGCCGCAAGCTTGATGGTGAGCGCAGGCGCCTTGCCGTCGCCGGCCTGGCCTGGACGATGCGAAAACACATCGTCGGCCAGCTCGGGCGTGCGCGGCGGGCGGGTGCGGCGCTGGGTCGACCGTTCGTAATCTCCGGCCATGCGAAGCAGCCTTTCGTCGTCATAGGCCTTGCCGGCGAAGGTGAGGCCGACAGGCATGCCGATATCGGCCATGGTGCCCATCGGCACGGTGACGGTGGGGATGCCGAAATGGCGCCAGACCAGATTGCCGTTGGCGACCCAGGTGCCGTTGCGCCAGGCGAGTGCGGCGGACGCCTCGTTGACGTCGGCATCGGCCGGGCCGACATCGGCGGCGGCCGGCAACACCACGGCGTCGAGGCGGTTGGCGTCGAGCCAGTCCTCGAAGTCGATGCGCCTTGTTGCTTCAAGTCCCTTGACGCCGTCCTCCAGCGTGGGAATGTCGGCCAAGGGCGCGACGCCCGATTTCGCGCGTTCGACATACTCCGCCAGATCGAAGCCGCCCTCATAACGGTCCGGCAGCGTGCCCGGCGGCTGCGGAAAGATTTTCGGGCCGTCGACCGAGACGAGGTCGGGCAAGGCAGGGTCGGCATTGGCGCGCAGGAAATCGTCCCAGCCCCAGATGCAGAGATCCCAGAGTTCGCGCTCGGCGAAGTCCGGCGGCACCAGCCCGCGCTCGACCATGGTTTGTGCGCCAGGACGGTTGCGCTCGTAGTTGGAGACGACGGGAAAATCGACCTCGACCACCTCGGCACCGAGCCGCCGCAGATCCGCCGCCGCCTGCTCCCATAGATCAAGCACCGAGGCGCGGGTTTCGATCGGACGGTCAGCCTCGACGTCGCGACCGATATACATTTTGGGTACGCCGAGCCGTTTGCCCCGGAGTGACCCTGCCAGCGTCAGATCCGTATAGCGCGGTGGGCGTAGCTCGGAACTCCTGGGCAACGCGACCCAGGGCTGCGCGCGCCAGAAATCGCCCCGCGTTTCCGGATCATCGGCGACGATGACGTCGAGCAGCTCCAGCATGTCGGGCACACTGCGCGTGTGCGGCACCACCACGTCCATGGTCGGCACCAGCGGCCAGTTGCCGCGCACGGAGATGACGCCACGCGAGGGCGTGTAGGCGACGAGCGCATTGTTGGTGGCCGGCGCGCGGCCGGACGACCAGGTTTCCTCGCCGAGCCCGAAGGCGCAGAAGCTGGCCGCCGTCGCGGTGCCCGAGCCATTGGAGGAGCCCGACGCGAAGGCGGCGGTCAGGCAGTCGGCATTGTAGGGGCTTTCGGCGCGGCCATAGACGCCGCGCTGCATGCCGCCATTGGCCATTGGTGGCATGTTGGTGAGGCCAATCAGCACCGCGCCGCCGGCACGCAGCCGCGCGATGGTGAAGGCGTCCTCATTGGCGACGAGATGCTCGAAGGCCGGCGAGCCGGCCGCCACCGTCAGGCCTTTGACCTTGTAGCTGTCCTTGGCGGTGTAGGGGATGCCGTCGAGCGGTCCGAGCAGTGTGCCGGCGCGCCGCCGCTGGTCGGAAGCGGCGGCTTCCTCGAACATATCGGGGTTGAGCACGGGCACGGCGTTCAGCGCGATGCCGTGCCGGTCGAAATGCGCGATGCGCCTGACATAAGCCGCGACCAGTTCGACTGAGGTGACGAGGCCGTCATCGAGCGCGCGGCGCAGTTGCTCGATCGTTGCTTCGACGAGATGAAGGCTTGTGTCGGTCATCATTGTTCCCAGGCTATTGTCTGTACGCCATGTGTCTGTACGCCATGGATGAGCGAGGCCGCCGGCTTCGGCAAGCGCCAATCGGAATTCGTTGCGGGCCAGGTGGGCTCAGGCGCTCGCCTCGGCATCGCTCCGGCGCCTGACATGGTCGATGAACGCGCGCAGCTTGGGCAGGACCTGACGCTTTCCCGGGTAGTACAGGAAAAGCCCAGGCAAGGTCACGGCAAAGGGTCCCAGCACCTCCCGCAACCGGCCGTCAGCGACCGGCACGCTGGCAAGCGGTTGGGGTACCTGGGCAAGCCCGGCGCCTCGCATCGCCGCGCCCAGAAGCGTCGGATAATCATGCGCGATCAGCGGTCCGGAGACGATGGCCTCGACCGACTTGTTGCCGTCGACAAAGGGCCAGGGCGCGATCGACCCGTTTGACCGGCGCATGCGCAGGCAGGCATGGCCGCGCAGATCCTCGACGCGTTGCGGCACGTTTCGCTGGCGCAGGTAATCAGGGCTGGCGACGACCACGAATGGCAGCGGCGGCGTCAAGCGCACCGCGATCATGTCGGCGTCGACAAATTCGCCGGGCCGGATGCCTGCGTCGAAGCCTTCGGCGGCGAGATCGACGAGTTCGCCACTGGCCACGATCTCCAGCTCGATTTCCGGATAGGCCTGGCAGAAGGATGCGATGAGCGGCTCCAGCAGGATCGGCACCACCGACGGAGGCACCGAGAGGCGCAGCAGTCCGGTCGGCCGCTGGCCGAGGTCGCGCGCCACCTCGCTCGCGGCGACCAGTTCCTCGAATGCGGGTCCTGCGCGCGATAGAAAGCGCTCCCCGGCTTCGGTCAGGCCGACGCTGCGCGTCGTACGGGTGAAGAGCGCCGCGCCGATGCGCGCCTCGAGTGTGCGGATCGCCTGGCTCATCGCCGACGGCGTCACCTTGAGCTCGGCCGCCGCCTTGCGGAAATTACGATGCCGGGCGACGCTCAGGAAGGCCTCGACGCCGTCGAGCGCTCCCTGCCTGACTGTGAAGTTCTGCTTCATGGCGCATCGACATTATCGCGGATAGTCGCGGTTCGAAAGCGGTCCTATGTCTCCAGCAAGGACACAACCAGAGGAACCAGCAATGACCGATAATCTCGACGGCGTGCGCGCTCACTACCGCGCCAGCGGCCTGACCGAGCGTCTCAAGACGGCACTGGCAGCCTTAGGACCAGAGGACCAACGGCTCATGCCGGAGCAACTGGCCGGGCTCGACCAGTTCCACACCCGCGGGCTGGCGGCGACCGCCGAGCTTGCCGGACTGGCCGGGATTGGCCCGGACACGACGGTTCTGGATGTCGGATCGGGACTTGGCGGGCCGGCCCGTTTCCTGGCGGCGACCCATGGCTGCCGGGTGACCGGCGTAGACCTCAGCGAGCCGTTCGTCGAGGCCGCGCACTATCTGACCGAACGCATGGGGCTGAGCGAACAGGTGACGTTCGAGGGCGCCAGCGCGCTGGCGCTTCCCTTCGACGACAGCCATTTCGACGTCGTGTTGCTGCAGCATGTGGCCATGAACATCACCGAGCGCGGACGGCTCTATGGCGAGATCAGGCGGGTACTGAAGCCGGGCGGCCGGTTTGCCACCTACGACGTCGTGTTGAATAGCGGCGATCCGCATTATCCCGTTCCCTGGGCACGAAGCCCGGCGGAGAGTTTCTTGCTCACCGCGGCCGAAACGCGGACGCGGATCGAGCAGGCAGGCTTTGAAACCTTGGTGTGGCAAGACGACACGGAGGCGGCCAAGGCGTGGTTTTCGCAATTGCGGGCGTCCGGACCGCCTCCTTTGCTCAATCTCGGCGTCGTCATGGGGCCGGACTTCGCGGGAGTTGCCGCCAACCTTGGACGCAATCTCGGGGAAGGCCGGTTGGGCATCCTGACAGCCGTCTTCGAAGCCATTCCGGGCAAGACCTGAGGGAGGCGGAAATGTCGCCGGCAATCATCTTCGACATCCATCTCGCTCTGGGCTACGTGCCGTGGTTGCTGTGCTTCGGCGCCTATGTCTGGCCGAGGCTCAAGTCGATGGACCGCCTCGAGGCGCAACGCGCGATCGCCACCCTGCACAGCTTCCGCTTCTTCGGGCTTGTCTTCATGCTTCCGGGTGTCGTCGGGCCCAATCTGCCGGCTGGTTTCGCCGTCCTCGCGGCCTATGGTGACTTCGCCACCGGCCTGCTGGCCATGCTGGCGCTTCTGACGGCCCGGAGACATCAGCTATTCTGGCCGCTCGTCGTCGCCTTCAACCTTGTGGGAACCGTCGACATCGTCGTCGACTATTATCACGGGGTCCAGCTCGACCTTCCCGATCTGGCTGGAGAGCTGGGCGCCGCCTACGCGATCCCGATCCTCTATGTGCCGCTGCTGATGGTCACGCATGCCGCCGCATTCTATCTGCTGATGCGCCGCCGGCCCGAGCCGGTTCAGGGCGCCCACCCCTGATCGGCCGCACGCGGCCGGAAAGAATCGATTTTTTATGCAACCTCTGATGGACGCGTGCGTTACAGCCTCCCCGGGAGGAGGTTTGCGATTTTGGAGCGTTTCGAGATCCTGTACGAGCCGACAGGCACGTATTCCATTTTCGACAGATACACCGAATTGCCGGTTACGGTGGAAGGCAGGATCTTGATCGGGCTCCATCGGCACGAAGTGCCGCTGGCTCTGCTCGCCAGCATGGAGCCCGATGACAGCGGGGTGCCGTCGCTCTCGCTATCGAGCGGCCGTCTCTCATACGAATATCAGCGAGACGCTTGCAAGCGTGAATGAACGCTCTCATAAGTTGCGACAAGGCATACAGCATGAAAGAAAATCGTGCCGTTATCATAGCATGAAAGGGGAATCATGCCCGACCAGAATGCGCTTGTCCGCGCGGCCATCGCACGGCTGCTCTCGCAGAAAACCGGGGCCTCCGTGATTTCGATGAAGGAGTCTATCGAGGAACTGCCGGCGACAGCCGGCGCGGCGCTGACCATCGAAGACCTGCAGGATCTGTTGCTGGAAATGGCGGAGGAGCGTGGAATGATGGTGGCGCTCGATCTTTAGAGCGGTTCCAGGAAAGGTGTGAAACGGTTTCCCGGGAAAGGCGAGTTAGAAACGTTTATCGTGACCTTGAGACGGCGAGCGGCTCAGCGTGCCGATTAGGTAAGTAGCCATCCTAATTTTCAGCATGGCTGAAGACGACAGTTCCATTGTCCTTGCGAACTTCAACGCAAATGATCCCCTCGTCACCCCTTCGGGTCTGAAACATAGCGATTGCGTTTTGCCACCTTTTCGGCGTCAAAGATCACCTTGTCGATGATGCCCTGTCTTCCGTACCAAATAACGGTGAACGCCATTCGCCGCCTCCATTCGAGGCACCATAGGCGCTCTTACCGGTACCTTCAAACGGCTCGACAAGATACGCGTCTGTGGCAAAAAGGCGGCGCGAAACGGCGGCCTCTCCCGCAGATTCAGCCACCCATCTTCTTGGCCATCGCGCAGAAATCTGCATGCGACTTGTTGATCGTGGTATCGCCGCAGTCTTTCAACACCGCCTTCTTTTCATCTGGCTTCATGGACATCCATGCGGTCTTGAAATCCGCTTCCGACCTGAGTGTTTTCATGCCGGCATCGGTGAAGAACGGCGACATCTTTGCCGGATCGTCGAGCGCGGAGGTGCCACCACCAGATGCAGCCAGCGCCGAGCCAGTCATCATTGTGAGCGCCATCGCGCCCATAGTGAGTACTTTGAAGGTCACTTTCATCTCCTCACGATTTACGTCGATCGCATGCAACGATCATCCCTCGAAACGTCATCGTGCAGGAAAGGTTGCCCGCCTGCGCCGAAAAGGCGGAATTCTATTCCGTGGAATGCAGTTTGGACGCAAAGGGCGCGGAGACCCAGCCTGAACCGAAGTCCTGCCGCAGCTCGTCCAGCCGCCGACGTGACCTTAAGCAGCGCGAGGCTCAGGTGCCCTGCATTGGCGGCCAGGGTCCGGCAGTCACATCCGTCCCGCCTCACCAGATGCTACCAACAACCATGCGATCCAGGCTTTTGCGCGGACTTTTGGCGAAAGAGGCGTTGACGGATTCAAACCAGCTGTCAGGCATCGTCAACAGGGACCGGACACATCTGACGGCTGATCTATCAGACGATCTCGGGTCAGGCGCTTGGTCCGGCTGGACCCTGCCAACTCAACACATCGTCGGCTTTGAAAACACTCTCGCGTAGTCCGCTAGGACGAGGTCTTCATTAGCGAGCCGGATCAACGTGCGGATGTGCTCCCCTCGGCGGTGAACTGATGCTGAATCCTGGTTTGTCCCGCCGTTCGGATAGAGCCGCGCAGAATTGGATGCAGCGTTGCGGACAGCGGCAACGGCCGATACCTTCGCCAGAGCGTCGCGGTTCGTATGAGCCTTTGCATGGCCACGCTTCCTGGACACTCCATGGGAGTCGATCGGAATCTTGGCGCTCCGAAAGCGGTTTCTTTCCAGTGGCTTGTCCCGGCCTTAGTGCTTTTCGCGGCCGCATAGCCGTCCTTACTTTGGTCGCCTGGACTAGCGTAATCCTGATTGCCGTAATTTGGATTACACCAGTGACGTCAGTTTGTTCATCAGGCCAGCCTTGGAAAGCCTGGGCGCTTGGTCGAGACGCGGCCCATGTTGCGGTTGCTGGGGTGAGAGCGCGTTGACGTTGGGACCGAGCGTTTCCTCAAGCGTTCGGGCAATGCCGTCGGCGCCAAGCAGAAGCATAGGCAGTCGGTAGGCCTCGGCCCAGGCACGCCAGTCGGCGGCAACAAGTTCGAGGTCGTCGGACACCAGCAGCGGCACCATCAGCATCGGATCGTTGTGCAGAAGCTTGAGCTCCGCTGTGAACTTTCCATCCGGATCCTCCATCGCGCAGGCGGCCACGCCGCGGAAAGTCTTGGCGGGAAGGGCAATGATTGCCGGCACGCTGCTTAAATCCTGCGTGCGGCGGACCACCACACCACGCTGGTTGAGCGTGAAGGTCACGTCGCCATAGTCGTCGCGCGTGGTATAGCTCACGGTCTCCGGCAGGCGCGATGGGTCGAGACGCCTGTTGCGGCCGGTCCAAGAACTCGTCTCCGGTTCAGTATGAGTCCGCTCACCATCGGCCATCATTGGCACCTGGACAGAGAGGGGCCTGAAGCACAGCACGCAACCAATGCCCCGAGTGAGCCCCAATCCTCTGCGGCGCCGCCGTTCGGCTTGCGTCCAGCAACAGCTGCGTGCCTTCGCAATCTGCACCCCTTGTTGAGGTCGAACCGGATGTACCCGGCTCGAACTCTCAGCACATGTTCTATGTCACATAAAATAGCAGTGTATTCTGTATTAGCGATTACTAATTTATGTCAATTTTTTGGTACTTTGGCAAAAGACTGTCGGCTGAGCTATCCAACTCGACAAACGCGGCGGAACCCAGTCAGCGCATTTGTTGCGCGTCGATTCCGAGGAGGCTTCATTGGCTCATCGGGTCGTTGGTGATGAGGATATCGGCCGGTTAGGTCAACGGGCGGCGGAGGGGTTGCTCCGAATCCTGCGCCGCTGCCAACCTTCGTCCCAGTGACCGTCATCCATATCGCCGCCCCACATCTTGCCAGCCGATCAGACCACTGATTATGCTTTAATGCCGATCATCCCTGGCTCCCAGGACGGAAGATTCCGTCGACAGGCGCGGGCCGGCCAAGCTGCCCGCGTGGCCAGCAGCGAAGGGACAACGGCTGCGTTCGCCCGAACTTGCCTTTCGTCGGGCTGTTGCCAACCGTGAAAAAAGCTCGCCGCTTTTCGGCAGCGGCCTTTTCGGGGAGTCCTGGCTTGTCAATTGCTGTGGGCCCGCCTCACTGGCGCCGAAGCGGGCCCGGCCGTTGAGCGCGCATGTTTGGGGCTGGGCTCGTTATCTGTCATCCTAAAGGGCTGGCTGACTTTCTAGCCGCGGCGTCAGGCTTGACCATGCTCATGTGGGGTTAGATCGATGCTTCTAGGAATCCATCATATTGCAATCATCTGCAGTGACTACGAGCTGTCGAAGGAGTTCTACAATAAACTCGATTTCGTCATCGTCGACGAAAATTGGCGCACCGAAAAGCAATCTTGGAAGTGCGACTTGCGGCATGGTCCCGTCCAGATCGAATTATTCAGTTTTCCCATGCCACCCAGCCGGCCGACCAGGCCTGAAGCATGCGGACTACGACACGTAGCATTCTCGGTCGACTCGGTAGAGGCGACAGCCCGGTTGCTTCGGGCAAGAGGCGTCGACGTTGAGCCGGTCCGCATAGACCCTCACACAGGACGTTCGTTTACCTTCGTGGCAGACCCCGACGGTCTCCCCATTGAGTTCTACGAGTTTGACAGTCGGAGGATTGCGACGAGAAGAGTGCGGAGCTGCCGGCACCCGGCTGACGGTGCGCACCTCGTTAGATGGTTTCAAGCCGGCTGAACCGAACCGGGATGAGTTTCCGAGTCTCGAGTTGCCCAGCAGCATCCTTGTCGATGACAGTCAGAAACTGTACTTCTTCAGAGGCCAAAGGCAGAACAAGGCGTCCCCCTGGCTTGAGCTGATTCAGTAAAGCCGGCGGCGTCCGCTCAGCTGCTCCGCTAACCAGGATCTTGTCGAATGGGGCGTGCTCGGGCCAGCCGCGAGACCCGTCTCCGACACGAACGGCGACATTCGAGAAGCCAAGGCCCTGCAGCAGAGCCTCGGCATGGCTCGCGAATTCCTCGATGATTTCGACGCTCCAAACTTGTCCTGCGAGTTCAGCGAGGATGGCGGATTGATAGCCCAGGCCAGTCCCGATCTCGAGCACCGTTTCGTGCGCTTGGGGAGTAAGGAGATCGGTCATCAGAGCGACCATGAAGGGCTGCGACACAGTCTTATCGAAGCCGATCGGCAGCGGCATGTCCTGGTAGGCATAGGGCGCGACCGCAGAGGGCACGAAGAGATGTCGCGGGACCCGCTGCATCGATGCCATCACCCGCTCATCGAGCGTTGCCTTGCCGAGTTCTTCGCTTGCAAGGTCGGCATGGATCGCAATCATCTCGACCATGTGCCTGCGCAGAACCGCAAGATGCTCTTCGTTCATCGGTTTCATGACGGTGAGGCTTTCCTCGACCAGCTGCTGCCAAATAGCATTGTATCCTGTTCGTCTCGCCACCGTAACCGACAAGGCCGATGCGCTGGGCATTTCCCGACGTTAGGCTTCCGATCGTTTTCATCAGCGGCTACGCAGACGTCACCATGTGCGTATGGGCGATAAAGGCGGGAGCGTCCGACTTTTTGACCAAGCCCGTTCGACACTACGACTTGCCAAATACCATCGGTTTTGCCATGGCGGCCACACCAAGTTACCTCGTTTAAGTGTTGCCCTTGGCGCTCAGCCGCCGCTTCTGCCATCGCCGTTGCATTTGGCGCCGCCCCGGGTCGAAAATGCCTCCGATGAAAGCAGTTCCTAGGCTCACCACACCAAGGCTCGTTCTACGGGCGCCGAGCGAACGCGATATCCCGGCATGGTTTGCGCGCGCCACCGATGTCGAATCCGCCTCCCTTGCCGGCGATCCCGTTCCCGACGACATAAGCGCGGGCGCGCGATGGCTCGCGCTTTCGCGTCAGCGCTTCGCCGACGGCAAGGCGATCCAGTGGTCCATAGACCGGGCATCGGAAGTGATCGGGACGATAACCCTGTCCTTCGCAACCGACGCCAAGGCGGCCGCATTGGGATTTGTGCTGGCGCGTGCGCATTGGGGGCAGGGACTGGGCAGCGAGGCCGCGCGCGAAGTCGTTCGCTATGCTTTTGAAACCCTGGCTCTGGAACAGGTGACGGCCGAGGCGGTGACGCGCAATGTCGCGTCGCTGCGGATATTGGCGAAGCTCGGCTTCAAACATATCGAGAGCTTCATCGATGAGTCCGATGGCGAGCATTGCCAGCGTTTTGCGCTCGACGCAGACATCGGAACGTCCACTCCTGGCGAGCCAGGCTTAGAGCGGTTCAGCGTTTGATAGAATCGCCGAACCGCTGTAACTCTTTATTTTTACTCAATTCCCTAGGGAAAGCGCTACGCGCTTTTCCTGGAATTGCTCCAGAGCCATCCGCTCGCGGCTCCGGGCTGAGATCGGAGCACGCCAAAAAAACCCGTGGTTATTCAAGTCAATCACACGACCTCGCGGCCTTGAGCGCTTCGGCACGAGCCGGTTCGGGCAAATTCGCGATCCTTCGAACGGATGCATAGAACCTCGGATAATCGCCGGAGCACAGGTCGAACAGGCGAAGAAATGCTGGAACCTGTTCGCCGTAGACGGCGGTCGCGGCGAGCTTTGCGTTGTTGATCGGGGAATTGAACCACGCGTCGTATCCCTGGTATCCGGCCCATCGTTTGTCGCGCATTTGCCGATAGCGCATCCGAAGCCTGTCGAGCGTGGCGGCCTTGGCGGCCGCCATCTCATCCGGGGCACGGGAGCTTTCATAGACCTGCCGCAACTCGTCGCGCGTTTTCGACACCAGTGCGACAAAATCGGCGCTGCGCTTGCGATCGGCTTCGTAGCGGCGCAATCCGGCGCGATCGCCGGCCGCACGGAGCCATTTTCTTGTGCCGGTGGTTTCGACGGCGACCGCGAAAGCCTCGTTGAATGCGGAATCGCCGTTCACATAAAGGCGCTGATGCGCCAGTTCATGAAAGATGAGGCTTGCGAGATAGGTGTCGTCCTGACGCAGCATGGTGCTGAGCAGCGGGTCACTGGACCAGCCCAGTGTGGAATATGCGGTGACGCCGCTGACATAGACGTCCAGCCCCCGTCCATGAAGTGCGACAGCGCTTTCGGCTGCGGATTTGCGATCGAAGTAACCCCGGTACGGAACGCAGCCGAAAACCGGAAAGCACCATGTTTTTGGCGTGAGCGAGAATTGCGGCGCGGCAAAAACGGCCCAGGTCACAGCGTCCCGGTGGATGTCGACATAGCTGTGGTAGCTGCTGTTTTCGGGCAGTGCCAGCTCGTCCGTCGCGAACCGTCTTATGGCGTTCGCCGACGTCAATCTGGTGCGCAATGCCTCAGGGGTAGAAGGGGCTTTGATCAGTTTTCCGACATCTTCGCGCGCGGCCATGATCCGGACATGGCCCTCCAGCGATTGCGCGTAGTAGGAAATGCTGGTGCAACTGCTCACCGCGGACGCCATGATTACCACGGCAAACAATCGAAAGATGCGCTTCACGGCTTCCCCACCACTTCGTCACCTCCCATGGGAGCACATGTCCCGATCACGCTCCAGTGTCTCAAACAGGCGCACCAATTTTCGTCAAGGTCCATAGGGCGGCGGCGCGGACTGTCGACCTGGTCGCGGCTGACGCCCAATCGCGTGACTCTTTTCCCGACCCTCAAACGTCTTAGCTACAGTGAAACACTGGAGCAGGATCCAATGAGCCTCAGGGACAGGAATATCGTGGTCACCGGCGGCAGCCGGGGGCTTGGCCTCGGACTGGTCGAAGCGCTGGTCGAGCAAGGGGCCAGCGTGACCGTTGTCGCGCGGGGCGCCGAGGCGCTGGATGCGGTCGGTGCGCGGCTTGGGGTCGCCACCGTCGCGGCCGATGTCACGGACGAGGACGCGGCCTATCGCATCCTTGGCGAGGTCTGCCCTGACATAGTGGTGCTGAACGCCGGTGCAACGCCCCGGATGGGGCGGCTGGACCAGTTGAAGTGGGAGGATTTCTCCGTCACCTGGGAGACCGACGTCAAGGCCGGGCTCTACTGGCTGCAGGCGGCGCTGAACCTGCCGCTCAAGCCGGGCAGCCGGGTGTTGGTCGGGTCGAGCGGTGCCGCCGTCACGGGGTCGCAGATGTCGGGCGGCTATGGTGGCTCCAAGCGGATGCTCTGGTTCATGGCCAAATACGCCAATGGCGTGGCGCAGGAGAAGGGCCTCGGCATACGCTTTCAGGCGATCCTGCCCCGCCAGATGATCCTCGGTACCGGGATCGGCGATGCGGGCGCCGGCGCCTATGCCGGCTCGATGGGCATCACGCCGGAACAATTCGTCACCCGTTTCGGCGCGCCGATGCCGCCCCGGGCGTTCGGCGACAGGGTGGTTTCCGTGCTGGAAGACCCGCAATATGCCGAGGGCGTCGTCTTCGGCCTCAGCGGCGACGCGGGCGTAACGATCATGGAGGGTCCTTGAGCGACGGAAAGCGACCCGTGGAGCGCGACCGGCAGGAAGGGCTGCTTGCCCTTGCGGCGGCTTTGCGGCCGGAGCTGCACCGCTATTGTTCGCGCCTGATGGGCTCGGTCATCGACGGCGAGGATGTCGTGCAGGACACGTTCGCGCGCGCCTTCGTTGCGCTCGACGAATTGCGCGAGGTGCCGCAGCTCAGGCCCTGGCTGTTCCGGATCGCCCACAACCGTGCGCTGGATCTTTTGCGCAGCCGCGCGATCCGCGCCGCGGAGCCCATCGAGGCGGCGCTTGAGATTGCCGACGAGGCCGACCCGGCGGAGATGCTGATGCGCAGGCAAGCCGTGCAAACCGCCGTGTCGCGCTTCGCGGAGCTTCCGGTGCCGCAACGCAGCGTCATCATCCTCAAGGATGTGCTCGACGAACCGTTGGCCGACATCGCCGCTTTGCTTGGCGTCACGGTCGATGCGGTGAAGGCGCATCTGGCGCGCGGCCGCGCCCGGCTTCGGCGGATCAACGCCGAGGCCAAGCCGCTTCCCGATGCACGCATCGCATCGGCGGCCACCGTGCGCTACGTCAATCTGTTCAACCAACGCGACTGGGACGGCTTGCGCGCGCTGCTCGCCGATGATGTGAAGCTCCACCAGTCCATGCACCCGCCGCGCGCGGGCGCCGCCGACGTCGGCATGTTCTTCACGATCTATGCCAAGAGCGACGGCTTGTGGCTCCGGCCGGCATGGGTCGAGGGCCGCGAGGTAATCGCGGTGTTCGAAAACCGGGCCGCCCCGAAGCCAAGTCATTTCATGTGGCTGGAATGGCGCGAAGGCCAAATCAGCTTCATTCGCGACTACCGTTATACCAGCTACGTTCTCGACGACGCGGAACTGGTGCTGGCAAGGGAAGCCGGATCTTCCAGTGGTGGCGGTGGACGCAGATAGGCGACAGTCGGGTTGCCTGGATCAACGCTTGACTGCAGCGGGCGAGGGCCGCCGCACCAAGGCGTCGTGGCTTCACGACGGGATCAAGGACGAGACCTCGCGGTCGGACGGCCGCTCGCTCGCCGCCAGCCCGGCGACCACGCCGGCGCGGTCGGCGGCGTTGCGGTTCTGGCTCATCTTGCGCTTGCCCTCGAGCCTGACGACCGGCATGCGCAGCCCGACAATGCCGCGAAGCTGCGACTGGATGAAGTCGGGCGGTGCGTCCGACACCGCCCAGGGCGCGGCGCGGGCGCCCTCATGCAGGTTCGTCAGCCGGGTGACGACCTCCAGGAGCCTGTCCGCATCGTCGAAGAACTCGACCGGTCCGTAGGCGTGGACCGCGGCGTAGTTCCAGGTCGGCACGACCTTGCCGGTTTCCTGCTTGGTGGCGTACCAGGCCGGCGTCACATAGGCGTCCGGCCCCATGAAGATGGCGAGCCCGTCGCCAATCGCAGGAACACGCCACTGCGGGTTGGCCCTGGCCATATGGCCATGGATGACGCCGTGCTCGCCCTCGGTCTCGTCGAGAAAAAGCGGCAGGGGGGTGGCGAGCGGCCCGTCCGCCGTGGCGGTGACCAGGTTGGCCAGCCGCGCGGCGCGGATCGTCGCCAGGATGCTGTCCTTGTCGTCGTCGCGGAAGGCGGGCGGCGTGTACATTTTCGAACTCCTTGCATTGCAGGGGAAGATGCCACACAATCTGGCCTGTTGGAATATCCAGTTTTAAAGAGTTTGGATGGTCCAGTTGAGGTGGTCCAGTTGACTGGCGACGGAACCGCGCGCCGCATCATCGCCGCGATCAAGGAACAGATCCACAGCGGCGCCTATCAGCCGGGCGACCGTTTGCCGTCGACCCGGGTCTTCGCCGCCGAATGGGGCGCGTCGCGCACGACCGTGACGGCGGCCTACAGCCAGCTCATCGCCGAGGGTTACCTGGCCTCGCGGGCCGGTGCGCGCGCGGAAGTGGCGCAAGGGTTGGGGGCCGCGGCGGCGCCGAAGCCCGCCATGGCGGCCTTGCCCCGGCACCTCTCGGCCTTCGCGCAACGCCTGCTTGCCCTGCCGGCGCCAGCCTTGGCGCAACCGGCGCGGGTCGCGGACTTCCGCTATGGCGACCTGTCGGGCGCCGACTTTCCGGTGCTGGCCTGGCGGCGCGCCATGAACAGGGCCAGCGTGGGGCGCGGCGCGCGGCTGGCCTATGGCGATCCCCAGGGCTCCGCCGATCTGCGCGCCGCGCTGCAAGGCTATCTCTGGCGGGCCCGCGGCATCAGCTGCACGCCGGACCGGATCGTCATCGTGAACGGCTCGCAGCAGGGCCTCGACCTCTGCGCCCGGCTGCTGCTCGATGCCGGCGACCGTTTCGTCATCGAGAACCCCGGCTACCTGCTTGCCCGCCAGGCCTTCGCGGCGGCGGGCGGTGTCGCCACGCCCATTGCCGTCGACCGCGACGGGCTGAGGACGGACGCGCTGCCGCCGGCGCGGCTCGCTTATGTGACGCCCTCGCACCAGTTTCCGCTCGGCGGCATCCTGTCGGCGACGCGCCGGCGCGCGCTCCTGGCCTGGGCCGCGCGGGAAGGCGCCTACATCATCGAAGACGATTACGACGGCGAATACCGCTACGACATCGCACCCATTCCGCCGCTGCAGACGCTGGACGCAGACACGGTCATCTATGCCGGCACGCTGTCCAAGACGCTGTCGCCGACGCTGCGGCTCGGCTATCTCGTCGTGCCCGCCGGCCTGCGCGTGGCTTTCAGCGCCGCCAAGCGGCTGACGGACCGGCACTCTCCGCTGCTGGAGCAGGAGGCGCTGGCCGACATGCTGGCCGGCGGCGCCTATGAGCGCCACGTGCGCGCCATCCGCAGGAAGAACGCCGAACGAAGGGCGCTGCTGCTGAAGGCGCTGGCGGACAATCTCGGCCCGTCGGTCACCATCGAGGGCGCCGACACGGGGCTGCATCTTGTCATCTGGGTGAACGGCGTCGGCGCCGGGCGCGTTGCGGCGATCGTCACGGCCGCGCACGCCGCCGGGATCGGCCTCCATCCGGTGTCGCCGCTCTACGACCCGGCCGGGCCGCAGCCGGCCCTGGCGGGGTTGATCCTGGGCTATGCCGGGCTCCACGCCGAGGCCTTGCGGCAGGGCGTGGCGGTGCTGGCGACGGTGCTGGCCGGGTTCCGTTGAAATCAGCCGAGAAGGTTGCGCGCTGTCCTCATGAAAATCTTCGAGCCGATCGGGATCAGGTCGTCGGGAAAGTCATAGTCGGGGTTGTGCAGCGCCGGGTGGCGTTCGCCGGCGCCGAGGAAGAACATCGCCGACGAGGCGCTGTGGCCGAACAGGCCGAAATCTTCCGAGGCGCGCATCGGCAGGGCTTCCTCGCCATGCGCGACGCTCTCTTCGTCGAGGGCGCGCCGCAGATGCTCGACCGCGTCGGGCGCGTTGACGCTGGCGACGAAGATCTCGTGATAATCCCAACTGGCGGAGAGGCCGTGCCGGCCGGCGATCTCGGTGACCAGCGCTTCAGCGGCGGCGCAGAGATCGGCCATGCGCTCGTCGCGGCGGGTGCGCAGCGTCGCCCAGACCTCGGCGTGGCCGGGCGCGATGCCGAACACGGCTTCGCCCATCCGCGCATGGGTGACGGTGACCATTGAGAAATCATCGTCGGCGAAGGTTGCGCGGCCGAGCGCGGGCAGAGCCGGCATCAGCTCGCTGATCGCGAGCATGGGCGAGGTTCCGGTCTCGGGCATGGAGGAGTGCGCTGTCTTGCCCTCCAGCACGATGCGCATGCCGCGCGAGGCGCAGTTGACCACGCCGGGCTTGAGCCTGACCTCGCCGAACGGCACGCCGGGCAGATTGTGCAGCGAGAAGGCGAAATCCGGCGCGATCTCGCCGAAGCGCGGATCGGCGACGACGCCGGCCGCGCCATTGCCGGTTTCCTCCGCCGGCTGGAACATCAGCACGACGCGGCCGCTGGCCGGCCGCTCCCGGCCGAACTGGCGGCCAAGCGCGGCCAGGATGGCGGTGTGTCCGTCATGGCCGCACATATGCGACTTGCCCGGCACTTGCGATGCATGCGGCACGCCGGACAGTTCCTCGATCGGCAGTGCATCGAGTTCCGAACGAAACAGGACGGTTGGTCCGTTTTTGCCGCTGTCGTAGATGGCCGCCACGCCATGCCCGCCCAAGCCGGTCAGCACCTTGTCCGGTCCGGTGTCGGCGAGGAAGGCGACGACCTCTTTCGCCGTCTTCTCCTCCTCGTTCGAGATTTCCGGCTGCCGATGCAGCTGGCGCCGCCACTCGGTCAGTTCGACGATGTCGCGATTGGTCAGGGTCATGTTTTTTGCCTCCGCTCCATTCCTGTGCTAGCGATAAACGGGCGTGCCTGCCACGGTCCAAGGTCCGGGCTTCGGCGGGCCAGAAACGTTCGCGCCCGCTATCTCACGCGGTTGGGGCACAGCGCCTTGAACTGGTCGAGCGTGTAGTCGTAGCCCGAGGCGCCCGAACCATCGAGCACCACTTTTTCGTCAACGGCGGTGATCCGGTAATCGGTCGTCACATCGGTGCCCTTGTTGCGGCCCTGGAACAGCATCTTGGCGCCATAGAAGGTGGTGAACTCGCCGGTCTTGCAGTTGGCCGTGATTTCAAAGTGCAGGGGCACCGTCATCTCCGCGTCGACGCACGCCTCGGTGAAGTCGTGGGCATATTCGCGGCAGTAGACGCGGGCGTTCGGCCTGCTGTGTCTGGCCAGGATGCTGGCGTGCGTGGAGCCGATGCCCGACTTTTTGACGATGGTAAGCTCCATTCCGACCCTGGAGCCGTAATAGAGCGTCGCGGCGCCAGCCGGCGAGGCCAGCAGCATGGCGCAAAGCACAGCCAAGAGACGTCGCATGGAAACTCCTCCCTTGGGGCGAAGGATTGACGCGCGGCATCCTCCGGTCAAGCCTTAATGCGGCCCTGCATCTACGCTTCCCTGGGCGGACTTCAGGTCAGGTGGACCGCATTTTGCCGCACCTGGCCCAATCGCCTCGGCCCGGGAAACGGATGGTCATTATGAGACGATTGTTTATAACGGTCGCTGAAATCGCGATACCAAGGGGAGACGATGCGCTACATACGTCCGCTTTCAATCGAAGACGCCGTCGGCCAACTGGCCGGATCGGCCGGCCCGGCCGCCATCCTTGCCGGAGGCAGTGACCTTCTGGTGAGGATGAAGGGCGGCTTTGTCGAACCCGAACTGATCATCGACATCAAGTCGATCGCCGGCTTGCGCGACATCAGGGAAACCGCCGACGGCTTCAGCATCGGTGCCGCCGTGCCTTGCGCCGTGCTGGGCGAGAACGCTGCGCTCAAGAAGGCTTGGCCAGGCGTCGTCGAAGCTGCGAAGCTGATCGGCTCGAAGCAGGTGCAGGGACGCTGCACGATCGTTGGCAATTTGTGCAACGCCTCGCCGGCGGCCGACAGCGTGCCGGCGCTGGTGGCGGCGGGCGCCAAGGCGGTGGTCGTCGGCCCGTCGGGCAAGCGCACGATTGCCGTCGAGACCGTGCCGACCGCGCCGGGCCGGACATCGCTCGCCAAGGGCGAGATCATTGAGGCGATCCTGCTTGGCAAGCGCGCGCCGCGTTCGAGCGATGCATATCTGCGGTTCATTCCGCGCACCGAGATGGACATCGCCGTGGTCAGCGCGGGCGTCAACCTGACGCTGGACGAAGCCGGCGTCGTGACGGCGGCCCGCGTGGCGATCGGCGCCGCCGCGCCGACCGTGCTTTTGGTCGAAGAAGGGGCCGAGGCCCTGATCGGCCGCAAGCTCGACGAAGCAGCGCTGGAGCGGCTCGCCAAGGTCTGCGCCGGGGCCTGCCGGCCCATCGACGACAAGCGAGGCACAATCGAGTTCAGGCGCAAGGTTGCGGGCGTGTTGGCCAAACGGGCCGCACAGACCGCCTATGCACGTGCAGGAGGCAAATGATGGCTGGTGTAGCTGTTTCAACCACAATCAACGGCGACAGCGTCGAATATCTCTGCCAGCCCGACGAGACGCTGCTCGACGTGCTGCGCGACCGGCTCGGGCTGACCGGTGCGAAGGAAGGCTGCGGCACCGGCGACTGCGGCGCCTGCAGCGTCATCGTCGACGACCGGCTGGTGTGTTCGTGCCTGGTGCTCGGCGCGGAAGCGGAAGGCCGCCGCATCGAGACCGTCGAGGGCATGGCGCATGGCGACAAGCTGCACCCGCTGCAGCAGAAGTTTTTGGAGCACGCGGCGCTGCAATGCGGCATCTGCACGCCCGGCTTCCTGATCGCGGCCAAGGATCTGCTGGCAAAAAATCCCGACCCGACCGAGGAAGAGATCCGCTTCGGGCTGGCCGGCAATCTCTGCCGCTGCACCGGCTACGACAAGATCGTGCGCGCCGTCCAGGACGCCGCCACCGTAATGAAGGGAGCCTGAGATGAATTTCGATCCGCGTTTTTCAGGGCGTAAATTCGCTTCCGTCGGCACGCGCCCGATCCGTCCCGACGGTGTCGACAAGGTGACCGGCCGCGCCCGCTATGGCGCCGACTTCAACATGGCCGGCCAGCTGGTCGGCCGCGTGCTGCGCAGCCCACACGCGCATGCGAAACTCCGGAAGATCGACACTTCGAAGGCGGAAGCGCTTGCCGGCGTCAAGGCGGTGATCACCGCCGCCGACCTGCCTGATCTGACCGATGGCGATGCCGCCATGTACGACATCCTCGACAATTGCATGGCGCGCACCAAGGCGCTCTACGACGGCCATGCGGTGGCCGCGGTCGCGGCGATCGATGCCCACACGGCCAGGCAAGCGCTGAAGCTGATCGAGGTCGAGTACGAGGTGCTGCCGCATGTCACCGATGTCGATGAGGCGATGCAGCACCATGCGCCGCTGATCAACGACACGATCTTCACCGAGGGGCTGGAGGAAAAGCCGGTCAAGCCCTCCAACGTCACCAAGCGCTCGCAGTTCGGCCATGGCGACGTCCATCAGGGTTTCGGCCACGCCGATTTCATCGTCGAGCGCTCGTTCAAGACCGAGCAGACGCACCAGGGCTATATCGAGCCGCATGCCTGCGTGGCCAATGTCAGCACCGACGGCACCGCCGACCTCTGGGTCTGCACGCAGGGCCATTTCGTCTACCGCCAGCACTGCGCGCAGCTGCTCGGCATGGAAGCCTCGAAGCTGCGCGTCACTTCGTCCGAGATTGGCGGCGGTTTTGGCGGCAAGACCCATGTCTGGGCCGAGCCGGTGGCGCTCGCTTTGTCGCGCAAGGCCGGACGCCCGGTGAAGCTGGTGATGACCCGCGACGAGGTCTTTCGCGCTTCGGGCCCGACCAGCGCCACCTCGATCGACGTCAAGATCGGCGCCCGCAAGGACGGCACGATCACGGCGGCCGAAGCGACGCTGCGCTACACCAGCGGCCCCTATGCCGGCACCTGGGCCGAGATCGGCGCCATGACGGCGTTCGCCTGCTACAGGCTCGACAACGTCAAGACCGTCGGCTTCGAAGTGCTGGTCAACCGGCCGAAGACCGCCGCCTATCGCGCGCCGTCGGCGCCGATGGCGGCCTTCGCGGTGGAAAGCACCGTCGACGAGCTCGCCAAGGAGCTCGGCATGGATCCGGTCGAGTTCCGCATCAAGAACGCCGCCCAGGAAGGCACGCGGTCGTCCTACGGCCCGGTCTACGGCCCGATCGGCATTGGCCCGACGCTGGAAGCGGTGAAGAACCACGCGCACATGAAGGCACCGCTGAAGGAGAACCAGGGGCGCGGCATGGCCTGCGGCTTCTGGTTCAATTTCGGCGGCCAGACCTGCACCGACCTGAACATCGGCATGGACGGCTCGGTCTCGCTCGCCGTCGGCACGGTCGATGTCGGCGGCTCCCGCGCCTCGCTGTCGCTGGTCGCGGCGGAGGAGCTCGGCATCGCCTATGAACAGGTCAAGGCCATCGTCGCCGACACGTCGAGCCTCGGCTACAACGACATGACCGACGGCAGCCGGGGCACGTTCTCGTCCTCGATGGCGACGATCTCGGCCGCCCGCAACGCGATAAAAATCCTGCGCGAGCGCGCCGCGCAGATGTGGGATATCTCGGTCGACGACGTGGTCTGGGAACAGGGCCACGCGGTCGCCAAGGGCGAGAAGCACGGCAATCTCGGCAAGCTGTCGCTGAAGGAGATCGCGGCCCAATCCGGCAAGACGGGCGGGCCGATCGCAGGCCATAGCGAGCTCGTCGCCGACGGCGCCGGCGTCTCCTTCGCCACCCATATATGCGACGTCGAGGTCGACCCCGAGACAGGTTCGACCAGGGTGATCCGCTACACGGTGGTGCAGGATGCCGGCAAGGCGGTGCACCCGACCTATGTCGAGGGCCAGTACCAGGGCGGTGCGGCGCAAGGCATCGGCTGGGCGCTCAACGAGGAGTATATTTACGGCAAGGACGGGCGGCTGCAGAACGCCGGCTTCCTCGATTACCGCATCCCGGTCTGCTCCGACCTGCCGATGATCGATACGCAGATCCTGGAAATCCCCAACCCCAACCACCCCTATGGCGTGCGCGGCGTCGGCGAAACCTCGATCGTGCCGCCGCTGGCGGCGATCGCCAACGCGGTCTCGAACGCGGCCGGCGTGCGCATGACCCACATCCCGATGTCGCCGCCCCGCATCCTGGCGGCCATCGAGGCGGAACGGGAAGGCTAGGGCAGGGTTAAGCGGCTATGGTCGAAGTCACGCTCTGGGGCGCGCTGGCCACGACCGCCGGAGGCAAGAGCAAGGTCGAGGTCGAGGCCAAGGACATAAGGGAGCTGTTCAGGAAACTCGCTGAACAGTATCCCGGCCTGGAGCCATGGATCGATCGCGGGATTGCCGTCGCGATCGACGGGACGATCTATCGGGATACGTGGTCGAAGAAACTGCCGCCGGGCGCGGAGATATTTTTGCTGCCGAGGCTGGCTGGGGGGTGAGGGCGGGGCGCAGGGTATAAGTGTCAGCTTTGCGCCAATAACAGTGGTCGCAGTTGCGCCAGATGTGGACGTGCGTTCGCCCGCTTCGCGAGACGGTTCTTCGCGGGAAAGAGACATTCGCGCGCCGCGGCTCGCGGGCTAGGCCACGGTGTGCCTCGCACACATGACGACGCCATTTCAATCCAGGGACGGCTATTTGCAGCCGTGCTCGGCGATGGTCGCCTTCCAGTCCGCCGCTATTCCGTCGAGGGTCTCCTTTGCCGAGCCGCCATCCTTTAGCATGTAGGGTCCGAGACGTGCGTTCATCTGGTCGATGAGCTTGGCGTAATAGGGCTCCGCCCAGAAATCTTTCACGACAAAGAGGCTCTGGTAGAAAGCGTCATTATAGGGAGTAGCGTTGCGGAATCTCGGCGATGCCAAGATCCGCGCGTCGGCAGTATAGCCGCCGAGATCGGCCCATTTCTGCTGAGTGTCATCGCGAGATAGCCACTCCAGGAACTTCCTGGCTTCCTTCTGCTTGTGCGAATAGGACACGATCGAGATGCCCTGGCCGCCGAGCGCCGTGAAACGGTCGCCACCCGGGCCGGCCGGGCTGGCGAAGAACCCGGTGACGGAAGCGTTTGGATTGATCGACGGATTTACCAGCGCTGGGAAGAAGGCAAAGAAATTCATGCTCATTGCCGCGAGATTTCCGGTGATGGCCAGGTCTTCCTCTCGATTGGTGGTATTGGCCCAGTCCGGCGGCGTGAAGGAATAGAGTTCCTTGTAAGCCTTCAATGCCCGAACAGCCTGCGGCGAGTTGACGATGCCGTCAACCGCGCAGGTGGCATAGTCGCCGAGTTCACCCCCGTAGCTGAACAACTCGGACATGAAGCCCATGATGAGCCCGTCGCCGTGCTGCTCCGTATAGATGGCGACCCCGTAACGCGGCGGATTGGAGTGTGGTCGGTAGAAGAACTCGGCGATGTCGCGCAGTTGCATCCAGGTCCTCGGTGGGGCGAGGTCATAACCGTATTTCTCCTTGAAGGCCTTCATCTCGGAGGGATCCTCGAACCAGTCCTTGCGATAGGCCCAGCCGATCGCGTCGGCTTCGAGCGGCACGGCCCAATAACGGCCGCTGCCCTTCGGGTATTCCGAGTAGTAGGTCATTGAGGCGGGCGTCATGACGTTGATGAGGTCCAGCTGCCGCACGAGATCGGTCAGCTCGAAATAGTGGCCCTCCGTCGCGCCGGCTCCCAGCCACTGCGAATCGCCGACGACCATGTCGTAGGAGTCGCCATGGGCATTGAATTCCATGAATGCCTTGTCTTGGAAGCCGGGCCAGTCCACGGTCTCGACCATGACTTTGACCCCGGTTTCCTTCTCGTAGTCGTTGGCGAGTTCTTGCAGATAGTTGGCCGGATCCCATTCCGCCCACAGGATGGTGAGCTCGGTCGCTGCGGCCGGCCGACCCGCAGCCAGCAGCGCTACGCCCGCGAGCAGGCCGATCCACATTTGCTTGAACATGGCGCTCCTCCCGAAAGCACCTTGGCTACGGCGCTGCCGCTGCATGCGACAGCCGTTGCAGCAGGCCTCTTGCCTCCGCTAGGTCAGGCGTGTCGAAACCCTCGTTGAATGCCGCGTAGGCGGGTGCGAGCAGATCTCGCGCCTCGCTCCCGCGCCCGCGAACGGACCAAAGTCGGGCGAGGCGAAGCGCGGATCTCAGTTCGGCCAGTTTCGCACCTTGCTCGCGGGCGGCAGCTAGAGATTGGCGAAATGAGCCTTCGACGGCATCGTCTCGCGGGTCCACCCGCGATAGCAGCTCTCCTTTGGCGCTCAACAATTCCGGTAGCTGATAATTGGAGTCGGACTTGGCGAGCGCGTCGAACGCCTGCTCCAGAAGTGCAAGCCCCTCGCTTGCCTCGCCGCGTTCGCCGCACGCGCGGGCGAGCGCGCAAAGATAGTAGGCCATCCCCATGTCGGCGCCAGTCACGGCGATCGCCGCGATCCCCTCGCGCATCTGGCGAATGCCATCGTCCAGCTGACCGAGAGCGGCAAGCGCCCAGCCGAAGAAGACGCGAGCCTGCCCGAGCAGCAGCGGAATGGCGAACTCGGTGCACACTGCCATGGCCTTCTCCGCCCACCGTCGCCCCTCGTCGGGCTCGCGCCGCATCAAATGGACGACGCTGAGGGCCATCTGCGCCTGGGCTAGGCTCATCGGGTGCGAGACGCGCTCGGCTAGGGCGATGGCTTCCCGTGACTGTTGGATCGCCATGTCCTGCTTGCCGCGTATGCAGAGCATCTGTGCGCGGAACGACCTGCAGCAGACCCCGGGATCGTGCCCGGTATAGCCCCACGCGAGGTGGCGATGCCGCTCGTAGTCGTAAGTGGCGAGGCCATAGTTGGCGAAGGATTCCGCGGCCTCGTAGTCGCCGAGATAGAAGTTGACGCCCCAGAGCTGGTGGTGTGCTTCCAGTAGGTAGGCAGAGTCACCGGATCCCTGTGCGAGCTCCATGCCGAGCGTCTTGCATTGGACGGCGAGCGATTCGGCGACGCGCAGGTGGCCAGAAATTGTACGGAAGGCGCTCTCACCGCGGACGGCGGCGAACAGCTGGGCTTTGTCGCCGAGCCGCTCGGCGAGTTCGCGCGCGGTCGCAAATGCCTGTAGAACCTCCGGATCGGCCCAGCCTTTCACGGAGATCAGGGCCGAGCCCATTGCCATCCACAGGGAGAGCTCCTGCCTCAGACGGGTCTCGGAAGCGGGCAAGGTCACAACGAGTTCCAGCCCTTTGCCGAAGTGCGTCGCGGCTTCGCGGTTGGCAGACCTTGTCATCGCTCGCTTGCCTGCTGTCAGCCACCACGACGCGGCCTCAGCCGCCAGACCGGCAAGCGTGTAGTGCTGCGCGACGGTCTCCGGCTCGGCCTCGGCGATCTCGGCGAACTCGGCTTCCAGCGCCGCGGCGACCTTCGCATGGATCTGTTGGCGCCGGCTCTTCAGCAGGCTCTGGTAGGCCGTGTCGCGCACCAGCGCGTGCTTGAACGTATAGGTCGCCTCCGGAGCGGTGCCCCCACGGAACACCAGCTCGGCGTGTTCCAGCTGGTTGAGCGCATCGTCGAGCCGGTCCTGGCCGGCACCGCTCACTGCGGCGAGCAGCCGATATCCGAAAACGCGGCCGATGCAGGCGCCGATCTGCGCCGTCTCTTTCACGGGCGACAACCGGTCGAGCCTCGCCATCAGCGAATCCTGCAGCGTCGAAGGGATCGCGATCGCCGGCAGCGGCCCGATCGCCAGATATCGATCGCCCGCCTCGATCAGTAGGCCGGACTCGAGCACGGTCCGCGTCAGCTCCTCGACGAACAGCGGCACCCCTTCGGTGTTGGCGAGGATGCGGTCCGCGATGTCGCGCGGCAGCTTCTTGCCACCCGCCACCCGCTCCATGATCGCCGTGCCATCGCACGGTTCGAGCCGCCCCAGCCGCAGCACGCTGACATGCGACCGCGCCTTCCAGCGGGGTTCGAATTCGGACCGCGCGGTGACCACCAGCAAGGCAGGCAGACCGGCGAACCGTTCCACCAGTGTCTCCAGCCATTCGGCCGAAGTGGGGTCGATCCAATGGGCATCCTCGACGAGCGCGAGCATTGGCGCCTTCGTCGCGGACGCTTCGACCAGCCGTGTCAAGGCAGCCAGCGTGCGCGCCCTGAGCGTCGGTGCCGGCAACTTCGGGAGTTGGTACCGCCCGCCTACATCGATCGAAAGCAGCGTCGCCAGCAGCGGCAGCACCTCTCCCGTTTCAACGCCGGTCGCGCCAAGCATTGCTGCGATCTTATCGAATCGGGTGTCGGTGTTGTCGTTGCCCATGAACCCCGCCGCTCGCTCCAAATGCGCGATGAGCGGATGGAGTGCGCTGTTGGTGTGGTAGGCCGAGCAAAAATAGCGCAGTTCGGAATGCGGCGCGGCCGCGATCTGGGCCGCGAGCGCAGCGAGCAGGCGCGACTTGCCGATGCCGGCCTCGCCGCTGAGCAGCACGACCTGGCCGTGGCCCGATGTTGCGCAACGCCATCGTTCGAGCAGGAAGGTGAACTCCTCTTGCCGGCCGACCAGCGGGGGCAGCACGACGTGCCGCGCTTCGAACCGGCTCTCGGCGCCCGTCTCGCCAGCGATGCGCCAGCACCGCACTGGGGCGCCGAAGCCTTTGAGCTTGTGCTCGCCGAGATCGGTCGCGGTGAACAGACCTGCGACGAGCCTTTGCGTAACCTCGGCGATAACCACAGATCCCGGCTCGGCCAGCGCCTGTAGCCGAGCTGCAAGGTTGGGCGTGTCGCCGACGACCGCCTCCTCTTGCGCCGCACCTTCTCCGATCAGGTCTCCGACGACGACCAGTCCCGTGGCGATGCCGACACGCGCGGCCAGCGGCGTTCCGCCGGGGCTGGCCAGCCTAGCGGTCGCGGAGGCAGCGGCGAGACCCGCGCGCACAGCGCGCTCGGGATCATCCTCGTGTGCTTGCGGCCAGCCGAAATAGGCGAGCACCCCATCGCCCATCAGCTTGGCCACCCGCCCGTCGTAGCGGGTGATCTCGCGCGATACCGCCTGCTGGTAGGCGAGGATGACTTCGCGTGTGTCCTCTGGGTCGAGCCGCTGCGACAGCTCGGTCGAACCGACGAGGTCCACCAACATCACGGTGAGTTGCCGCCGCTCTGCGCGGGAATCCGAGGCCGCCGGCGGTGGCGAAGCCATCCGGGGCAGGGTTGTATTGTCAGCGAGGGATGCAATGGCGCTGAGCAACTTGCGCCGATGGCCGATCGATGTGACCCCGAGCGCGGCCAGGTCCTCGGCGGTCAGCTTGGAAAGAACCTCCGGGTCAACGTCGTTGTCGCGGAAAACCGGTGCGTACTCACCCAGGCCGAGGTCTACCAGCCATGCCTCAATGTCCACAGTGCCTTCTCCCAGGCGGTAGAGGCTTTGTCGGGCATTATATCGCAAATGGGATGCAGGGTCGTCCCTTTTGTGCGAGTAGTAATGTCAGCTTTGGTCCGTCACAAGCCAAGTCGAGTTGAGCCGTCCGAACGTCCGCTGTTGTGGTCACATCAGGATGCTGCTCGCGCAGAACTGTACGTCAGCTTTATATTCTCGCTGCCTCGAGCTGGCGGTCCGCTTGCGGCCCCTATCAAGCCACACGCGGAAACGCTCTCCGGCAACCCCGCTACGCTCCGAGCGCCCCAGCCACCTGCGCGCGGCCGTAGGCAAGCGCCGCCACCGCCAGATCCCCCACCGCCAGCCCCCGGAAAACAAACGCCGTGGTTTCGCCCGCGTCCTGTCTCCCCGCAAAATCGCCGCACACCAGCCGCGTCAGGTCGCCGGCGACCAGGGCGGGGTCGATCATCGGCTTGGGCATGTTCGCTTCCTGCTCCAGATCGTCGACGATGATGCGGTCGAAGCGGGGCATCGTGTCGGGCAGCCAGGGCAGGGCCTGGTCGGTCATCACGGTGAAGCTTCCCGGCTTCAGCCAGTTCGCGTCGAGGAATGGCGCGGGCCTGGGCACCAGGGTCACCGTCGTCACCACCATGTCGGCGCCTTCGATCGCGGCCCTTGCCGTGTCGCATGGGATTGCTTGCAGCCCTCGCGACCGCGCCATCTGGCACAGCGCGTCGCGATTGGCCGTGCCGCGGCCGTAGGCGCGGATTTCGCGCAAGGGGAAGAGGTCGGCGAATGCTTCGAGATGGCCGCGCGCCTGCACGCCGCAGCCGATGAAGGCCAGGGATGACGCATCGCCTCTGGCCATGCGCCTGGCGGCGACGGCGCTCAAGGCGGCCGTGCGTTTCTCGGTCACCCAATTGCCGTCAACCAGGGCAAGCGGCAGGCCGGTTTCGGCGTCGAGCAGCGTGATCAGCGAATTGAGCGTGGGCAGTCCGCGCCCGGCGTTGCGCGGATTGACGACCAGCGATTTCGTCGCCAGCACGGGCGGCGTGGAGGCAACGCCGAGCGTCGCCATGATGTAGCGGTCGTCGCCCGGCAGCACGACCGCCTTCGGCGCGCACCAGACCTCGCCGCGCCTCTGGCCGACGATCTGGCGTTCGATCTCGTCGACCATGTCGACTGTCGAGATCGACAGGCGGTCGAGCAGCGCGGATGACAGATAGGGCAAGGTTTCAGCGGCCATGGATCAATCGGTCATTTTGTCGTGTTCCCAAGGGCCAGACTACACGTTGCGGGCGCGCCGGAAAGCCTTGTCGTGAGGGCGGGCTCGCCTTCCGTGGCCGCCCATCTCGATTGGCGCCGTCCCGGTGACCTCGCCTTGGACCTTCCAAGGCCTGTTTCAGGGCACCGTGCGCCATATCAGGCGTGCCCAGTGCGGCGGGCGGCGGCGGGCCTGGCCTTCGAGAGCGCCGATCCCGCGCCCGACTTACCTCCTGCTGTTAAGCTCGCGGTTCAGCGCGGTCATGTCCTCGGTGCTGGGGAAGGCCGCGTATGTGCTGAGCCTGCCCATGAGATCCCTGAGGTTGCGCGGTGCACGAGCCTTGTCCGCCGCCACCAGCGCGTCGCGCAGAGCGCCGGCCGGCAGTGACGTACAATAGGCCGGCGTGCCCGGCTGCAGCCGCCACGAGTCGGCAAGGCCTCCCGCGTCGACCGGGTCGAACCCGGTTTCGTCCACCAGCCGCCGCGCAATGGCCTTGGCGGCCGCATCATCGCCGGCAACGGGAATTGCGATCCGGTCGGCCGCGCCGCGCGGTTTTCCCGCGTCCGCCAGCACGCCAGCCAGAATCGCGTTGAAAGCCTTCACCACCGGGCGGCCGAACTGGGCGCTCGACCAGAGGCTCTCGGGCTCGCCATTGTCCACTTCGGCGATATTACCATCGCGCACAGGATAGTAGTTCGAGGTGTCGATGACGACCACGTTGGCCGGCACGTCGGCGAACAGCCGGGCCAGCTCGGGGTTCTTCCCGAACGGGATGGACACGATGATGACGTCGACGTCCTTCACCGCTTCGGCCGGGGTGACGGGTTCGGCGCCAATCTTCTCGGCCAGGTCGCGCAGCTTGTCGGGGCTCCTGGTCGCGGCGAGCTTGATCGTGTGCCCGTTCGCCGAGAACTTGCGCGCCAGCGTTGCACCGATATTGCCCGCGCCGATGATGCCGATCCTCATGTCTGTTCCTTTCAATTCGTTCGATGCCGGCTCGCGGGCGACAGTGGGTCGGACGTCGATCACGGCATCGCCGATGGGCTGTGCCCATCATCCGCCGCACCCAGCATCAAACAATGACCCGGCTGAGCGGCAGCAACTCCATATGCTCAAGTATACACCGTAGACTTGGTGTCAATCAGGCACTTGAAGTAGCGTTGGTAGGGCTCGGGATACCGCCTGTGGACATGCGAGCACGGCTTGCCGTCGTCCGGTCGTTTCGTGCCGTGACCGCGTGCATCGCGCGCTCGCATCGGCGGCGTGGCAAGATGCAGGACCGGATTGTCGCGGGGTCAGGCGGCCGATTTGAGCCGCGAGGCGTCGATCGGCGTCATCCCACCGGCGGAGGCGTCGAAGAGCTGACGAGCGGCATCGACCTCGGCCATGTTCGCAAGCGTCCACTGGTAGAGTGCCCGAAACGGTTCGTGCAATGTGTGGCCAAGCGGCGTGATCCGATACTGCACCGCCACGGGCGACAGCGACAACACTTGCCGAGAGATCAGCCCGTTGCGCTCAAGGCGACGGAGGCACTGCGTGAGCGCCTTTTGGGTTACGCCCTCCAGACGGCGCCGGATCCCGTTGAACCGGTGCGGTCCGTCCTCCAGCACGGTCAGCACCATCATCGACCACTTGTCGGCGATCTGGTCGAACAGCACGCGGCTCGGGCAATCCGACGAAAAGCATTTCGGATCCAGACTGGGCATTGCGGTTTCCTTCGATAAACCAAGGCGATTTAAAGTGCCTAATTGACGTCAGGTCTACAATATATACCTGTGAGGCATCGATCACAACGGAGTTTTGATTAATGTCTCATGCAGATACCAGCACCCTGTTCCGTCCCTTCGCCATCGGGTCGCTCAAACTGAAGAACCGCATCGTCATGGCACCGATGACACGGCTCTTCGCTCCCGACGGCGTACCCGGCGAGGCGAATGTGGCCTATTACCGGCGTCGGGCGGAAGGACAGGTTGGGCTGATCCTGTCCGAAGGAACCGTCGTCGATCGTCCTGCATCGCGCAACGATGGCGGCATTCCCCTTTTCCACGGCGAGGCGGCCCTCGCCGGGTGGAAGAACATCATCGACGCCGTCCACCAGGCCGGCGGCCGCATGGCGCCGCAGCTCTGGCATACCGGTTCCACCCGTTATCTCAACGGCTGGGAGCCGGACGCGCCGGTCGAGAGCCCGTCCGGGCTGGTCGCGCCGGATCAACCGCGAGGCGTGGCGATGACCGAAGAAGACATCGCCGATACCGTGGCGGCCTTCGCCAAGGCGGCCGCCGACGCCAGGCGGCTCGGCTTCGATACGGTCGAGCTCCACGGCGCGCACGGCTACCTGGTCGACCAGTTCTTCTGGAAGGGCACCAACCTGCGCACCGACCGCTACAACGGCCCGACGATCAAGGAACGGTCGCGCTTCGCCGGCGAGATCGTCGCCGCCGTCCGCGCCGCGGTCGGCCCCGATTTCCCGATCATCATGCGGTTCAGCCAGTGGAAGCAGCAGGACCTCGCCGTGAAGCTCGCGGAAACGCCGGCGGTCATGGAGGACTGGCTGCTGCCGATGGTGGAAGCCGGCGTCGACATCGTGCACTGCTCGCAGCGTCGCTTCTGGGAGCCGGAATTCCCAGAGATCGATGGCGAGAACGGCCTCAACTTCGCAGGCTGGGCCAAGAAGGTGACTGGCGCCGCGACGATCAGCGTCGGATCGGTCGGCCTCGAAAAAGACTTCGCCACCGCCTTTGCCGGCGAGGGATCGACACCCGCAAGCTTGGACCGACTCATCGAACGGATGGAACGCGACGAGTTTGATCTGATCGCCGTGGGTCGGGCCATTCTCAGCGACCCGCACTGGGTGGCAAAGGTCGAGGGCGGCAAGTACGATTCGTTGAACGGCTTCGAAGCAGCAGCCCTGGCCGAACTGGTGTAACTCACGGTGGGCGGGCGAGGGCACTTGTTTGCCCGCCCGCCTTGCCGATTTTAGCGCAACCGGAGCCTGCTTCGATTATCGTGCGAACGCCTTGAAAACCGGTTGGGCGGCAAAGCTGAGCTGCACTCGCGGGCATAGGCGCCCCTCACGCTCCCAGCGTCGGTTCCGTATTCACCTCCAGCGCTTCTTCCGCCTCATGCTCCTCGCCAAGCACCTCCCCATGCACTTCCAACGGCCGGCCGATCCAGATCGGGTCGACCAGGTGGTCGCGCTTGGGGTTGGTGGTGTTGGGGTGGATGAGGATGCTCAAGCCCCGGTGGTTCAGCATCAGCCGGGGCACCAGCGTGGCGAAAATTTCGGTGGCGAAGGAGACCTGGTACATGGCCTGCCCGTGCGGGCCGACTGGTCCGTCGTGCCAGTTGCCGAGGCGCACGCGGAAACGTTCGGCGATGCGCTGGCGCAGCCATTCGGCATGCCGCCGCTCGGCCTGCCCGTCATGGTAGATATGGGCGTGGTAGCTGGCGATCTCGGCGAGCGGTCTGGGTTGCCCGGCCGGCGTTGAACTCGCTTCGCTCATCTCGATGCTCCCCTGGTGACGCGCCAGGCGGAACTCTAGCCGAAGGACCGGCGCCTTGTCTGTAGCCGGTGCGGGCTGGGCCGAGATCGGCGACAAATGGCTGTGGGCACCGCGCAATGGTCGGCTATTCGATCGAATTTCTTTGCAACCCGTTAATGCGGCCATGCGTCAATAAGCGTCCGCTAATTATCGGTTCGGGTACGCAATGACCAAGAATCTCGGCAATGGACGCTATGTGCCACCCAAGGACACGAGCGTCTCCTTCTTCGGCAAGGTCGCGCCGACGCTGTTTCCGCTCGTCGCGGCGGCGCTGGGCTACATGATCGGGCGGCAGTTCTTCGGGCTGTAGCACCGCAGGGCATCAGGCGCCGGTCTCGGCCTCCTCGTTGCCGGCCTCCGTTCGCCTGACGCGGTCGCTGGCCAGAAGCACGACCGGGCAGGCGACGGCGGCCAGCACCGCGGTCGCCGTGTCGCCGAAGAACAGCTCGTCGCCTGGCCGCTGGGTGACGCCCATCACCACCATGGCGGCGCCCTTGGTCACCTCCCTGGCGATCGCCCTGTCCGGCGTGGCGCGCGTCCTGATCGCGGTTTCGACGGCGACGCCATAGCGGTCGGCGAGGTCGGCGACATCCTTGAGCACGGCCTCCTCGCGGCGGTGCGAAACCGTGCTTGGCCGGCTGCCCTTGCGGGCCTGCGAGACATAGAGGGCTTTCACGCGCGCCCGGTGCGGCCGCGCCAGGGCGAGCGCGAAATCGGCCGCGCGCCGCGCCACCTCGGTGCCGTTGACGGGAACCAGAATGGTCGCGCCTGCGCGCAGCAACGGCATCTTGCCGCTGGATTTGGCGCCATTCAGCACCAGGCAGAGCGGGCCGTCGAAACCGCTGGTGATATCCTTCAGCGTACCGCTGAAGGTGCCTTTGTCGGTCATCGCGTTGTCCAGCCCGACCAACAGCAGGCCGTAGCCCTTGCGCGCTTCCGCGGCGATCGTCTCGGTGGTGGCCTCGAGCTCGGTGCGGGCCGTGAGGTGGACCTTGTCGACAGGCGTATCCTCGGCCTTGCGGACGGCCCTGGCGCTCCTGGCCGCCCCTTTCTTGACCTGCCGCGAAGCCTGCTCGGGACCTTTGTCGCGGACAGGGCCGGGCAGTTCCCCGCCCTCAAGGTGGAGCAGCGTGGTCGGCATGCCGCTGCCGCCGCCGACGAGACCGGCGAGATAGGCGGTGAACTTGCCGGCCGGGCTGTCGTCGACGAGCAGCAGCAACCGCTCCAGCTTGGAGACGAAGCCGCGTTCGTCGAGCAGTTCGCGGTCGACGCGCTGCTTTTCCGCATTGCCGACCGGCAGCCGGCCGAGCGCCCAGCGCAGCATCGGCGGCATGGCCAGCGTGGTGATGACGGCCATGGTGACGATCATCGTGAACAGATTGTGGGAGAGGATGTTCATCGACAGGCCGATCGAGGCGACGATGACCTCGGTCGAGCCGCGCGCGTTCATGGCGCTGCCGACGGCGGTCGCCTCCTTCAGCGACATGCCGGACAGCCGGCCGCCGAGGAAGGCGCCCGAGAATTTGCCGATGCTGGCGATCAGCACCAGCGCCAGGGTCAGCAACGCCAGCGTCGGGTCGGCAAGCACGGTCAGGTCGGCGGATAGGCCGGCCATGCCGAAGAACACCGGCATGAACAGCGCCGTGATGACGCCACGCAACTGGCCCTCTATGTGGTCGGACAGGATCGGCGATTCCCCGACCAGTATGCCGGCGACGAAGGCGCCGAGCACGGTGTGCACGCCGATCAGGTTGGTGATCAGCGCCATCACCCCCATGATGATGAGGATGACCGATATGACGGCGTATTCGCTCCGGAAGCTGTCGTTGCTCCAGCGGATCAGCGTGAACACCAGGCGGCGGCCGATGGTGAAGGAAAACAGCATGAACAGCGCCACTTCGGCGACCGTCAGCACCAATGGCAGCACCTGCAGGCTGCCATTGGTGGCGATGCCGAAGGTGACGGCGATGACCAGCCAGCCGATCGTGTCCTCGATGATGGCGGAGGAAACGATGATCTGGCCGAGGTTGCGGCGCATGAAGTTCATCTCGCGCACCACCATGGCGACGATCTTGACCGAGGAGATCGACAGCGCGGTACCCAGGAACAGTCCGGCGACGATGCGCTCAGTCGGCTCGGGCAGAAGGGAATCCGGCAGCACCTGCGCCAGCGCGAAGCCGCAGGCAAAGGGCAGGACGACGCCGGTGATCGAGATCGAAAAACAGGCGGCGCCCACCCGCCGCACGAGGCGCAGATCGGTCTCCATGCCGGTCAGCAGCAAGAGGAGCAGAATGCCGAGCTGGGAGACGGCATCGATCATGCTTTTCTGCGCGGGATCGGTGGAAAAGATCAGATGCTGGGCGTCGGGCCAGAGCCAGCCGAACAGCGACGGCCCGAGCAGGATACCGCCGATCAGCTGGCCCATGATCGCCGGCTGGCGATAGCGCTGGAAGATTTCGCCCAGGCCGCGCCCGACCAGAAGCAGGAGCACGATCTCGGCGACGAACAGCCCCTCCGCCGAGCCGCCCATGCCAGAGGCGTGACCGGCCGGCTGCGCGGCCAGCGCATCGCTTGCCGCCGACGCCAGGACGAGAATGGCCAGCGAAAAGGCGACCGCAGCGCCGTGCGACCTCGTTGCCGTTGGGTGGATCATGGGTCCCTTCAAGAAGCCGCCGCGGACTGACCATCACAACGCACGGCCGAGGTTTGCGTTGCAGCCATCCGTCGCGAGATATTGCGTTAGATATCGAACTCAGACGTGGACGTCGCCGAAGGAGAGTTCGCCGTCGTCGCCCGGTGTCAGGAAGGCGGCCGCCAGCAGGCCTGCATAGAGGAGGGCAATCGCGGCGACGATGGCCACGCCCGGAATGGGACCGAGCGCCGCGGCACCTACGGCCTCGCGCAATGTGCCGACAAAGCCGACCGGCGCGGCCTGATCGATCAGGCTCGGTGTCGACAGTTTGAGGATCCAGGCAAGCAGCAGGATCAGCATCATGTGCAGGTAGTTGCGGCGCAAACGGCGCGCCAGCGCCACCCGCTGCGAAACCAGGAACTTCGGCGTCCGCAGGCTCTCGCCAACGACCAGCAGCCAGTCGGAGGCGAAGTCGGGCTGCGGCGAGAAGATCTGCGCGAAATAGTGACGCTCGAACTGGCGCACGCGAGCGCGGTAGACATCGAAGAAGCGGTAGCGGCGCGCCTCTATCCACAACAAGAGCAGCACCAGCAGCATGGCAAACAGCAGCACGCCGTGATGGGCGCTGGCCGTCGACAGCGACACCGACAGCATCGCCGCGACAACGGTGATCGCCCAATTGCTGGTGCGGTCGAGGCGGTCGCGCCAGCCGGCCATGCGGGCGATCTCGGCGCGATGGAAATGGGACATCACGGTGACCAGCTCGCCTGACGAAAGCGGCCTGCCGACCGGCGTTGCCGGCGCATCGTTCATGGCTTCCTCCCAACCCGATGAAACGTTCCGGGAGCGATCTCGTTCCATGACGACGGTGGCCGCTCCAAATGGGAGGGGGCCAAGGCAACGCCCCTCGCCAAGCTGGTTTCGCAGGCTGCAGAGCATTTCGCGGGAGGCATAGGCAGCAATCGCATTGCCCGCCTGCAAGCGCTTCAGTTGGTCCTGTTGACAAGTCGCTCGCCGTCCCGGACCTTCAGCCGGTGCAGAACTCATGGCCAAGCATCATCGGCTCCATTCGAGGCAAGTACCCGAACGAAGCAGCCGGCCCATTTGCCTCCGCGTTCCGTGGTGTGGAGGCGCTTGCCCTATTCATAGCAAACGGCTCTTTGAGTTCAGTTCTGTTCGGATGGACGTCTATGTTCGACTTGTGCATCCAGCAGGTCGATATGGAACCCTATTCTGGACCATATCTGAGGGTGAGCCCATTGCATTCCGGGCGGATCGAATTCCGGTATGTCGATACGGCAATCGCGAAACGGCAATGGTATAGGGAGGTGATGTCTGATGGCGTTGTGCCGAGGTTCGTCCGTTTCATGGATCAAGTCGGATGGTCTGTCGAGATGAACAAGCCGATTTCCGTCGCATCGCGCAAACCCGCGCTGCGCAAGGCGCCGATGGCGCTGACCGAGGCGCTGGTGGCGCGCACCTTGCGCGCGGTCGAGGATGCCGGGCCGACGCCGGGCATGGTCTATATGACCGACCAGGACTATGCGCGTTTTCGTGAAGAGATCATGGCCTCGGCACCGGTTGGGCCGCTGAGACTGTTCGCCTATGGCTCGCTGCTGTGGAAGCCGGCAGGGGAGGTGAGGGGCGGCGAACGGGCGGTGGCGCGGGGCTGGCACCGGTCGTTCTGCTTCACGGTGCAGCGCTTTCGCGGCACGCTCGATCGACCCGGCCTGATGATGGCGCTCGACCGTGGCGGCCAGTGCCAGGGCATGGTGTTCGAGATCGCCGAGCCGGTAGCCGAAAATCTGGAAGCGCTGCTGCGCCGCGAAATGACCATCCTGCCCGCCGTCAACGTGCCGCGCTGGCTGCGGGTCAGCGCCGAAGGCGGGCCGTGCCTGGCGCTCGGCTTCGTCGTCGATCCCGCCAATCCGCGCTATGCCGGCAAGCTCGACAAGCAGGCGGTCGCGGCGACGTTGGCCAGAGCCGTCGGCCATTGGGGCTCGGGCGCTGAGTATCTGTTCGAGACAATCCGCCATCTCGACGCCTGCGGTATCCGCGACCGCAATCTGTGGCAATTGCAGGAATTGGTGGCGCAGGAAATTGGCCGCACCCACGTCCGCTGAAAAACCGGAGCCGGCGCCGCGCGAATGCGTATGCGTGAACAGGAAATAGCTGACGACCGCCGAAGGGCGGGGGGCGGGGTATCGACGGTCGCCTGAGCGGAAGAGGCCATGGATTGAGCAAACTACGTTGCGGCAGGCCCTTACCTATAATAGCTGATTTGGCCAAGATGAACAGTCTGTTCGTCCGGTTGGACGAAGCCGCTGTCAACGGGTGAAGGCGATCGCGTCCAGCGCCGAAGGAACTATGTTGGCTTTGCCGTCCATCTCACCGATATTCCTGTCGCTCCAATCTTCCACTTGACGAACATATATCCCTGCGGTTATACGTCAACCAATAGCCAATGGGTTATCGATTTCGGATGCCAGACGCTCATGACATGCTCTTCAGGACGCTCGCCGACCCGACCAGGCGGGCGATCTTCGAGCGGCTGTGCCGCCAGGGAGAGCAGACGGTCGGGGCACTGACGAGCCAGTCCGGCGTCTCGCAGCCGGCGGTGTCGAAACATCTCGGCTTACTGAAGCAGGCCGGGCTGGTGCGCGACCGGCATGAAGGTCGCCAGACGCATTACAGCGCGCAGCTTGCCGCGCTGGCGCCGCTGATGGACTGGACGCGTGAGATGGCGGGGTTCTGGGAAAGCCGGTTCGACGACCTCGAGGATTTGCTCAAAAGGATGGACCAGTGAACGATAGTGCCCAGGAGACCCGCACTGTCGTCGTCGAGCGGGAAGTCTCCCATCCACCTGAAAAACTCTGGCGCGCGCTGACGCAACCGCATCTGATCGAGGTGTGGCTGATGAAGAACGATTTCAATCCGGTCGTCGGCCATCGCTTCAACCTCCGCGGCGACTGGGGCGGCGTGCTGGATTGCGAGGTGCTTGCCGTCGAGCCGCACAAGACGCTGTCCTACAGCTGGAACCTCGCGCACCAGGATCCGGCTTTCGATCTCAGGAGCGTGGTGACTTTCACGCTCACCCCAACGTCGACGGGAACCCACCTGCGCATGGAGCAGGCCGGTTTCCGGCCCGACCAGAGACGGGCCTATGGCGGCGCCAAGGTGGGGTGGCCGCAATTCCTGGAGAAGCTGGAAGAGCTTCTGGCGCGGACCGACTGAGGTCTCCGGCCAGGCCGAATGCCACACAGCGGTAGTAAAGGGCGGTCCTCCGCCAGCAAAACCTATGGAGAAAAAGCGATGAAACTCAAACTGACCAGCATCTATGTCGACGATCAGGAAAAGGCGCTCGCCTTCTATACCGATGTGCTCGGCCTCACCAAAAAGGCCGATTTCAGCAACGGTCCGTTCCGCTGGCTGACGGTCGTCTCGGCCGAAGAGCCCGACGGGACCGAATTGCAGCTGGCGCTGAACGACAATCCGGCGGCCAAGGCCTACCAGCAGGCGATCTTCAAGCAGGGACAGCCGGCGCTGATGCTCTTCACCGACGACATCAAGGGCGATCACGAGCGCATCAAGGCGAATGGAGGTGCCTTCGCCATGGCGCCGACCGCGGTGACCGGCTCGACCATCGCGCAGGTGAATGATGGCTGCGGCAATCTCGTCCAGATCACAGAGCTGGCGCGCTGGTAGGGCGCCGGGTTTCAACGCATAGTGCAAAGGAGGCAGAATTGGACTGGAGCAAATGGATACGGCAGGCGCATCGCTGGCTGTCGATCATTTTCACGATCACCGTCGCCGCGAACTTCGCCACCATGGCGTTCGGGCAGCCGCCCGCCTGGGTGGTCTATTCGCCGCTCCTGCCGCTCTTTCTTTTGCTGTTCAGCGGCCTCTATATGTTCGTGCTGCCCTATGTTTCCAGGGGACGCAGCGTGCATCGGGCCAACGGATAGGAAGGGGAGGCATGGCCGAGACCGAGCGGAAATCGAGCAAGCCCGCCAAGGCTGAACCGAAGCTGCTTTCCGGCGGCAACCCGCAGATCGCCAAGGGCTATGGCGATGCGCCGGTGCAGGCCTATATCGCGGCCATGCCGGGCTGGAAGCGCGAGGTCGGCCAACGCCTCGACGCGCTCATCGAGCGCGCCGTGCCCGGCGTGCACAAGGCGGTCAAATGGAATTCGCCCTTCTACGGCGTCGAAGGCGAGGGCTGGTTCCTCAACATCCATTGCTTCGCCAAGTACATCAAGGTCGCTTTCTTCCGCGGCCAGTTGCTGGATCCGGTGCCGCCGGTCGCGTCCAAGAGCAGGGATACGCGCTATTTCCACATCCACGAGGACGACGCCTTCGACGAGGCGCAGTTCAGCGCCTGGGTGAAGCAGGCCAGCCAATTGCCTGGCGAGCGCATGTGAGCGCGCTATTTCCAGCGTTCGAAGGAGAAACGGCATGACGACCACCGGACTGCAGGACAGCAAATCTCCCTCCGAGCTGATCGACGGCAGGATCAGGGAATTGGGCGACTGGCGCGGCGAGATGCTGGGCCGGCTGCGCGCGCTGATCCATCAAGCCGATCCCGATGTGGTCGAGACGTGGAAATGGCGCGGCGTGCCGGTGTGGGAGGACGCCGGCATGATCTGCACCGGCGAGACCTACAAGGCCGTCGTCAAGCTGACCTTCGCGAAGGGGGCCGCGCTGCCCGATCCCGCACGCCTGTTCAACTCCAGCCTCGAAGGGAATACGCGCCGCGCCATCGATTTCCAGAAAGGCGAAGAAGTCAATGAGGAGGCCTTCAAGGCGCTGGTTCGCGCCGCCGTGGCGCTGAACAAGTCGAAGGCCAGGCGTTAAATCCGCTGCGTCACGGTCCTATCATATAGCGGTCGCCGTCGGCGCTGCCCCTCACCTGCCTGCCGGCATCCTCTCCCCGTATAGTGACGGGGAGAGGGACGCTGTCGTGGCTGCTTCGCCAATTGTCCGCGTTGCAATAAATGCGCCGGCGTTGCGGCAGCGCCTCTCGCCCCGTGGGGAGAGATGTCCGGCAGGACAGTGAGGGGCAGCGCCGACGTAGAAGAAAGGCGCGTTTACGATCTGGGAAGCTTGATGGTGCTAGACATCGCCGGATGATGGCTGGCCAGCCGGGCCGGCCCGGTCTGGATTCGCCGCCATGAAAAGCCCGATGCGCATGCCGTGGGTGGATACGGCCAAAGGCCTCTCCATCATCCTCGTGGTCATGATGTACTCAGCCTACAACACCGGCGAGTACACGGGCGGCGTCGGCTTCCTCCACTACGTCATCGGCTTCGCGACGCCGTTTCGGATGCCCGAATTCTTTCTCATCTCTGGGCTGTTCCTGTCGCAGGTGATCGACCGGCCGTGGCGGCGCTATATCGACCGGCGCGTCGTCCATTATCTCTATTTCTACGTGCTGTGGGCGATCATCTCGATCGGGCTGAAGATCGGCATTTTCAGCCGGGATCCCGCCGGCATGCTGCACGACCTGGCAATGGCCGTCGTCCAGCCCTATGGCGTGTTGTGGTTCATCTACATGCTGGCGGTGTTCGGCCTTGCCGCGAAACTGCTGCGGCAGTTCGCCGTCCCTGCCTGGATCGTCATCCCGATCGCCGCCTGCCTGCAGATGTGGGCGCCCCATCCGGACAGCTATGCGGTCGAACAATTCGCGGCCTATTTCGTCTTTTTCTACGTCGGCTTCGTGATGGCACCGCTGGTGTTCCGGCTCGTCGAATGGACGCAAGCCCGCCCGACGCTGGCCGTCGCCGGACTGCTCCTGTGGGCTGTTGTCAACGGCCTGCTGGTCTATTCGCCGGGTTATGCCATGCAGCCCGTCGGCATGCGGATGGGCCTGGCGGCATGGCCGCCGCTGCATCTGGTGCTGGCCGTCGCCGGCGCGGTGGCGCTTTGCGTTCTTGGCGGCTTCCTGTCGAAATTCCCCGTCATGGAATGGCTGCGGTGGCTCGGCGAACACTCACTGGTCGTCTATGTCGCCTTCACCATCCCGATGTCGCTGTTTCGCGGCGCTGCGCTGGCAAGCGGCCTGTTGACCGACACGGGCATGCTCAGCCTGGCAGTGCTGTTGGTCTCGATCATAAGCCCCGTCGCGCTCTACTTCATCGTCCAGCGAATTGGTTTCGGCATGTTCCTGTTCGAACGGCCAGCCTGGGCGCATGTCGACGGCAGCGCCGCGCAAGCGGCGCCGAAAACGCCGCTGCCCGCGGCGGCTACCCAGTCAAGCCGGACATAACAGGGCCGCGAGAGGTTTGCGGGCCCCGCAACCAACCTCAGCCGTCCCGAAGCCAGACCAGCATCTCGCCGGGCTCGCGGTTGTCCCAGGCGAAATAGGGGATGGCGGTCAGGCGCGTCTCGACCCTGGCCGGCGGCTCGGACCGGTAGAGCCCTCCCTGCCAGCCGTCGCCGGCATCGGCTTGTGCGACAGTTGAAAGCGTCACCACACCGCCCAGCAGGTCCGGCTCGTCATGCGCCTCGATGCCGGCCGTGCGCGGCAGGGTCAGGCGATGCAGGCTGGCGTCATTGTCTGATGCCTCGACGCAGTAGATCAGCGGCCCGCGCGACAGTGCGACGCGGCCGACATCCTGCCGGACCTCGGGATTGGCGTAGAGCCGCTCGATCGGCATTTCGAGATCGAGCCGGATACGATCGCCCTTTGTCCAGTTGCGCCGGATCGCGGCATATCCGTCGCTGGTGACTTCCTCGAGGTCGACCGTCTCGCCATTGACGGCGAGGCCGGCCTTGGAGCTCCAACCCGGCACCCGCAAATGCAGCGTGAACTCCACCGGCGATTGCGGCTCGACCGCGATCTCGACGGCACCATCCCAGGGATAGCGGCTCGCCTGCGTCAGCGTTACCGGCGTGCCCAACATGTCGAAGCGGGCGGTGGAGTCGCCATAGAGATGGACCGCAAGTGCATCGTCCGCCAGGCTGTAGAAATAGCTGCCGATCGAGGCCACCATGCGCCCGACATTGGGCGGGCAGCAGGGGCAGCGGTGCCATTTCCATCTGTTGTGCTTGCCCCGGCTTTCCAGCGGGTTCTCGTAGAAGAACAGCGAGCCGTCGAGCGACAGGCCCGAGATCGAACCATTGTAGAGCGCGCGCTCCATCATGTCGGCGTAGCGGGCGTTCGGGCCCATGCCGAGCATGCGGCTCGCCCAGAACACCAGCCCGACCGACGCACAGGTCTCGGCATAGGCGGTTTCGTTAGGCAGGTCGTAGTCGCTGGTGAAACCCTCATTGTGCGCCGACGGACCGAGCCCGCCGGTGACGTACAGGTTCTTGGTGGTGAGGTCGTCCCACAGCCGGTCGAGCGCCACCCGCAAGCTGTCGTCGCCATATTCGGTGGCGATGTCGGCCATGCCCGAATAAAGATACATGGCCCGCACCGCATGGCCGACCACCTTGTCCTGCTCGCGCACCGGGATGTGCGACTGGCTGTATTCGTATGTCTTGAAATGATAGGCCCTCGGGTCGGCGCCGCGGGCGCGCGCCTCCTCGTCGAAATAATGCGGCTGTTGGCCGCGCTGGTCGATGAAGTATTTGGCCAGCTCCATATATTTCCGCTCGCCGGTTACCCGCGCCAGCTTGACCAGCGCCAGCTCGATCTCCTCATGGCCGCAATAGCCCTTCTTCTTGCCGGGCTCGGGGCCCAGTACCGAGGCGATGTGGTCGGCGTAGCGGCACATGATGTCGAGCAGTTTGCGCTTGCCGGTCGCCTGGTAGTAGGCGACCGCGCCTTCGATCAGGTGGCCGGCGCAGTAGAGCTCGTGGCAATCGCGCAGATTGGTCCAGCGCTTGCCGAGCTGGATGCGCTGATACCAGCTGGAGAGATAGCCGTCCTCCTGCTGCAGCCTGCCGTACATGTCGATGACGGCGTCGATCTTCTTCTCCAGTTCAGGGTTCTTGCGCCGGTAGAGCGAATAGGCCGCGGTCTCGATCGTCTTGCCGAGATCGGAATCCCAGAACATCTGCGTGGTCACGGTCGAACCGGTGAAGCCGGGGGAGGCGGCCTCGTCGGGCGAAGGCGAATGGAACGGAATGACGATGCCGGGCGAGGGGCGGTCGGGGTCGATCTGCTCGAGCATGCGCGCCTCCACGCAGCGGTCGTAAAGGATGTCGGCGGTGCGCGTCGCCACCGCCTCGGCGCGGTCGCCCCAGAAGCCGTGCACGTCGACCTGCGGCACCGGCAGCGGACGGAAGGCGAGCTTCGGCTTGCCCGTTCTAGCCGTCTTTGCGGTTTGCGATCCGGTCATGAACTCACTCCATTCGATCTGTTATTTGACGGCCCCGGCCATCAGGCCGCGGATGTAGAAGCGCTGCAAAGCCAGGAACAGGACCAGGCACGGCACCATCATCACGGTGACGCCCGCCTGCACGGCGCCCCAGTCGATGGCGCCGAAGCGGCCCGACTGAAGCGCTGTCATCATCACCGGCAGCGTGAATTTGGATTGGTCGGTCATCAGCACCAGGGCCGCGAGGAATTCGTTCCAGGCGCCGAGGAAGGCAAACAGCGCGATGGTGACGACGCCCGGCCAGACCAGCGGCAGCATCACCTTAATGAGCATGGTGGCGTTGCCGGCGCCGTCCATGCGCGCGGCCTCCTCGATCTCGCGCGGCACCGCGTCGAAGGCGTTGCGCATCATGAAGATCGAGAACGGCAGCTGCAGCGTCACATAGACGCCGACCAGGCCGGTCAGCGTGTTGTGCAGGCCAAGCTTGGTCAGCACCAGGAAGATCGGCGTCAGGATCGACTGGAACGGGATCATGATCGTCGACAGGATGAGGACGAAGAACAGATCCTTCAGGGGAAACCGAAACCGCGAAAAACCGTAGCCGGCGAGCACGCTGACGATGACCGACAATATAACGGTCATCACCGAGACGTAGATGCTGTTCTGGGCCGAGACCCACAGCCCGTCGCCGAAGCTGTTCAACGTGGCGTAGTTTTCGAGCGAGAATCCCGTCGTCGGCCATGGCGGCAGCGGTGGCAGGCGGGCCTCCTGCGCCGGCTTGAAGGCCGACAGCACCGTCCACACGATCGGCGCCACGAACAGCACCGAGGCAATGATGCCGATGGAATGCCTGGCCAAGCGAGCCGCGAGCTTGCCTGTGTCTGACATCGCCTGCGCCATCAGTCGAGCCCCTCGGGCTTGCGCAACAGCCAGAGCTGGACGAGGCTGAGCGTCACCAGGATCACCAGCAGCACCATCGAAAGTGCTGCGCCGTAGCCGAGCTTGAACGACACGAAGGACTGGTTGAAGATCCAGTACACCGCCGTCAGCGTCTGGTTGCGCGGGCCGCCGCGCAGGATGATGTAGAACTGGTCGAAGGCAAGGATCGAGCCCGCGACCGACAGGATCAGCGCCAGCGCCAGTGTGCGGCGCATCAGCGGCAGCGTGATTGCCCTGAACCGGGCGAACGGCCCGGCGCCGTCGATGACGGCGGCCTCCTGCAGGTCCTGCGGGATCGATTGCAGGCCGGTCATCAGGATGATCATGGTGAAGCCGGCGACCTTCCACACCACCATGGCGATGATCGACCAGAAGGCCGGCTGGAAGGTGGCGAGCAGGTTGAATTTCTTGTCGATCAGGCCGAGGTCGTAGGCGGCCGGGCTGAACAGGCCGGAATCGACGTTGAGCAGCCACGACCAAAGCAGGCTCGCCGAGGCAAAGCCGACCACCGCCGGCATGAAGAACATGGTGCGGTAGAGATTGGTGAACGGGCGCGGCCGCTCGATGAAGATCGCCAGCGGAAAGGCGACGGCGAAGATCGCGATGGTGACGACCACCGTGTAGTAGCCGGTGAATCTCAGCGCGTTCCAGAATCTGGTGTCGCGCAGGATCGCCCAGTAATTGCCGAGGCCGATGAAGGAGTGCTCGCCCATCAGCGGCCAGTTGTGCAGCGACATCCACGCCGTCATGCCGAGCGGAATGACGAAGAACAGCATGACCAATGCCACCGCCGGCGCGACATAGAGCAGGCCGACCCATTGCCGGCGCCCGGTGCCGACGAGTTTGCGGACGCGGGGCGGGGCGGTGGTTGCGGTGAGGGTGGTCATGGCCGAGCGCTCGATGCTGTTAGGGCATCGGCCAAGTACCCCCTCACCCGGATTGCCAACCGAATTGCGAAGGGCAATTCGGGGCAATCCGACCTCTCCCCGAGGGGAGAGGAGGGCGCCGGCACGGGCGCCAGCCTCTTCTCCCCAGCGGGGAGAAGGTGGCCGCGTAGCGGCCGGATGAGGGGGTCTTGTCTCAACGCTATTAGCCCTGTCGTTAGCGATGCAAATTCCCGGCCGCCCGCCCAGGGAGACAGGCGGGCGGCCGGACAGGCGCGCGCTACTTCTGCGGCGCCTGGTCGATGATCGACTGCATGGTTTCCTGTGCATTGGCGATCGCGCCGTCGACGTCGTCGCCGAAGAAGACCTCGTTGATCATCTGCGTCCACGGGCCATTGGCGGAGTTGATCAGGTCGTTGAACACCACGGAATAGGGCGTCTTGCCCTTGGCCATGGCTTCGGCGGCGATCTGGTAGCGCGGGTCGAGATCTTTGAGCGCGTCCTTGGCGATGTCGCCGCGCACCGGCAGGCTGCCGTATTTGGCGAGGATGGTCTGGCCTTCGAGCGAATAGGCGAAGTCCAGGAACTCCTTCACCACGGCGAGTTTCTTGGTGCCCTTGGTGACGACGAAATTGTCGCCGCCGGCAAAGGACGACCAGTTGCCATCCTTGCCCGGCAGGAAGGTGACGCCGTAGTCGACATTGGGATATTGCGTGTTGAGCGCGCCGATGGCGAAGGCGCCGGAGGGAGAGATGCCGATATTGCCGGCGGCGAAGGCGGCAAAGAAATTGGCGCCGGTGTCGGTCTGGGCTCCCGCCGGCACCAGATCCTTCTTGACCATGGAGCGGTAGAGATCGATGGCGCCGCGCAGCTGCGGGCTGTCCAGCGTCGCCTTCGAGCCGTCCTCCGACAGGATGTCGCCGCCCGAGGCCCAGATCAGCGGCGTGAAGGTGAAGATGTTGCAGCCGCCGCAATTGCCGGAGAAATAAAAGCCCTTGATGTTGCCGCCAAGCGCGTTGACCTTCTCGGCGTCGGCTTCGATCTCGGCCCAGTTGGTGGGACCTTTCTCGGGGTCGAGGCCGGCCTGCTTGAACAGCTTCTTGTTCCAGATCAGCACCGAGGCGTCGGCCGAGAAGGGCAGGCCGTAAATATGGTCCTTGTAGGTGCCGGTCTTCACATGCGCCGGCGACAGGCTGGCGAAATAGGGCAGGGATTTCGCCCAGTCGGTGATGTCCTCCAGCTGGCCGGCGGCGGCGAAGGAGGGCGTGTAGATCAGGTCGAGCGACAACGCGTCGGGCGCCGTGCCGCCGGCGGCGGCCGCGCCATATTTCGGGATGATCTCGGCATTGGGGATGATGTCGAGCTTGACCTGGTCCTTGTTCGCCTTGTTGAAGGCGTCGACGATCTTCGGCATGAAGTTCGAGCCGTCGGCACGTACCCAGATGTTGGCGGTCTCGGCGGCGGCAAATTGCAGGCCGCAGCCCAGAGCGGCAGCCGTCAGGGCCAGTTTGGCAATCAAAGTCCTCATGTTCTCCTCCTCCACATTGGCCGCGATGCGCGGCTTGCCGCCAATCGCGGCGTTTCGTTCTTAGCCGTCTTTCTCAGCCATTTGACAGGCGGCCGCAGGACTGCCGCACCACCAGCCGGCACGGCAGTTTTCGAATGCCCGGCGTGGCGGGCTTGCCGCCAACCAGGGAAAGCAGGGTCAGCCCGGCCTCGCGTCCAAGCGCTGCCAGGTTCATGTCGATGGAGGTCAGCGGCGGGCGGGTCGCCTCGGCCACGATCTCCCAATTGTCGAAGCCGATGACGCCGACATCATTGGGCACGCCGAGGCCTCGTTCCCGCAGAGCATCGATGACGCCGCGCGCGATCTGATCGTTGCCGCAGAAGACAGCGTCCGGTTTTTCGCCGTTGGTGTCGAACAGTTTTGCCACGGCCTCATGTCCCCAGGCTTCCGACCAGGCGCCGAGCAGCGGCTCGATGGCAGGCAGGCCGTTTTCGGTCAGCGCGGCGCGATAGGCCTGCGCCCGTTCGTGCACCACGGCAAAGCTCGCCGGGCCGGTGACATGGGCGATGCGCTTGCGGCCGAGCCGGCAGAAATGCTCGATCGCCAGCCGCGCGCCACCGGCATCGTCGGAAACGAAGGCGACGGCGTCGGGATCGGGCTGGGTGAAGGCATAGATCACCGGGACATGCAGATTGGACAGGTCGACCGGCAGATGGCGGTCGATGCGCTTGCCGGTGGCGATGATGCCGTCGACGCGCTTGTCGAGCATGGCCTCGACATGAAGCTGGCCGAGGCGCGGATCCTCCTCGACATTGCACAGGAACACCGAGACGCCGGCATCGACCAGCGCGTCAGATATGCCCGACATCAGCGGCAGCGAGAAACGGCCATAGGTATCGTTGGTGAGCAGGCCGACGGTGAAGGAGCGCCGCCTCAGCAGGCTCTGCGCCAGGCTGTTGGGACGAAACCCCAGGCTGCGCGCCGTGTCGCGGATGCGCTCGCGGGTCTCGGCGGTCATCCGCCCCTGGTCGTTGAGCGCCTTCGAGGCGGTGGCGACGCTGACGCCGGCCCGGGCGGCCACGTCACGCAAGGTGACGGGCTTGGGAAAGACCGGAACTGGCTGATCGTCCGATGCCATCGGGCCGAGAATCCTTATCTGGGAAAAGGTTTTCCCTTATTGTCCGAAACAACGCCCGGCACGCGGCCGAGCCCGATCGGAAATGTCTGGAAAAACCTTTTCTCATTCAAGGCTAGGCCAGATCGGGTGTGGGTTCAAGGGGAAAAGTGTTGGATAAGCTCCTCCATTCCACCACGCCATTCCGAGCGGTGGCGCTGCCCCTCATCGCCCTGCCGGGCACTTCTCCCCGTATAGTGACGGGGAGAAGGGGCGGCCGCGACCTCGGCGCCCTCTTTTGCAACGTTGGCGATTGGCGAAGCCATCAATAAGCGCCCCTCTCCCCGTCCCTATACGGGGAGAGGATGCCGGCAGGCAGATGAGGGGCGGCGCCGAATTCGACAATCGCTCCATCAAAACCAGGCCTGCCGTCAGCGAAGTTTTAAGGGCTGTTGCGCCATGGTGGTCGCCCGCCAGGAGTTCCTCCATGCCCGATACATCCTGCACTCCGAAAGACCCGGCCTCGCTACCCGGCAAGCGGGTGGGGCAAGGCAGCGCCTACAACCGCCGCAGCGATGCCGCAACCATCGCCAGGCTCGAGGCGGAACTTGCGGCGCAGGCGGCGCTGATCGCCAGTCAGGATGTTTCGCTTGCCCACAGCCGCAAGATCTTCGACCGGGCGTCGGCCGCGGCGCGCATCGGCGTGTGGGAATGCAGCCTGCCCGACGAGCGACTTACCTGGACCGATGTGGTCTACGACCTGTTCGACTTGCCGCGCGGCTCGGTGCTCGACCGCGGCGAGATCATCAAGTGCTATCCGGCTGAATCGCGCAAGGCACTGGATAGTCTGCGCGGCCGTGCCATCGCCGAGCGCAGCGGATTCACCCTCGATGCCGAGATCACGACCGTGGCCGGCCATTGCCGCTGGATCCGCATCACCGCCACCGTCGAGTGCGAGGCTGATATGCCCGTGCGCATCTTCGGCATGAAGCAGGACATCACCGAGGAAAAAATCCTCTCGGACCGGATGCGCTATCTGGCCGAATTCGACGCCATGACCGGGCTTGCCAACCGCGCCCGCTTCCAGGCGCGGCTCGGGCATGCGGAGGAGGGCCGACCCGTCGGCGCGCTCCTTTTGATCGACCTCGACGGCTTCAAGGCCGTCAACGACACCTTCGGCCATGTCGTCGGCGACGAGTGCCTGAAGGCGGCGGCAGAACGCCTTACCGGCGGTTGCGGCGGGGCGGAGCTGGTGGCGCGCGTCGGCGGCGACGAGTTCGCGGTGCTGCTTGGGCCGCATCTCGATCGAGCCGCCGTCTCCGGCATGGCGCGCCACCTCATCGAGGCGATGGCCAAGCCGCTTCCCGTCCGAGGCCAGTCGCTCAGATTGGGCGCCTCGGTCGGCATTGCCTTCGCCGAGGCCGGTCAGCCCTGCGACCTGTTCATGCAGGCCGACACCGCGCTCTATGCCGCCAAGGCCGCAGGCCGCAACACGTTCCGCATCTTCAAGGCCGAGGGGCAAGTGAAAGGGCACAGCGCCGCGGCATGAGGGCTGAACGCTCTTTGCCCGCGCGAGCGAAACCGCCGCACTTTCCTGGAATTTCTAGGCCTTCTTTACCGCCCGTTTCTTCTTCGGTGTCGGGTTCTGGGCTTCCGCCATGCGGTCGGCTTCTTCCTTGGCCAGCCGCAGCTCTCTCAGCCGTTTCGTCTTGATCTCCCTGGCCCGCGCCTCGGACACGTATTCAGCGGTTGCCTTGTTGTGCTCGGCCGTCTTCTTCTGCTTGTCGACAAAGCGGGCTTGGGCTTTTTCCATCAGAGTGTGATTGCCATCGGCCATCGAACAAATCTCCTTCATGCTGAAATCGTGAAAACGAACTTGTCAGATAAATAGGGGCTCGGCAGGAAAAATTCAATCTTTCGAATTATTTGGGCCCTTGCCGGCGTGGAGAAACCGAGCGCTGAAATAATACTTCTAATATTTAATTCGTCTCACGATAAATTTTGGCACTCCTATCTATCGAGTGCCAAACCGCCTATAGGAGAGGGCGCGGTCGCCTATGCCGGCCCCAGAAAGAAGTTCTCATGAAGTTCCGTCCACTCCACGACCGCGTCGTCATCCGGCGCGCCGAAGGCGATACTAAATCCAAGGGCGGCATTATCATTCCCGACAATGCCAAGGAAAAGCCGCAGGAAGGCGAAGTCATTGCCGTCGGTCCGGGGGCACGCGACGAAAAGGGCGCGCTCGTTCCGCTCGACGTCAAGGCCGGCGACTTGGTTCTGTTCGGCAAATGGTCGGGGACGGAGGTCAGGATCGACGGCGAAGACCTGCTGATCATGAAGGAAGCCGACATTATGGGCGTCATCGAAAGGGCTGTCGAAGCCAAGAAGGCCGCCTGACTGGAGCGCCGCGCGTTCGGCGCGGCGACTGGCCCCCTCAAACTCGAAACGGATAAGAATCATGTCTGCCAAGGAAATCAAATTCTCCACCGATGCGCGTGACCGCATGCTGTGCGGCGTCGAAATCCTCGCCAATGCGGTGAAGGTGACTCTGGGTCCCAAGGGCCGCAACGTCATCATCGACAAGGCTTATGGCGCCCCGCGCATCACCAAGGACGGCGTCGCCGTTGCCAAGGAAATCGAGCTTGCGGACAAGTTCGAGAACATGGGCGCGCAGATGGTGCGCGAAGTGGCCTCGAAGACCAATGACCTCGCCGGTGACGGCACCACGACAGCCACGGTGCTGGCCGCTTCGATCCTGCGCGAAGGCGCCAAGCTGGTCGCCGCCGGCATGAACCCGATGGATTTGAAACGCGGCATCGACCAGGCCGTCGCCGCCGTCGTCGGGGAAATCAAGGCGAAGGCCAAGAAGGTCAAGTCGTCGGCCGAGATCGCGCAGGTCGGCACCATTGCCGCCAATGGCGACGCCAGTGTCGGCGAAATGATCGCCAAGGCGATGAACAAGGTCGGCAATGACGGCGTCATCACCGTCGAGGAAGCCAAGACCGCCGACACCGAACTCGACGTCGTCGAAGGCATGCAGTTCGACCGCGGCTATCTCAGCCCCTACTTCGTCACCAATGCCGACAAGATGCGCGCTGAACTCGAGGACCCCTACATCCTCATCCACGAGAAAAAACTCGGCAATCTGCAGGCGATGCTGCCGATCCTCGAAGCGGTGGTGCAGGGCGGCAGGCCGCTGCTGATCATTGCCGAGGACGTCGAAGGCGAGGCCCTCGCCACCCTGGTCGTGAACAAGCTGCGCGGCGGCCTCAAGGTCGCGGCCGTCAAGGCACCGGGCTTCGGCGACCGTCGTAAGGCGATGCTGGAAGACATCGCGGTGCTCTCTTCGGGCCAGATGATTTCCGAGGATCTCGGCATCAAGCTTGAAAACGTCACCATCGAGATGCTCGGCCGCGCCAAGCGCGTGCTGATCGACAAGGACACCACCACGATCATCGACGGCGCGGGCACCAAGGCGACCATCCAGGCGCGCGTCGCCCAGATCAAGGGCCAGATCGAGGAGACGACCTCGGACTACGACAAGGAAAAGCTCCAGGAGCGGCTGGCAAAGCTGTCAGGCGGCGTTGCCGTGATCCGCGTCGGCGGCGCCACCGAATCGGAAGTGAAGGAAAAGAAGGACCGCATCGACGACGCGCTGAACGCCACGCGTGCGGCCGTGGAAGAAGGCATCGTGCCAGGCGGCGGCGTCGCCCTGCTTCGTGCCCGGTCGGCGCTATCAGGCCTGAACGGCGCCAATGCCGATGTCACCGCCGGCATCTCCATCGTGCTTCGCGCGCTTGAGGCGCCGATCCGCCAGATCGCCGAGAATTCCGGCGTCGAGGGCTCGATCGTTGTCGGCAAGCTCGCCGACAGCAAGGACCACAATCAGGGCTTCGACGCCCAGAACGAGGTCTATGTCGACATGATCAAGGCTGGGATCGTCGACCCGGCGAAGGTGGTGCGCACGGCATTGCAGGACGCCGGCTCGATCGCGGCCTTGCTGATAACCGCCGAAGCGATGATCACCGAAATCCCGCCGAAGGATGCGGCACCGGCGGGTGGTGGTGGCGGCATGGGCGGCTACTAAGGATTCAGTCGACCTGCGGGGTGGCTTCATCGAAGCCGCTTTCCAGGCCTGCCTCAATCCGGCGGCGCCGGCTGCTCACTGAAGTTCGATATTACCGCCGGGGGATCTTCTCCCGGTGCGCAGGCCTCTAGCCCAGGAGATCGATCCATGATCCTGTTCGCACAGAAGCCAGAGACAGTCGTCACGACCGAGACGACCGAGGAAAGCCGCTTCGACCGCATCCGCAGGATTGCCGCCGACAAGCACAAGAAATCCGATTCAGATACGGCAACGCCACAAAAGGGCGAACCCAAGCGCCCGATGTAAGGCCGCGCCGCTACTGGCCGTTCAACCTCAGACCACATCGCGCGTCAACGGCGCGAGCTCGATGCCGTTGGCCGAGCGTGTTCCAGCCAGACAACTTCCTGTCGGCAGTGTCGGAGTGTCCGGTATTGTCATCATATTAGCTTGAGAGCATATTTGTCCGGCAGCGAGCCCTTGGCCGCCAACGCGTCCCGGGGGCGCCTGCGATTGTTCCGAAAAATAAATCACTCCGTGCCGCTCGAATTATGGAGCAGCACGAGACAATGACATTTGGAGGAAATACCCATGAAAGTGATTATCTTGGCAAACTATGCGCCTCATGCCGCCAAAGGATTGATGCAAGGCTCGGACAGGCAGGCTGCGGTCAAGGCGCTTTTTGAAAGCGTTGGCGGCAAGGTGAGCAGCGTGATGTTCACGCGCGGCATCTATGACGTCGTTGTCAATGGCGAGGTGCCGGACCAGTCAGCGGGGATTGGCATGTCCCTTGCGGTGCGAGCGAGCGGCTCGCTGACCGAGATGGTTGTACTGGAAGAACTCGATATGAAGGCAGTGCTCGCGGCCGCCAAAAAGGCTGCGGGCGCGTACAAACCCGCCGGCTGACGAACTTGCCTTCTTGATCAAGGCAGCACGGTTCGATGGACGTGCCGTGCTGCCAAGTCCGACAGGGCATCTTCTTCCGACTTTCGCGGCGACTGGAATTTAAGCTAGTATCGTCCGGTGGTCGTTTGGTGCAGGGCGTTTGCGGAAAAACGGAACCGCGATCCTCAATACGGAGACAAGCCATGTTTGCCGCCAAGGCCATCGACACCTCGGACAAGGCCGCGTTCTACCGAGACCTCGCCGCGCAACTGAAGGCATTGCTGGAGGGCGAGGGGGATTCGATCGCCAACGCCGCCAACACCTCGGCGCTGATTTTCCAGATGGTGCCCGACCTCAACTGGGCCGGCTTCTACTTCCTGGCATCGGACGAGGAACTGGTGCTCGGACCCTTCCAGGGCAAGCCGGCCTGCGTGCGTATCGCGGTGGGCAAGGGCGTGTGCGGAACAGCGGTCGAGCTCGGCACCTCGATGCTGATCAAGGACGTGCATGATTTCCCCGGCCACATCGCCTGCGACGCCGCCTCGCGCTCCGAGCTGGTGGTGCTGCTGGAAGACGAGGAGGGCGTCTTCGGCGTGCTCGATCTCGACAGCCCGATCCCCGGCCGTTTCGACAGTGCCGACCAGGCCGGCATCGAGGCGCTGGCGGCGATCTATGTCGCGGCGAGTTCGTTTGTGGATTGATTAGCCTGAGACCTTCACCAGCATCAGGCTGAAGCAGCCGATGAACAGGAAGGCGCAGAAGGCGAGCGCCAGCGGGCGCAGGCCGCGCGAGCGCAGCTTCGAGATGTCGGCCTGCAGGCCCATGGCGGCCAGTCCCATGGTGAGCATGATGGTGGTGGCGATCGCCATTGCCTGCTTCACCTCAGCCGGCATCGCGACTAGGCTGTTCAGCGCCACGACGGCGACGAAGGCGGCGACGAACCATGGCATGGGCGGTCGCGCCGCCGACTGGTCGTTGCTCCCGCGGCGCGCCGTCAGGCCGAGCGCGATGACCATCGGCGCCAGCATGGCAACGCGCGTCAGCTTGGCCACCGTGGCGATCTCGCCGGACTGGGTGCCGTTCTGGAAACCGGCGCCGATGACCTGCGCCACCTCATGGATCGAAGCGCCCGCCCACAGGCCGAAAGCGTGCTGGTCGAGGCCGAGCATCGGCGCCAGCAGCGGGAAGCCGAGCATGGCGACGGTGCCGAACAAAGTAATCGAGGCGACGGCGTAGGTGACGTCCTCGTCGCGCGCATCGGTGACGATGTTGGTGGCCACGATCGCCGAGGCGCCGCAGATCGAGGTGCCGGCGGCGATCAGCCGCGCCAGCTTGGCGTCGACGCCGATCAGCCGGCCGAGCGTGATGGTGAAGAGGAAGGTGGCGCCAAGGGTCAGCGCCACGATGCCGACGCCGCTAGCGCCGATGGAGACGACCTGGCCGAGCGTCAGCTGGAAACCGAGCAGCACGATGGCGAAGCGCAAAAGGCGCTTTTGCGAGAAGGCGATGCCGGCCTTGGCGTGCGTCGGCGTGCCGAGCACGTTGGAATAGATCATGCCGGCGACGACGGCCAGGATCATGGGGCTGAACAAGGCGAAGCCGGAGACATTGCGGGCGGAGAAGGCGACGGCGGTGATCATCGCCACCAGCACGATGCCGGGGATGATGCCGTTCCAAAGGGAATCGAGGCGCTTGCGGCCTGCGACCAGATCGGCGGAAATCCTGCTTTTCGGAATATCGTTCGCAATGCGGGTCAGGGAAGACAATGCAATTCTCCAGGCGGGTATGCCGGGGAAATGCCATTTCACAATCGATCTTTCCAACGAATTATTCTAGTTAGAATGATCGAATTTTTCGAACGATCGCGGTCAAAAAACGGCCTCAAGAACGCGTGCGCGCATTGCTGGTGCCTTGGCGATCATGCAAGCGTACCGAACTGCGAGGACGCAAGCCGTCGGGCTACAACAATTCCTGCCACCGCCGTGCGCCATGAATAACACGCACGATCTCCGCACCGTCGTCCGTTTGGCGATAGAGGATCAAGTAGTTTCCCGCGGGGAACGTGCGCAAGCCTGCTCGCACTTCCGGCCGGGCAATGCCCATGCCCGGCATGTCGGCGATGCGTTCGCAATGGGCATGGATTTCGTCATACCAAACGCAATGCCGCCGAGGGACTGTCCTCGGCCATATAAAGCGCGATGGCTTCGATATCAGCTTCGGCCTCCGGTCTTAGGCGCAGCGTCATCGCGATGTGCGCTCGGCAATCCTCGCATCAAGCTTGCTTTTGATCCGGGCGAAGGCATCCCGTCCGTCTACGGGATCGCCGCTTGCCATGCCTTCGTCCCATAGGCGGCCTAACTCGTCGATGGCTTGGTCGCGTTGCACCCGACGAAACTTCCACTCGCGCAAGGCCTCGCGCATGACTTCGCTCGCCGAAGCGTATTCGCCCGCCGCAACGACCTCGCGCATCATGGTTGCCATTTCGGGCGTGAGGGCAACGCTCACTTTCTCGACATTCGCCATCGGCGGCTACTCCTATCTAGACAAAGTAGGCAAGTTTACCACCGGCTGCAAAGAGGATAGGTGGCGCATGACATCAAAGCTGCGCCTCGATCGCCGCCTTGTCGATCACGGACCAGACGTTCCTGATCCTGTCGTTCAGAAACTCGTAGAAGACGTTCTCGCTGAAGGAGACTTTCCTGCCGTTGACGAGCAGTCCGAGGAAAGTTCCCTTGGGCGTGCAATTGAACTGGAGGCGGCTCGCTATGAACGGTGGGTCTGAGATCAACAGCTGGACATCGAAATAGAGGTCCGGGATTTCGCGAAAATCCCGTTCCAGCATGTCGCGATAGCCCGACAGTCCAACCCGGTCGCCATTATAATGCACCTCGTCATGGACGAAGCGATGCAGCCTTTGCCAATCCTGATTGTTGAGGCAGTCGATATAGCCTCGATAGAGATCGGTTTCGGTCACGGCGATGGCTCCGTTGGTAGAACGCCCGATCGGGAAGATAGAACGGCCACGGATACAATCCAGCCGCTTTACCCGCGATATCGCAAGGCATCGACCAGCGGCGGGAAGGCCGCTGGCGGCTGGCGGCTGGGCAAAGCGCTGCCGATGGTTGGCCCAACGACCGGGCCAGACGGTGCCTTGACGCGTGACGGTTGCTGCTCCAGCTTGCCGCCATGTTCGTTCTCGCGCCCGCCGACACCAAGCGACGCCGCCCAGTGCGGAGCGGCACGCAGATTGCGCGACGAGGAAGATCGGCTTTATAGATCCGCTTCGTTTCCCCAGCCCGCCCGCGAAAAACGCCGGCGGGTTTTTTCATGCCTGGAGCCTTTTGATGATTGCCAGTTCTTCGATCCGGTTTCGGCCGGCCGAACCTGCTGACGCCGCAGCGATCCGCGACATCGTCCGTGCCGCCTATGCCAGATGGGTGCCGGTGATCGGCCGCGAGCCGCTGCCGATGCGCGCCGATTACGACAAGGCCGTCGCCGAACACCAGTTCGAGCTCGCCATCGCGGAGGACCGCATCGTCGGCATGATCGAGACCATGCTGGAGGACGATCACCTCTGGATCGAGAATGTCTGCGTCGCGCCGGAGGCGCAGGGCGGGGGCATCGGCCGGCTGCTGCTGGAGCGCGCGGAAACCAAGGCGCGCGAGGCAGGACGCCCGGAGCTCCGCCTGTTGACCAACGGCGCCTTCGAAGCCAATGTGTCGCTCTATCGCAAGCTTGGCTATACGATCGATCGGGAGCAGCCGTTCATGAACGGAACGACGGTCTACATGAGCAAGCGGCCGGTTGGATGCCCACCAATCGGAGCGTGAGCATGGCTGCCAGGATCAAGCTCAAGCAACTCACCGGCCTTTATGCGATTTCGCGGCTTGAAGCCGGTGACGGCATTCCTGCCTGGGCGGACGGACCAGGCTTCGTCAGCATCACCAGAACCGATGACGAGCTCTCGATCACCTGCCTCCAGGATCGCGTGCCGGATGCCGTCAAGCACGATCGCGACTGGGTCGCCTTCAAATTGCAGGGGCCCTTTGCGTTCGACGAAACCGGCATCGTGCTGTCGGTCATCAGGCCGCTGTCGGAAAACGAGCTGGGCATCTTCCTGGTGTCGACCTTCGATGGCGACCACCTGCTGGTGAAAGCGGCGGACGAGCTCGCGGCGAGAGGCTTTCTGAGCGAAGCCGGGCATACGCTGCTATAGTCCGCTCATCGCCGGCCGCTGACCGGCGATTGGCGCGCTGGCTCAATCACTGGCGCGCTGGCTCAACCACTTCGGGGGTTGCGTTTGACAGCGCCGTTTGCGCATCGTTATTTCTTGCCCGATATGACGGCCCGCCCGGCAATGCGGCACACCCCAGGAGTAACCATGTCACACAATCTGCAGTTCTATATCGATGGCGCATGGGTCGATCCTGTTGTGCCCAACACGCTCGACGTCGTCGATCCGTCCAATGAAGATGCCTTCGCGCAGATTTCACTCGGCTCCAGAGCCGATGTCGACAAGGCGGTGGCCGCCGCCAAGCGCGCCTTCGACACATATGGCTTCACCTCGGTCGAGGAGCGCCTCGATATCCTCAACCGCGTCATCGAAGTCTACAAGAAGCGCAGCAAGGACCTGGCGCTCGCCGTGTCGCGCGAGATGGGCGCGCCGCGCCAGATGGCGCTCGACAGCCAAGTCGGCGTTGGCCTCGCACATCTGACCAAGATGGCCGAGACGCTGAAGAATTTCCAGTTCCGCCACGTCAAGGGCAACCACCTCGTGGTCAAGGAACCGATCGGCGTCGTCGGCCTGATCACGCCGTGGAACTGGCCGCTGAACCAGATCACCTGCAAGGTCGGTCCGGCACTCGCCGCCGGCTGCACCATGGTGCTGAAGCCGTCCGAAATCGCCCCGCTCGACGCCATCATCTTCGCCGAGATCATCGACGAGGCCGGCGTGCCGAAGGGCGTGTTCAACCTCGTCAACGGCGACGGCCCTGGCGTCGGCCAGGCGCTGTCCAGCCACCCCGACATCGACATGATGTCGTTTACCGGTTCGACGCGGGCCGGCATATTGGTAGCCAAGGCCGCCGCCGACACGGTCAAGCGCGTGCACCAGGAGCTTGGCGGCAAATCGGCCAACATCCTGTTTCCGGATGTCGACCTCGCCACCGCCGTCAGCAAGGGCGTCGCCGGCTGCTTCAGCAATAGCGGCCAGTCCTGCAACGCGCCGACCCGCATGTTCGTGCCGCGCGACCGCCACGACGAGGCCGCCGGATACGCCAAGACGGCGGCTGAAAAGTTTACGGTCGGCCCGGCCGACGGCGCCAACACCAAGCTCGGGCCTGTGGTCAGCCAGGTCCAGTTCGACAAGATCCAGGACCTGATCCAGAGCGGCATCGACGAGGGTGCGACGCTGGTCGCCGGCGGCCCCGGCCGCCCGGCCGAACTCAATCGCGGCTACTATGTCAGGCCGACCGTTTTCGCCGACGTCACCCACGACATGCGCATCGCGCGCGAAGAGGTTTTTGGGCCGGTGCTGGCGATCCTGCCCTACGACACGGTCGAACAGGCGGTGGAGCAGGCCAACGACACCGTCTACGGCCTTGCCTCCTACATCCAGGCCAAGGACCTGCAGAAGGCGCGCGACGTGGCGGCGCGCATGCGCTCGGGCAATGTCTACATCAACTATCCCCAATGGGACGCCGGCCTGCCCTTCGGCGGCTACAAGCAGTCCGGCAACGGCCGGGAGTATGCCGAATACGGGCTCGAGGATTTCCTCGAGATCAAGGGCATCGCGGGGTATGAGGCGGCGGAGTAGTTCTTGGCTGCTATCCCCAGTCGGACAGGCGCAGGCGCTGCCCCTCATTGTCCTGCCGGACATTTCTCCCCGTCTAGAGACGGGGAGAAAGACGCCGCCAGCAACGCCGGCGCCATTCTTGCAATGCTGATGATTTGGCGAAGGCGGTGACGACAGCGCTCCTCTCCCCGTCACTATACGGGGAGAGGATGCCGGCAGGCAGGTGAGGGGCAGCGCCGACTTGGGCGATGCTGTCTCCTCCAAGTTCGAAACTTGTTTGACGTAGTGGCCCTTCGATCCCGCCTCATCCTTGCCAATTGGCAGATACATGCTATATATCTGCCATTAGCGAGGTGTAGACATGCAACTTCAGTCCATCGTCACCACGCCAGCCACGGTCGGCAGCGCCATCTCGGATGAAGAGGCGGGCGCCTTGGCGCGGACCACGGTCAACCTGTTCAAGGCGTGGAATCTCAGCGACTTCGAGGCCTGCGTCCTGCTTGGCGGCATCTCGGCGCGCACCTGGGCGCGGTGGAAAGAAGGCGGCGTCGGCAGGATCGACCGCGACCTGCGTACCCGGATGGCGCATCTGATGGGCATCCACAAAGGGCTGCGCTACCTCTTTACCGAACCGGCGCGCGGCTATGCGTGGATCCGCAAGCCCAATGCCACCTTCGGCGGGCAATCGGCGCTCGACCTGATGCTGCGCGGCGACATCGCCGATCTCGCGGCGATGCGCGAATGGCTCGATGCTGAGCGTGGTGCATGGTGAGTGGACTTGCGGTCCGGCGCCGCGTCCACTGGCCCCAGACCTATCGCATCATCCGCTCCATCCATCCGCCGATCGACCTCTTCGAGGACATTGCCGACCCGCGCGACTGGGAGGCGCTGGCCGCCGTCGAGGCGAAGACCAACCCGCGCATCCGGCTCGAGTTCGGCGATCTCGGCAAGGTGCCGGCCGCAAGGCGGGTTTCGGGTCCCGGCGCCAGTTTCGTCATGGCGCCTTTCGTGCATTGCTCGACCTTACGGCCCGGCCGCTTCTCGGATGGCAGCTACGGCATCTATTATGCCGGCGACAGCGAGGACGTGGCGCTGGCCGAAACCATCCACCATCACCAGAACTTCATGCGCGCCACCAACGAGGCGCCCGGCTGGACGGCCGATTTCCGCGTGCTGATCGGCAGCGTCGACCGCGATCTCGACGACGTCAACGCCGTGCCCGGCGTGCTCGACCCGGACGACTATACGGCGTCGCAGGCGGAAGGGCGGGCGCTGCGGGCCGCCGGCAGCGACGGGCTGGTGTGGAACAGCGTGCGCATGCCCGATGGCGAGTGCATCGGCATCTTCTGGCCAGACGTCATCGATGTCCCGGTCCAGGGCCGCCACTACAGTTACCACTGGGACGGCGGACGCGTCGACTTCGTGCGCCAGCACGACACGGGCAAGGTGCTGGAAGTGGTGTGAATGCGGGTGGTGCGGCCACGGCTTGAATATGCCCTGGCGAATGAGCCTGCGCCGGGGAAGCAGCCCTGACCGACCGCGCCATTTTGAAAGTATCGAGTTGCGGCCGTCACCGCACCACCAGAACCGGGATCTCGGTGTAGGACAGCACTTCCGCCGTCTGGCTGCCCAGAAGCAGCCTGCCCAGCCCGCGGCGGCCGTGCGAGGCCATGACGATCAGGTCGCAGCCCTGCGCCCGCGACAGTTCCAAGATCGCCTCGGCGGGTCTTTTCTCCTCGACATGGATCAGTTTGGCGGACACTCCGGCGGCCTCGGCCGATGCCTTGCATTTGTCGAGCACTTCCTTGCCGTAGCGGCGCGCTTCTTCCTGGTAGGCGGCCAGTTCATCGCCAGCGGCATAGCCGGCCATGGCGCCGCCCCAGGCGAAGATCGGGAATTGTTCCGAGACGGTGATGAAGGTGACGGCGGCGCCGATGCCCTTGGCCAGCGTGAGGCCATGGGCAACGCCCTTGTCGGCCAGTTCAGAGCCGTCGGTGGCGATGAGCAGATGTTTGTACATGATGATCCGGCCTGTCGTGCGAGGATTGTCCGCGGGCGGACATGTTCCGGTGTGATGACTATCCAACAGAGATAGTTATGCCCCCGCGCTCATTCATTGAGCCAATGCGGCGGGCATCAGGGCCAGAAATGTGGCTTGATATCCAGAGCTTGGTTTCTCGCGCGGTCAATTGTTGGCGTCGGCGCCGCCCCTCATTGCCCTGCCGGGCATTTCTCCCCGTATAGAGACGGGGAGAAAGGGCAGTTGCGACCTTGGCGCTCTTTCTGCGGCGCTGGAGATTCGCGAAATCATCGACGAATGCGTCCTTCTCCCCGTCACTATACGGGGAGAAGATGGCGGCAGCCAGATGAGGGCGGCGCCAACCTATCGAGAAGAAGCACCGCGCAGATTTAGCCAGCCGGATTCCCCTTGGCGGAATCGTCCTCTAAGGTGCCGACAACTCCGAAAGGCACCCCATGAGCAACGCGTTTCCGCAGATCCATCTGGTCCGGCATGGCGAGACGGCATGGAGCCTTTCGGGGCAACATACCGGGCGCACCGACATGCCGCTGACGTCGGCCGGCGAGGCGGCCGCGCGCGGCGTCGCGGATCGGCTCAAGGGCCTGTCGTTTTCGGCGGTGTGGTCGAGCCCTTCTCAGCGCGCCTACAGCACCAGCGTGCTCGCCGGCTTTGGGGAGCGCAGCGTCAGGATGGTCGACCTGCAGGAATGGGACTACGGCGCCTATGAAGGGCGCACGACCAAGGAGATTCTGGCCGAGCGGCCGGGCTGGAACGTGTTTCGCGACGGCTGCCCGCAAGGCGAGATGGCGGCCGATGTCGGCGCCCGTGCCGACAGGATCATCGACCGTCTGCGCAAGGCCAATGCCGACATACTGATCTTTTCCAGCGCGCATTTCCTGCGCGTGCTCGCCGCCCGCTGGCTCGGCCTGCCGCCGGAAGGCGGCGCGCTATTCGTGCTCGACACGGCCAGCATCAGCGTGCTCGGCTACGAGCATGATCCCGGCGAGCCGGTCGTGCGCAAGTGGAATCTGAGATAGGGGCTGGCGGGCTTAGCGCCGACATCAAGCGCTTCGTCATCCACGGGCGGAACAAGGAGCGTAGCGACGCGGCGCAGACCCGAGGATCCATGCCGCGACTTCGGGGCGCAGCCACGGTGCGGAATTCTGCTCCGCTGCACCCCTCGATTGCTGTCATGGCATGGACGCCAGGGTCTCCGCGACGCCGCTTCGCGGCTGCTTCGCCCTGCCGGAGGCCTTGGCCAATTCCGGATGCTGGTGGGCTGCTCTCTACCTCTCGAACTTCCTGATCGCCTCGGCGGTAACGGGCTGGAAGAAATTCACCAGATTGCCGTCGGGGTCGCGAAACAGCAACGAGCGGTTGCCCCAGGGCATGGTGGTGGGCTGCTGCACGGTCGTGCCCTTGATGATATCCGACAGCCGGGCGAATTCGGCATCGACGTCGCCGACGCGGAATTCGAGGATGGCCGTGTGGTTGTCGGCGGGGCGGGCGATGTCGCCGCCGAACAGCATCAAGGTGCGCGTGCTGCCGATCGCCAGCGTGCAGGCCGGCGTCGCCAGTTCGGCGAAGTCTTCGGTGTACACCGTCACCGGCATGCCGGTGATCTCACCGTAGAAGCGCACGAGGCGCTGGACATCCGAGGTTATGATCCGACAGAGACGAAATTCATCGCATTGGCTCCTTGATCTCGAAGCCGCGACCGGGCTCCCGACCGATCCATAACCCAGGTCTCCTGCCAGCTTTCTGTCAGGAGGCCTGTGCGACTCTCATTCGTTCGTCGGTTTGCCAAGGATATGATTGGGGCGATAAACTGGACGGCCCATCGCCGATCTCTTGGGCACCAACAAGCAACAGCCTGGGAGGAATGTACGATGACGACGCTGTTCGTGAGACATACCGTGTCCGACTACGAGGCCTGGCGCAAAGTCTATGACGGGTTCGCCCCGGTTCAAAAGGCCAACGGCGTGAAGGCAGAGGCCGTCTATCAGGCGGCGGACAACCCCAACGACGTCACCGTAACGCATGATTTCGCCAGTGCCGCCGAAGCGCAGGCCTTCATCAAAAACCCAAAATTGAAAGAGGCGATGGCGAGCGCCGGCGTGGTCGGCGCGCCAACCATGTGGATCACCAACAAGGCCTGATCGACTGCTTTAGCTGTTCGATCTGATCGCCAGTGCTGCAATGAATGGCCAGGCCGCTTTCGGCCTGGCGCGCAGGGGCGTTTTTTCAGCCCGCCAGCAATGCCAGTTCCTGCGCCGTCAAATGCCGCGCCGTGCCCTTGGCGAGGTCGCCGAGCGGCAGCCGGCCGATGGCGATGCGGATCAGGCGCTTGACCTCGATGCCGTGGGCGGCGAGCAGGCGGCGTATGTGGCGGTTCTTGCCTTCGTCGAGTACGATCTCCAACCAGGCGGTGCGGCCGCCGCTGCGCAGGAGGACGATCGAATTGGCGGTCAGGGGCTCGCCGTCGATGGTAACGCCAGTGCGCAGCTGGTCCAGCAGCGCTTCATCCGGCACCGTGGCGACCTGCACGTGATAGGTCTTGGGCAGATGCGAGGCCGGGTCCATCAGGCGGTTGGCGAACTGCGTGTCGTTTGTCATCAGCAGCAGGCCTTCGCTCGCCTTGTCGAGACGGCCGACCGGCGAGACGTAGGGCAAGCCGAGCCCTTCGAGACAGGCATAGACGGTGTCGCGCTCGAGCGGATCGTCGCGGGTGGTGACGACCCCGCGCGGCTTGTTGAGCATGACGTAGACCTTGCGCTCGGCAACGACCGCTTCGCCATCGACGACGATGCGGTCGCGGTTCAAGTCGACGCGCAGCGAGGCATCGCGCACCACCTTGCCGCCGACGCGCACGCGGCCATCCGCGATTAGCACCTGCGCCTGCGTGCGCGAGCACAGGCCGAGTTTCGACAGCGCGCGGCTCAGGCTGACGCCGGGGGACTTGGCCGTGAAGGCCTTGCCGGTGGATGGCCTGCCGGCGGGCCGTGTTGGTCGTGCTGCCATGCTGTTTCGGATCGGTCCGTTCCTTCGGACAGATGCCACGGGTGGCACGCGCATCGCAAGCTGTGCGCGACAGGTCTATTCCTAGCGCTGGATCCAGCGCTTCATGCGGATAGCTCGGCCATCACGATGAAATTGCCGCAGGTGTCGTCGAAGAAGGCCGATGTCACCGGGCCCGTGCGTTCCGGAGGCCCGAGAAATTTCACGCCGCGCCCGGTGAGCCGGTCGAACTCGGCGTGGATGTCGCCGACGGTGATGAGCGCCGCCGGGAAATGGGCATCGTACAGCGCTTGCTGCGCGGCACGCGCCGGCGCGGCGCTGTTGGGTTCGAGCACCAGTTCCGTGCCGGCATCGTCGGGTGCCACGACCGTCAGCCAGCGGATCGGACCGCTGTCGTGATCATGCTTTTTCACAAACCCGAGAACCGAGGTGTAGAAGGCCAGCGCCTTGTCCTGGTCGTCGACCTTGATGAGGATATGGCGAAGCCGCATCGTCGGTTTCCTTTCATTCGCCTGGTGTTGTCGTGCTTAATCCCGACTGTTGAAGAACTCCGTCAGAACCGGCACGTGCGCGGCGGGTTTCAGCATGTGGTTCTGGCCGGGCAGCGTCCGGTAGCTTGCATTGGGCAGTGCTTCGGCCAGACCCCTGTTGCCGTGCTGCATCCATGGCGGGCTTTTGCCGCCATCCGTCACCAGCACCGGCACGCGCAGCGATGCCCAGCGGGTGGGGTCGAGCGGCTTGCCAAGCTGGTCGCCGGCCACGATGGCGCCGTCATAGGGCAAGGTGTAAGCCACCGACTTGAGCTTTCGCCAGATCGGCGTGAGCTTCATGAAGACGATGAGCAGGCGGGGCATGCCCACTGATTTGAGGAAGGTGGCTATGGCCTCGCCGCGCCGGCCTTGCGCGACGGCGGTCTCGATCGTCGCCCAATCGGCCTGCGTGGTCGTGCGGCTGTCGTCGACGATCAGCGGCGCCTCGTAGAGCGCGAGCTTCCTGATGCCGGGCAAGCGGACGGCCGCCATCAGCGCCAGCATGGCGCCCGACGACATGCCCCAGACATAGGCCTCGCCGCCGGTGGCCCGCAGCACGGCCTCGATGTCGTCGACCTCGCGCTCGACCGCATAGGGCGAGGTGTCGCCGCTGTCGCCGCGGCCACGACGGTCGTAGCGGAATACGGTGAAGTTGTCCGCGAGCGCCTTGGCCAGCGGACCGCTCGGTCCCATCGTGCGCGAGCACAGCGCGCCGTCGACGAGGATGAGCGGGTGGCCGTGGCCCCGGCGCTCGCAGGCGATCGGCGTTCCATCCCGCGACAGCACGGCTTGCGTGGACGGCTTCGCGTTCTCAGCCAGCATGGTTGTCCCGATCTATCAGCTGCTCCAGCCGGTCGAAGCTCTGCATCCAGCCGCCACGCATGCCCAGCGCCAGCAGGCGCTCGCGGTCGGCGGCACTGGCCAGCGTCACCTCGAAATGGACATGGGTTCGCATGCCATCGGGCGTAAAGGTCACGGTATGGCGGCTCTGGCCCGGCGGATTGCCGGCCCATTCGCGGATTTCCGGATCCGGTTCGTCGCGATAGCTCAGCCTGACGTTCTCGACGACTTCGAGATAGCTACCCTGGTTGCGGTAGAGCGTACCGCTGGCAGTCAGCATGTCGATGCGCCAACGGCCGCCGACGCGCACGTCGAGCACGCAATGGGGAATGGTGCAGTCCCTGATGCCCCACCACTGCGCCACCAGCCTGGGATCGGTCCATAGCCGAAAGACACGCGCCACCGGAGCCTCGAACACCCGTTCGATGGCGAAGCTGCGATCGGCGGCATCTCGCACGCTCATGGCACCTTGTCCGCGTCGCGCCGCAGCAGATCCTCCATGCGGTCGAAGCGGCCTTCCCAGAGTTTTCGGTAATCGTCGAGCCAGCGGTCGATGTCGCGCAGCGGCTTCAGCTCGATGCGGCTCAGATGTTTCTGCGCCGCACGGCTACGGGTGACGAGGCCGGCGTGCTCCAGCACGCCGACATGCTTGGATATGGCGCGTACGGTGAGCGCGAAGGGTTGCGCCAGTTCGGCGACCGAGGCTTCACCGTCGAGCAACCGGGCCAGGATGGCGCGCCGCGTGGGGTCGGCGAGGGCGGCGAATGTGTGGTCAAGGGAGAATTCAACAGCCATTATAGAACCAACCAGTTCTGGAACTAGTTGGTTCTATAAATGGTTTGACCTAGTCCGTCAACAAGCTTCGGGAAGCCTGCGAGCGCTTGGAGATAGGGCGCCTGCCGGGAAGGACGTTTCCAACCCGGCCGCCGCCAACCGCCTCAGGCGGCTGCCTTCTCGGCCGCGATGCCGTTCAAGACCTCGATCGCGTCGGCCGGTAGCGTCAGCTCGGCCGCCGCCAGATTCTCCCTGAGATGCCCGACCGACGAGGTGCCGGGGATCAGCAGGATGTTGGGGGAGCGCTGCAACAGCCAGGCGAGCGCCACCTGCATGGGGGTGGCGCCGAGCTTTTGCGCGACGTCGGCAAGCGTGCCCGACTGCAGCGGCGTGAAACCGCCGAGCGGGAAGAACGGCACATAGGCGATGCCGTCGGCGGCAAGCTCGTCGATCAGCCCGTCATCCTGGCGATGCGCGATGTTGTATTGGTTCTGCACGCAGACGATGTCGACCATGCCGCGTCCCTGCGCTATCTGTTTGCGGGTGACGTTGCTCAGGCCGATATGGCCCACCAGGCCCCGGCGCTGCAGTTCGGCGAGCGTGTCGAGCTGCGGCTCGAGCGAGCCTTCGGCGGGTCCGTGGATGCCATGCATGGAGCGCAGGTTCACGACCTCGAGCACGTCCAGTCCGAGATTGCGCAGATTGTCGTGCACGGCCTGCGTAAGCTCCTGCGGCGACATTGCGGGGATCCACGATGCATCCGCGCCCCGCCGGGCACTGATCTTGGTGACGATGGTGAGGTTAGCGGGGTAGGGATGCAGCGCCTCGCGGATGATCTGGTTGGTGACGTGCGGGCCGTAGAAATCCGATGTGTCGATGTGGTCGACGCCGCTGGCAACAGCCTCGCGCAGCACGGCGAGTGCGGCGTCACGGTCCTTCGGCGGGCCGAAGACGCCCGGTCCGGCCAGTTGCATGGCGCCGTAGCCGAGGCGCTTCACGCTGCGGTCGCCGAGCTTGAAAGTTCCGGCCTTGCTGATGTCTGTCATGGTCTCATCTCCGTTGGATCAGCCAGATATAGACAACGCCTGCCTGCACGATAATATAGTGCAATCGGTACGGCCTGTGCGGAAAGGCGAACAATGGCGGATCTGGGCGACCTCCAGGCATTCATGGCGGTGGCGCGCGCCGGCGGCTTCCGCGAGGCAGCCCGGGTAAGCGGCGTCAGCGCCTCCAGCCTCAGCGAGACGGTGCGGCGGCTGGAGAGCGGGCTCGGCGTGCGGCTCCTCAACCGGACCACGCGCAGCGTCGCGCCGACCGAGGCCGGTGCGCGGCTGCTCGAGCGGCTCGGCCCCGCGCTCGGCGAGGTCGAGGCGGCGCTCGACGTGGTCAACGGTTTTCGAGGCCGCCCGGCCGGCACGCTGCGGCTCAACGTGCCTGTCGTCGCTGCGAAACTGGTGCTGCCGCGCCTTTTGCCGCCCTTTCTCGCGGCCTATCCCGAAATTCGCCTGGAAGTGACCGCCGAGGACAGTTTCGTCGACATACTGGCGAGTGGCTGCGACGCCGGTATCCGCTATGACGAGCGGCTGGAGCAGGACATGATCGCCGTGCCGATCGGCCCGCGCCGGCAGCGCTTCGCCACAGCCGCCGCAACGACCTATCTCGACCGGCGCGGCCGGCCCGTCCATCCGCGCGACCTGCTCGATCATGCCTGCCTGCGCGGCCGCTTCGCCAGCGGTTTCACGCCGCCCTGGGAGTTCGAGCGCGATGGCGAGGTGGTGAGCGTCGAACCGACTGGACCGCTGCTGGTCAGCACCGGCACGGCGATGGCGCTTGCGCTCGAGGTGGCGGTCGCCGGCGGCGGCATCGTCTCGCTGTTCGAGGACTGGCTGCGCCCGTATTTCGACGACGGCCGGCTGGAGCCGGTGCTGGAGCCCTGGTGGCAGGAATTTTCAGGCCCGTTCCTCTATTATCCCGGCCGCCGCCTGACGCCGGCGCCGCTGCGGGCGTTCATTGATTTTGTCGGTGGGATGCGCTGGGGGTGATACCTGACCGATATCGTCCCGCCGCATGTGTCGGCCTTTTCGACCCTGCCGCCGTGTTTCCCTTTTCGACCAAAGGGCAAATCCCCTGATGTAACACTTTGTTGTCATTGGAGGTCTATCGAAGAGGCGGTACGGCGAAAGCCCGATGAAGGGAAAAAGGCGCGCAATGGGTTCGCCCTGGTCCGAATTGCTGGCCAATCTCGCGGTCGTGGCGATGTTCGTTTCGGTCTGGATCCACACGCATGTGTGGCTGGATCGCTGGCCGGCCGCCGTAAAGGCAGCGACCTTCGGCGTGCTGATGGGCGCCGGCGCCATCGTTCTGATGCTCACACCCATGCAGTTGCAGCCTGGTGTTCTCGCCGATCTCAGGGCGACGATGATCGCCATTGCCGGCTTCTTCGGCGGTCCTGTCGCCGGCATCGTCGCCGGGGTCATGGCCGGCGCCTTCCGGACATTCGAGGGCGGCATCGGCACCTTCGCCGGCGCGGTGGGAATAGCGGCAGCCATGCTGGTCGGTGTTGCCGGAAACCTGGCCCTGAAGGGCCGCCACGCCACCATGGTCGATATCATGATCCTTGGCGCGGCGGCGGCAGCCGCGTCGCTGCTTGGCCTCAGCGTCCTGCCGCGGAATGTCCTGCAAGTGGTTCTGCCTGATGTGGCGCTGCCGTCCTCCCTGCTCATCTTTGTCTCGGTGGTGCTGTCGGGGCTCACGCTCTACCAGGAGCGGCGTCGCCTCGAAGCGCTGCAGTCCCGGCGCATTTACAAGACCGTGGTGGAGACGCTGCCCGATTGCCTCAACGTCAAGGATCTCGACGGACGGTTCATCGCGGCCAACCCGGCAACGGCCGAATTGCTGCATGCGCCCGACGCCAAGGCACTGATAGGCAAGACGGACTTCGACTTCTTTCCGCATGAGACGGCCAAAGGCTTCCGCGAGGATGAGCTTGTCGTGCTTGCGTCGGGCGCCTCGGCCACCATCGAACAGCGCCTTCGCCACGAGGACGGCACCGATGGCTGGCTGGCGACCTTGAAAGCTCCGTTCCGCGACAGGACCGGGGCGGTCGTCGGCCTGATCACCCACAATCGCGACATCACCGCGCGCAAGCAACTCGAGACCGAGCTGGCGGAAAGCCGGGTCCGGCTCGGAGACGCCTTGACGCACATGGCCGACGGCCTGGTGATGTTCGACCCGGATGGCGTGCTGGTGCTGTGCAACGCACAGTATCGCGCCATGTTTCCGAAGACGGCCGAATTAAGAGTTCCGGGTGCCGACTACCGTGACATCCTGCGCGCCGCGGCGGCGCGCGGCGAGGGGACCACACCGCCGGACGCGGTCGAGGACTGGATCGCCGACATCATGGCCTCGCAGAAGCTCGTCAGCCACCGCCTGGTCCGGCTTGCCGACGGGCGCTGGCTCGATGTGCGCACCCGGCCGACCGGCGATGGCGGAAGCCTCAGCGTGTTTTCCGACATCACCGAAGCCAAGCAGATCGAGGCCGAACTGATGGCCGCCAATGAGAAGCTGAACCTCCTGGCGCACCGCGACGGCCTGACCGAACTGTTGACGCGGCGCGCCTTCGACGAAGCGCTGGCGCGCGAATTCGCCCGCGCCACCCGCAACGCGATGCCGCTCAGCCTGCTCATCATCGACGTCGACTGGTTCAAGCGGTTCAACGACCATTACGGCCATCCGGCTGGCGATGACTGCCTGCGCGTCGTCAGCCGCTGCATCGAGGCCGCAGCCCGCCGGCCGGCGGACGCCGCCGCCCGTTACGGCGGCGAGGAGTTCGGGCTCATCCTGCCCGAGACCGACGCGCGGGGGGCCTTCGTCATCGCCGAAAACCTCAGGAGCAAGGTGCGCGACCTCGCTCTTGGGCATGCCGGCAGCGAAAAAGGCATCGTCACCGTCAGCATCGGTGTCAGCACCTTCGAGACCGACGCCGCCATGGAGATCGCCGATCTCCTGAGCCGCGCCGACGAGGCGCTCTACGGCGCCAAGGCCGCGGGGCGGGACCGGGTGCATGGCTGGCGTCCGCATCTCAGCGGCCAACGCTCGACCGGTTCGCGGCGCAAGACATGAGCGTTCCCAGGCACCGGGTTGCCAGTAGAATTTGGATCGAGGCTGAACTGGCGAGTGCCTGAACGAGGATCCGGGCGCGCACCTCTCTCAAGTGGCGTGCAAGCTTCAACCGGTGCGAACTGAATCCGTGCTGGCGTGATCGAGCTTCACAAGACGAGCCTTCGCCTCGCCGACACGTTGTTGCGCGGATCGTATCCTGTCACAAAGCGTCAGATTGATACCAACGCCACAGTGTTCGTCCAACATCGCGTTTGCACGTTCGAGGGCGAGTTCCGCTCGGTTAAGTCGCTGCCTAGCCCTGGCCAGTTCCAAGGTCAGAAGAAGTTCCATTACTGCTGTTTCCGTGGCTACGGTCCCTTCAAGTGGGAAACCGTTGCCGGTCATTTTGGTTCCGGCTGTTTGCGCGCACCTGCGTTCGCTGCCGCGCGCACCCATGATGCCCGTCAGGACGGCCTTGGATGGGCAAGGTTGGTGTCGAAAGTGCCCGGGAGGACAGGTGTGTCATTCCGGCCGGTCGAGGCTGTCGACATCGTGTCGACCGGCGGAATGATGACCATGCGCACATGCTGCTCTGGCCACAATGGCTTTCCGAAAAGAACGAACGTGCCGGCGAGAAAACAGACCAGCAAGAGGATGGCCAAGATGTTGGCTATGATCTCACCAAGCTGCATTGCCTTTCCTCCAAATCACGCACCTGCAATCGGCAACGAGCACCAGCGGACTACGTTCAACGTTTAGGACCAATGCGCCCGGCACTTCGGACTTCGGTCCGAGTTGCGGGTCGAACGATAAGGGCACAGCCTGCGCACCGGCGGCCAGCCGGTAGCGAGGGCTGCTACCAGCTTAAGGTAAAGCTGACGAGCAGGACGGCAATCAAGGCCGATAACGGGACCGCCATCAATAGCGCCGCCTCGATGAGGCGGGTTTGCTTGTCGCCGAACATCCGAATCTCCTCACATCTCGGCCCAAAACCAGGGAATTTAGGGTTCGCCCACCGCATGGAAGCGGTGAGCGAACCCTATTGGCGCAGGAAGGGACGTGGCTGCGCCAATTTGCAAAAAAATTCGCAGTTACTGTCCGGCTTTTAGCAACTACCCGCCGTGTCCTCGCAGCGAACAACGAGCGCGAAAGGCAGCCGTTCCCGGCGACGGTTCCGGCAGGACTATTGCGTTTTTATATGGGACTTAAGTCTTGGGCCGATGGGACCGAAGCCCAAGACTGGAACATTCGATGCTACCTGAAGTTCGATCCGCAGCGCAGTGACAATGTTGTGGCTGTGCGGATTGCAGATGGAGGAATTCATGAAAAAGAATCTTGCCGCCGTAGCCGCGGTTCTGTTGCTCGCAGGAGTCGGCGCGGCCGCGGCCGAGGACGTCGTCATCCAGCCCGAGCAGGAAACGGTGATCAAGGAATATGTGAAGAAGCAGCCGCTGGCTTCGATCAAGATTCCCGGCGTGGAACTCAATGTCGGCACGGCTTTGCCCGATACGGTCGAGCTGCACGAAGTTCCCAACGTCAAGTACCGCTACACCGTCGTCGACAACCATACCGTGATCGTGGATCCAGGCACCCGCAAGATCGTCAAGATCATCCAGTAACGGCGCCTGGCCCGCCACCGGGCTGGTGGCGGGCCGGCTACGCAAGATGGATTGCCTGAGCAATCGGAATTTGCGCGGGTCGATGGCCTTTAATGCATGTCGCCCGGAAGTGTCTTCGAGCCGGCCTGTAAGGGCTGCGGTTTCGCCGATCCTGACCTCGCGATCGTCGCAGCAGAACTCCCAGATCCACCTACCGGCATTCCGCGCAGGACACCTTCCGGTGGGGGACATTGCAGCCATGGACTTTGATCCGGTGGGCGAATGCCGTACCGCTAGCGGCTTGCTACCTTGTGCCGCAGAACGAGGCGATATTCATGCCAGATCAGCCAGATGACGATCAGGTCGAATATGGTGAGCACGATCAACCCGGCCGAGTGGGTATAGCTGAAGCGGTAGAGCTGGTAGACGATGAAGACCAGCAAGGCGACAAGCGATGCCGGATAGGCCCATAGCTTGCCCCACAACAGGCCTGCGACCAGGGCAATCTTGATGAGGCCGTGACTGAGAAGGTAGAATGCGTAGAAATGCTGCGTGCCGACAGAGAAATGGCTTGCCGCGTCCATCAAATGGCCGGCGATGAAATCGTGCGGGTCGTCGACCAGCTCTTCCTGCGTGAGCCTGTTCACCAGCGACACGATCGTGCCGGTGCCGACGACGGCGAGCAGCAGGCCGCCGACGCATTCGACCAGGGCGTGTGCGCCTTTTAGCAGCAGGCTGACCTCGAAAATCTGGTGGACACGCTGCTCGCTCATGCAGTCTCCTGGCGTTTGGCGTGGCGCGTCGATGACAGGGTGAGTTGATGGACGTGACGATTACACATTGGATCAATTCGGCGGCGGGAATAAGCCCAGTGCTGGATCAGATCATGATAGCCGTAACGAAATTCGGTGTTCCGCTTCTGGTGGCCTGCGTTGTGCTGCAATGGTGGAGCAGGCCGGACAGGACGCATGTGCGACATGCCGCGATCGCAGCTGGACTGTCTTTCCTGCTCGGACTTGGCGCCAACCAGATCATCCTGCTTTTCGTGCATCGCGTGCGTCCCTACGACGCCGGCGTGACCCACCTCATCATTCCCGCCAGCATCGACTGGTCGTTTCCTTCGGATCACGCGACAGCGGCTTTCGCCATCGTTGCCGCATTCGCCCTACAGGCGCTTCCGGGGCGCGCGTTGGTTTTCGGAGCAATGGCGCTGCTGGTTTGCTGGTCGCGGCTGTTTGTGGGCACCCACTACCTAACGGATGTGCTTGGCGGCGCTCTGACCGGCATTGCCGCCGCCGTGCTTGCCCGCGCCATATACCGCGAAGACTCCAGGCTCGACCGGCTGGCGACAAACATCCTGTGAGGGAAATCGGCTGTGGAGCAAACTCGGCCGTAATCGTGCAGGCCTTGCGTCCATGACCGATTCGCCAGACGCCTCGCTGACGCTCAGCGATTTCGCCGAACCGTCGATCCGCCCGCATGCCAATCTTTACTGGGGGCCGACTTTGCAGATCCTGAAGGCGATGTGCGAACGCCCTTGAACGGATCCTGCGTCATTGCGATGGGTCCGCCTCTTGCAGTTCGTGGCGCCGGGCCAGCGCGCGAATTCGATCGGCGACCTTGCCGTCCACCGGGTTGTAGACGGTCAGGCTCAGATCGGGCCGGCCGTCGACCGCGAAGGCCGAATATTCGAGCTCGATGTCTCCGAGTTCGGGGTGCTTCAGGCGCTTTGTCCCGTCGCCATGGCTGAGCACGTCGTTTTCCCGCCATAGCGCGTCGAACTCCGGGCTGGCGCCGCAAAGCTCCTCCACCAACTGGGCGACCTCCGACACCGCGCCGGCGCGTGCCGCGTCGGCCCGGAACGCACCGACCACGAAGCGGGCGAGGTTTTCCCAATCGTGCTGCTTGGCGCGGATGGTGGGGCTCAGGAACATGAACCGCAGGATGTTGCGCTGACCGGGGGGCAGGACGCTGTAGTCGGTGAGCACGACCTGCGCGGCGCGGTTCCAGGCAACGACATCCCAGGTCGCCGTCTTGATCAGGGCCGGGCTCGCCTCGAGCGTGTCGATGAGGCGCTGCAGCCGGGGGCTGACGCCCTCGGCGCCGACGTAGCGGACCTCCGGCGGGCGCCCCAGCCCGAGCATGAAAAGATGTTCGCGCTCGGCCTCGGTCAGCAGCAGCCCCTTGGCGATCCGGTTCAGCACGTCGGCCGAAGGCGCGCCGCCGCGGCCCTGTTCCAGCCATGTGTACCAGGTCGGGCTGATGTTGGCGCGCTGGGCGACCTCTTCCCGTCGCAGTCCCGGCGTGCGCCTGCGCCCGGAGAAGCCGAACGATGCGGGGTCGAGCCGGGTGCGCCGGTCTTTCAGAAATGCCGCGAGCGAACCGGCGGAATTGTTGGGCATCCTGTTAGCCTTCAAGCTGGTAGTCATTATACCATGATAAGATCACTACTTTAATGGAATAATAGAGCAGCGATACTGCGCGGGCAACTGTGCAGGAGATTTGCATGCGTATCTTTCTTACCGGCGCGACCGGCTTCATCGGTTCGGCGCTCGTTCCCGAACTCATCCAGGCCGGCCACCAGGTGGTCGGTGTCACCCGCTCCGATGCCGGCGCCGAGGCGTTGGCCGCCGCGGGCGTGGAGGTGTATCGCGGAACCCTCGAGGATCCCGAGGGGCTGCGCGCAGGCGCGGCGAAGGCGGAGGCCGTGATCCACACCGCGTTCGACCATGATTTTTCGCGGTTTGCCGAGAATTGCGAAAAGGACAGGCGCGTGATCGCGGCACTCGGCCAGGCACTCGCCGGCTCCGACCGGCCGCTGGTGATCACGTCGGGCACCGGCATGGGCGCCGCCGGACATGGTGAGTTGGCGGTCGAGGACGTCTTCAATCCCAGCCATCCCAATCCGCGCGTCGCCTCGGAACTCGCCGGGAATGCCCTGCTGGAGGCAGGCATCAACGTGTCGGTGATGCGGCTGCCACAGGTCCATGACACGGTCAAACAGGGGCTGATCTCGCCGCTCGTCGAAATCGCGCGCCAGAAAGGCGTCTCGGCCTATGTCGGTGAAGGCCGCAATCGCTTTGCGGCGGGCCATCTCCTCGACGTGGCGCGCCTCTATCGCCTTGCCGTGGAAAAGCGGCAGCCGGGCGCACGCTATCACGCCGTCGGCGAGGAAGGCGTCGAGGTGCGCGCCATCGCCGAGGCGCTTGGCCGGGGCCTGACCCTGCCGGTGGTTTCGATCGCGCCGGAAAAGGCGGCGGAGCATTTCGGCTGGATGGCGATGTTCGCTCCCATGGACCTGCCGGTTTCCAGCGCGCTGACCCAGGCGCGGCTCGGCTGGCATCCGACCGGGCCGACGCTGATCGCCGATCTCGACGCCATGCGGTATTGAGGCGCATAGCAACGTTCGAGGTTAGCCGAAGCCTCTAAACTTCGTTATCCCTGGGCGCAGCAGGAGCGGCGCTCCGTCACGGAGAGCCTGGGATCCATTCCGTGACCTGGGCCGAAGAGCGCAGCGGAGCAGAACTCTGCACTGTGGCGGTGCTCAGAAGTCCCGGCATGGATCCTCGGGTCTGCGCCGCGTCGCTACGCTCCTTGCTCCGCCCGTGGATGACGAAGCGATGGAGGCATGCAGTCCATAAACGCAAGCACGCAGCCTATTCAGGCTTTTGCACCAGGCAACCAGACGGAAAGCGGTTTCCTGCTTTCAGGATCATGCAGGGCTGACGGCGTAGCGCAGATGGGCGACCCCATGCGTGAGGGGCTTGCAGTCCGTAAGCGATAGCCGCACCTTGCCGGCAAGGCCGGCCTCGCCGAACTCGACAAAACCCTGGTTTGCCGCCCGCGCATCGAGCGCGGGGGTAACGAGAAGGCTGAGTTCATCGACAAGCCCTGCCGCGAAGAAGGAGCCGTTGATGCCGGCGCCGCCTTCGAGCAGCAGGCGGCGGATGCCGAGTTCGCGCCCGAGCACGTCGAGTATCGCGGCGAGATCGATGTCGGCCGTTTGCGACACGATATAGGACACGCCGTCGGCGGCGAGCTCGGCCAGATGGCTGTCGGCGACGTCGTGGCCAAGCAGCACCACGACATGGTCGCCGCCGATGTCGGGTTTGGCGAAGTGCAGCTTGCCGGAGGCATCGAGCGCCACGGCATAGCTGCCCGCGTCGCGCCGCGCGAAATGATGCGGCCGGTCGACCTTGCCCCCATGCGCCGGCGGGTGCGCGCCGGCTTTGCTCATCTCCGCCATGGTGACGCGGCCGACGATCCAGGCGTCGCCTTCGAGGTCGTTGTGGATCTGTTCATAGAGACCCGACCACTCGGCCCGGCTGCCATCGGGGCTGGCGGTATAGCGGCTCGGATGAAGGCTGCCGTCGAGCGAGGCAAGCATATGGCAGATGATTTGCGGCTTCATGCGATTTCTCCGGAGATGGATTCCAAAATTCAGGCCTTGTCGTGCGTGGTGCCCCCAAACCGTACCGCTTTTAGGTGCCCGTACGACACGAGACGGCTGGCCAAAGGAGCAGCCAAACTCTCGCAGACCGTGAAGTAACGCCGGCTATGTCGATTGCAATGTTTGGGGCGTGACCGGGCTAGGCCGCTTCAAGCGCCATCACCTTCTCCGCCGCCTTCGCCAGAAACCCCGATCGCGTATAGCCGTGGGCTTCGGCAAAGGCATCGATCCGCTGGAGAACATCGTCCGGCAGCGTCACGTTGATACGCACCGCCTTCCTGGCCCCGGTTCTTGCCGCGACCAGGATTGCAACGCCGTCACGATTGTCGGCGTCTGTCATCACTGTCTCCAGACTGGAAGGCTCCGGAATGGCATCGCCATCCTCGACCAGCCCTTCGATATGGAGGGCAAGCGCCTCTTCAGCCATGGACCGGGCGTCATCCAGATCCTTGCCGGCGGTAATCACGCCTGGGAAATCAGGGAAAGACACGCCGAAGTCGCTGTCGGCATCCTTGTGGATAAGTCCGATATACTGCTTCATGTCCGTCACCTCAGTTTCAGTCCAGATTGCTTTTCGATGCTGCGCAAAGTGCCTATCGGAATATCGCGCTTGGGATGGGGAACGGTGACGCGCCCTGGCTTGTCGCGGTGTTTGAATTGCGCATGGCTACCCTTTCGGGCGACCTCGAACCAACCGTCAGCTTCCGACAGACGGATGATTTCAGCGCTAGTCATGTGTATGTATACACATCGAAAGGCGTCCTTTCAATAAAAATACGGAAGGAAGCCATGGCCCTCGAAGGAGCAGCATGCCCGCAATCCAAAATTCCGACAAGTCGCCGTCCGGCTCTGTTATATCGATGTTGCACAAACGGTTGACCCTGGGTTAGCATCCTCTTGTTGACGCCGATCGGAGGAATTTAGGCGGCGATCAGCTGGAGCGGCATGCGTTCTTGGCGCAAGGAGGATGCTCCAACACTTTAACCGGCGCATGATCCTTCCTGAAACCGGTCCCGGTTTTAAGGGACGTGCGCTTCAGTGGAGGAGGAACCCATGAACAGACGCGAATTCCTGATGACGTCCGTGGCCGCGGGCGCCATGATGCTCGCCGCACGCTCGGCTTTCGCCGACGACAAACTCACCATTCTCGGCTCGGTGCCCAGTCTCGGCTTTCCGTTCTTCGTGCACATGCTGAACGAGATCAAGGCCGAAGCGCAGGCGCAAGGCGTCAACCTGACCGAGAGCGACGGCCAGAACTCGGCCACCAAGCAAACCGCCGACATCGAGGCGGCGCTGGTGCAGAAGGTCAATGCGATCGTCATCTCGCCGCTCGACGTCAACGCGCTGGCGCCGGCCATCGAGGAAGCGGTCAAGGCCGGCGTTCCCGTGGTGACGATCGACCGCCGCGTCGACGGTGTCCAGGGCATTCTGGCCCATGTCGGCGCCGACAATGTGAAGGGCGGCGAAGCGGAAGCCCAGGCCGTGGTGGCGGCATTCCCCAATGGCGCCAAGCTGTTCCACCTGCAGGGCCAGCCGGGCGCGGGTCCCGCCATCGACCGCAACAAGGGCGTGCACAATGTGCTCGATCCGCTGAAGGACAAGTACCAGATCATCTATGAGCAGACCGCCAACTTCGCCCGCGCCGAGGCGCTGACGGTGACGGAAGCCGGCCTTGCCGCCAACGGCAAGCCGGACGCCATCATCTGCGCCAATGACGACATGGCGCTGGGCGCGCTCGAAGCCTGCGCGGCGCGCAACTTCAGCGACGTCAAGATCTACGGCTTCGATGCGCTGCCGGAAGCGCTGGTCGCCGTGCGCGACGGCAAGCTCGCCGGCACGGTCGAACAGTTCCCCGGCAAGCAGTCGCGCACCGCCGTGCAGATCGCGGTCGCCTACGCCAAGAACAAGACCGAGCCGAAGGAGAAGCTGGTGCTGTTGACGCCCATCGTCATCGGCAAGGACAATCTCGACAAGGCTGAGAGGCTGAACGAGACGAAGTAGGCCGACTGGAAAGGCCGGCGGGACAGCACCCCCCTCTGTCCTGCCGGACATCTCCCCCTCGAGGGGGGAGATCGGATGTCTCTTCCGCCTTCGCCAATCTCCAGCATTGCAGGAAAGGGCGCTGGCGTTCAGGCTGCCAATCTCCCTCCTTGAGGGGGAGATGTCCGGCAGGACAGAGGGGGGCGCTCAGGCGCAACTTGACTCATGCAGGGATGGCAACAAGGAGAAGTCTTTGCCTTTAGCTGAAGCCGCATCCCCCGTCCTGCTCGCCGTCGAGGGCGTCACCAAGCATTTCGCCGGCGTCACCGCGCTGAGCGATGTCTCGCTCGACGTCCGCCCCGGCGAAATTCTCGGCCTGCTTGGCGAAAACGGCGCCGGCAAATCGACGCTTCTGAAAATCCTGTCCGGCGTCATGCCGCCTTCCGGCGGCCGTATCACCTTCGATGGCGCCGAATACCAGCCGGCGAGCCCGCAGGACGCCAAGCGGCACGGTATCGTCACCATCTACCAGGAGCTCAGCCTGATCCCGACGTTGACGGTGGCGGAGAACATTTTCATCGGCCGTGCGCCGACCGGACCGCTCGGGCTGGTGAGTTGGCGCAAGATGGAACAGGATTCCCGCGCCATCATTGCCCGCGTCGGTCTCTCCATCGACCCGATGACGCCGGTATCGGCACTGTCGGTGGCCGAGCAGCAGCTGGTCGAGATCGCCCGTGCGCTGTCGTTGAAAAGCCGGCTGATCATCATGGACGAGCCGACCTCGGCACTGACCGAGACCGAGGTGCAACGCCTGCTGTCGATCATGGACCGGCTGCGCAAGGACCATGTCGCGATCATGTTCGTCACCCACCGGCTGGAGGAGGCATCCGCCATCTGCGACCGCATGACGGTGCTGCGCGACGGCAGGCTGGCGGGGCATCTCGACCGTCAGGGCGGACCGATCAAGCTGCCCGCCATCATCGAAAAGATGGTCGGGCGCGCCGCCTCCGAACTGTACGCGCGGCCGGCTCAACGCGCGGCGGCCGGCGATGTCGTGCTTTCCGTGCGCGGCTTGCGCACCGTGCGCGACCCCGAGGCGCCGCATGCCATCGTGCTCGATGGCGTCGACGCCGACCTCAAGGCGGGCGAGATCCTCGGCGTCGCCGGGCTTGTCGGCTCGGGCCGCACGGAACTGGCGCGTGCCATTTTCGGCGCCGACCGCATCGCGGCGGGAACGATCACGCTTGATGGCAAACCGATAGCGCCTGTTTCGCCGGCCGACGCCATCGCGCTCGGCATCGGCCTGGTGCCGGAGGACCGCAAGCACCAGGCGATTTTTGCCGCGCTCGGTATCCTGCCGAATTTCTCCGTCGCCTCGCTCGGGCGCTTCAGCAACGGCTTCGGTTTCATGGCCGAGCGGCGCGAGCGCGACGCGCTGTCGGGGTTCAGGAAGATGCTGTCGATCCGCATGGCGTCGGCCGAACAGGCGATCGAGGGCCTGTCGGGCGGCAACCAGCAGAAGGTGATCCTGGCGCGCTGGCTGGCGCGCGACCCGAAAGTGCTGATCGTCGACGAGCCGACCCGCGGCGTCGATGTCGGCGCCAAGGCGGAAGTGCACCAGATCCTGGTGCAACTGGCGGCGCGCGGCATCGCGGTGATGATGATTTCGTCCGAGCTGCCCGAGGTGCTGGCGGTGTCGGACCGCATCGTCACCATGCGCAAGGGGCGCATCACCGGGCAGATGCCGGGCGTCGAGGCAAACGAGGAAAAGCTGATGGAATTGATGGCGCTCGACAGGCAGGATACGCCGGGACAGGACGCGCCGGGACAGGACGCGGAAGGGCAGGCACGATGAGCATCGCCGAGGAACAGAACCAGCGCGGCGGCGTGACGATCGCGCGGCTTTTGATGAGCTTCGGGCCGCTGCTGTTCCTGGCGGCGCTGGTCGTCGTCTTCACCGTGCTGAAGCCGAGCTTCATCGACCCGATCAACCTGTTCAACATCACGCGCCAGATCTCGATCACCGGGCTGATCGCGCTCGGCATGACCTTCGTCATCCTCACCGCCGGCATCGACCTGTCGGTCGGCTCGCTGCTCGCCTTCTGCGGCATGGTGGCGGCCGTTGTCGCCAAGGGCGGCACCGCCAATACGCTCTCGCTGTCGACCTCAGGCACGCAGGGTTTTGGCTGGTTCGCCGCGCTGCTGGCCGCCGTCGTGGTCGGTGCGCTCGCCGGCGGCGTGCAGGGGTTCGCCATCACAAGGCTGAAAGTGCCGCCCTTCGTCGTCACGCTGGGCGGGCTGACGGTATTCCGCGGGCTGACGCTGACCATCTCCAATGGCGGGCCGATCTCGGGCTTCGACGCCTCGATGCGCTGGTTCGGCACCGGGCTGATCGGCCCGGTGCCGGTGCCGGCGCTGATCTTCGCCATCGCCGCCATCCTGTGCCACATCGTGCTGCGCTACACCCGCTACGGCCGCGCCGTCTACGCCGTCGGCGGCAATGCGGAGGCCGCGCGGCTATCGGGCCTGCGCGTCGACCGTATCCTGGTCTCCGTCTATGTCATCGTCGGCTTCTTCGCCGGGCTTGCCGCCTTCGTGCTGTCAGCGCGGCTGAATTCCTCCGAAGCGGTCGCCGGCATCGGCTATGAGCTGACGGTGATCTCGGCCGTCGTCATCGGCGGCACCTCGCTGTTCGGCGGCATCGGCTCGGTCGGCGGCACGGTGGTGGGCGCGGCCCTGATCGGCGTGCTGCAGAACGGGCTGCAGTTCAACAACGTCTCGTCCTATACGCAAAGCATAGTCATCGGGCTGATACTGATCCTGGCGGTGGCGTTCGACCGCTGGCTGAAATCACGGGTGAGGCGGTGAGGGGGTGGTTTTTCCTTCTCCCCTTCTTGTGGGAGAAGGGAAAACCGGCTGCCGCGTTGCTTGCAAAAGTCCTCGCCTGAAACCCGCAAATGGCGCTATCGAGCCGCCGCAGCTCAAGCCGCTTGCCTTGCTTCATGGCCGAAGCGGCGGAAGAAACGGGCCAGGAGAAGCTGCTGCCTTGCTCTGGCGAGATCGGGCAAGCGCCGTTCCTGGCGCCAGCGCGGCATGTTGCGCCAGCCGGCGATGAAGCGGGCTGCATCCTCGACGGCTTCATGCGCCGACAGCGCTGGGCCAATCGCGGCCAGGAACAGCAGCTCCGACGGTTTCAATTCGTCGATGACGGCCTTGCGCCTGAAATGATCCAGGCGGGCCTGAGCGATGCCGTTGCGGCGGATGGCCTCGAAGGCTTCGAGCAAAGCGGGACTGTCACCGGTGTAACCGCAGGCGCGGGCGAAATCGGCGGCATCCATTCTTGCTCCCGGTTCTGGCGCGTGCAATTCCGCGCCGACTCACGCTTGCAAGTCACATATAAGCATAACTCAAACTGATGTAAAAGAGAGACTTTTGGAGGAGTCTGGAAACTGCGACTCGACTCCTGCTTCAAAACACGGGAAGATACGAACAAATCAGGAACAAACGGACGGAGGAACGATGGCGTTGCCGGGCAGGGAAGCAGTGATCGCGCAGGTTGCCTCGCTGTCGGTCGAGTGCGCCGATTGCGGCCGCAACAGGTGGTGGCGGCCCGATCAGTTGAAGCGCTTCGGGGTGAACGGGAACACGCCGCTGGCCGCGCTGTCGGGTCGCATCGTCTGCTCGGCCTGCCGTGCCGAAGGGCTGCCGGGCAGCGCGGTCTCGATCCAGGCCGCGTTCATCGACGAGCGCCAGCGCGTGCGCTCGGAAGCGCGGATGCTGAGCGACCGCGAAGTGCCGCTGGAAGGATCGAGGTGGGCTTGAGAGGCGCTGCTTCTTCCTTCTCTCCTTGTGCCCCTTGTGGGAGAAGGTGGATCGGCGCGTTAGCGCCGAGACGGTTGAGGGGTGTTCCAGCGAAGTGAGACGTCGGCGTTCTCTGGAGCGCCCTCATCCGACCCCGCTTCGCGAGGCCACCGCCCTGGGCGAGTCACGGGCCTCGCCCGCCCTTCGGAACCCGCAAGGGGAGAAGGAAAGGGCGCCCTAATATCCCAGCAGTTCCTTCAGCGGAATGACGCGCCAGACCTGCTTGATGGCGTAGCGGTTGAAGGTCAGCGTCTTCGGCGGATTGTACTGCTCGACCACCAACTCGCCCGCGGTGCGCCGGACCAGCTTCTTGATGAAGGCCTTGCCGTTCTTCTCGTTTTCTTCGGGAAAGCTCTCGATCACCACGTGGTCGCCCGGCACCGCGTCGCGGCCGCCGCAATAGATCATGTCGCCGGGTTCATAGCGCGGCACCATGGAATCCGAGAGCACATGCAGCGCGAACACTTTCGGCAGGTTGCGGACCCCCGGCGGACGCTGCACGTACCCTGCCGGCTCGCCGTTGAAGGTGAAGTCGCCGTCGTCACCGCCGACGGCGGCGCCCAGCACCGGAATATCCATCGCTCCGGCCGGCAGCGGGCCGGCATCGGTGACGATCTCGGCGTCCGCCACCGGGCCGGCATCGTCGAGGAAGACGACCTCGCCCTTGCCGAGCGCCACGGGGTCGACGCGCAGGAAGGCAGCGGTCTTCAACAGGTTCTCGGTCTTGGGCAGGTTGCGCCCGGTTTCCCAGTTGCCGACGGCCGCGACGTCGGTGTCGTTGTGCTCGGCGATGTGGCGCATGACCAGGCCGCGCTGCTTGCGGGCCTGGCGGATCGCGGCCCCGACCCTGATCGACAGTTGCGTTTTCACCATGGCCTCATGTGACCAATAAGTCTTGCTTTCGTCCATGAAAGAATGACTTGCATCAGTTTTTTGAGTTATGCTTATATCACTTCATGCAAAAGCTCAATCCCCTCAGAGTCGACAGCGCCTCCAGCCGGCCTTGCCGGGCTGCCCTTTCCCTTCCGCCCCGGCCGCCTCCTCCCCGGCCGGGGCGAAGCGCGAAGCCGATTGCCTCGGTGCATTGGCCTCGCGTCCGGCCTGCCCGTCACCGGCGGCCGGAACGGCCGGAGCCGCCGCTCCCCGCGGCTCCGGCCCCCCATTCGACCTGGCCGCGGGTTGTTCCCTGATCCGCACGCAGGACGGCACCGTCATTCTGTACGAGCCGACGACGGGCAGGGTGGTTTCCGCCCCTGACAGGGACATGGCGTCGGCGCGGCTTGCGCGCCTTGCCCAGTCAGCCGACCGGCGGGGCTGAAAGCAACCCTTCCACAGGCAACCCAGCGGCCGACAGGCCGGACCAGGCCCCGGCAGCCCATGGCGGCTGCGGGCAAACCCCGACGCTTGCCTGACGGCGCCGTGTGCGGCGGCCGCTGGCCGCGCAATGGAGACGGACATGGCAAGCTACAGCGACAGCGAATTGCAGGCGATCGGCGCCTGGCTGAGGGACGGGCTTTCAGCATCGGGGATCGCGGCGGCGTTCAGCGCGCAGCGCGGCGCGCGCGTATCACGCAACGCCATTATCGGCATCGTCCACCGCAGCGCCATGCTGGGTGCGATCGGCTTTGCCAATGGCAAGGGCCGGCCGGCGGCCCGCACGGCGATGGCCAAGGCAGCGAGCCGCGCCGCCAAGGTGGAAGCCAGCCGTTCCGGCGCCAGCCTGCAGCCGGCGGTCAAACCGGCCACACGGCCGAAGCGGGCTCCTTCGCCCGTCCGGCCACGGCTTTTCCAGCGCGAGGCGGGCGTGCTGATCGCCGATGGGCAAACCTACCGTATCAAGGTACCTGCGCCGCCACGTGGTCCCATCGGCCGGCAGCCACATGGCGTGGCCATGCGCTTCATCGACTGCCTGTTCAATCGCTGCCGAGCTCCGCTCGACCTGAGAGTGGAGGAAGACCCTCAAAATGGTGCGCCCGGCGGGCGGCCGGGCCAGGACATGCTGTGCTGCGGCATGCGCACCAGGGCGATGAAAAGCTACTGCACCTATCATCAGGCGCGGTTCCAGCGCCGTGTTTGCGAGGCCGGGTAAGTCCCTTCTCCCCGTTCAACGGGGAGAAGGTGCCGGCAAGCGGATGAGGGGCGGCGCCGACATAACGGAATTTGGAACTCGGGCAAACGTCAACCTATGGAAACGCTGGCGCTGCCCTCATTGCCCTGCCGGACATTTCTCCCCGTGTAATGACGGGGAGAAAAAGCCGGCACCGATGCTTTCACCAATCTCGGTCGATGTGGAAAATATTGGGAGAATTTCTTGAACAGCACTCGAGCCGCACCGCTATTTCGGCATCTGGCGGCCTTGTTTGGGCAGACGGCTCTGCACCGTCCGTTGCTCCAGCATCGTCGCCGGGCCGCCGCCGGCAACCAGGATGCCAGCAACGCGGGCAAAGCCGGTGAATACTTTTATCGCATCGGCTTGCGAAATCTGCGCCGCGATGGCGGCGCTGCAGGCGTTGAGCGCACTACGATAGACGTGGCCCCGTCGCTCGATCGGCCAGCGCTGCAGGAAATCGGCGGCGTCGCTGACATTCTCGATCTCCTCGACATGTCCGTCCAGGGACACTTTGAGCGGCACTCCGGTTTTCATCGTACCCATGGCATTCACCTTCGGCCCAGGCGCGGCATTCAAGCCGACGCTCATAAACGCACAAGACCGGCAAGCGGTTGCATCGCCGCCGTTTCAGGGGCTCGCCGCCGCGTCGAGCCACTCATGCGCGCGGCTTCTTGGCTTGGCTACCAATATGCCCTGTTGCCTGGCCGCCTCGCGAAAGGCCTCGAAGGCGGGGCGTGGGCAGCAGGTGCCCTCGACCGCGAGCCGGATGAGCCGTGCTGCTTCGAGATAGGCCGGCGCGGTCTTGTCGGGCCATTGGTAACGAAGCGCCGTCGCCGCATCGGCCACCGAGCCGACCAGCATGGTCTTGTTGTCGCAGAAACGCAGGGTCACCGGCATGAAAGCCGTCATGGGCAAACCTCCCTTAGCCATGGACGCGTCATAACGTCCGGACCGGCGGCTGGTTCCATTAGCGCGGCGTGGAGCGCGGCATGAGCGAACGGCCTTTCATGCAGCTCTACGTCTCCGATTTCATCGGCGACACGCTGCAGCTCTCGACCGAACAGATCGGCGCCTACATGCTGCTTCTGATGGCAATGTGGAATGCCGGCGGCAGCCTGCCCGACGACGACGCCAGGCTGGCGCGCGTGGCGCGCCTGCCGTTGAAACGATGGCGGGCGATCAGCGCCGAGCTGTTGGCCTTCTTCGAGCGCGAGGACGGGGAGATTGGCCACAAGAGGCTGACGAAGGAGTTGCACAAGGCGCGGCTCAAGAGCGAGGCGAGGGCGGCCGCCGGCGCGCGCGGCGGGGCCGCCACCGCCTTGAAAGCAAAGGCGCATGTCCAGGCAAATGCCGATGTTTTGATGCGGCATTCTCCAGATTCCAGAAATCAGATGGAAGAAGCTTCCGCTTTTTCAGCGCGCGGGGCGCGCGAAAGACCGGGGATTTCGATTCGGGGCCGTGAGGCGGCTTCGGGATCGCACGGCCTGGGTCGGCCCAAGAAACCGCCGGGCTGGATCAGGCCGAAAACCCACGGCGACGCCGCCAACGCCATCATCGAGGAGATCCGCGGATATGACCACGGCCGAACTGCAGCAGGCGACGAAGGCGCTGGCGGCAATGTTCTCCTGCTTCCCGCAATCCGCACTGACTGATGTCGAGATGCAGCTGCGCGGCTATCTCGGCGCCATCAGAGATGCCGAATTGGCCGACCTGCAGGCCGCCATCCAGCGCTTCGTGCGCGGCGAGGTGAGGAGCGGCAACGCGCAGTTCTGCCCTTCGAGCGCGCAGCTCTGCATCGAAGTGCGCGAGCGGCGGGTGATGCGGGAACTACTGGCGCGGCGCGGCGCCGGCTTGGGTTCCTCGCCCCCGCAAAGCGGCGGAGGGGAACCCAGGTTCAGCAAGGCCATCACTCGAACACCCAACCAAGAGGAACCACCCCATGCCCAAGAAAACCAAAGCCGCCAGGCCGCAGGCGCCGAAACTGCCGAAGGGCGAGGCCGAGCAGGTGCGCATCCGCCGCGAGGTCGGCCATGATTTCGCTCTGAAGGACGATGCGTTCGGCCGCAAGCGGCTGACATCGGGCACGGCCGAGGCGCGGCGCGTCTACGAGGTGTCTAATGACGGCCACACTTCCACCGGCGGCATCGTGCGGGTGCGCAATGTCGACCCGCTCCTGGGCATCACCTCGCTGTCACGCCAGCAGCGCGAGGCCGGCCTGCGCTACCGCGAGCATTTTCAGTGCAGCCAGCGAGCCGATATCAAGCCGATGCGCTGGACGGAACGCGTCGACGGCGGCCGCGTCGGCGGCGGCATCGCCGACAGCGTGCTCAACGCCGGCCGCGCGCATGCCGCCGCGACACGGGCGCTCGGGCATTGGGACGTGACGGCGATCGTGCAGAAGGTCGTGTGCCTGGAACAGCCGGTGAGGACCGTGGCCGAGCAGGATGGTGAAGGACGCGACGTGGTGACGAAGCTGCTGAAGGTGGGGCTCGACCTGCTGGCCGTCCACTATGGGATGATGATGGGGCGGTAGCGTGGTGCGCCCAGCCAGCGATGCTGGGCGCTGCCGGCAAATTCGGAATCTCGAATGTTATGTTCGGTCCGGTTGGCTAATGCCGGCCGGACAAATAAGGTCAATAGCCGCAGACACGCACTCTCTCGACGACACGGTGGTGATGACGCCAGTGCCTCACCACCTCGATACGGCAACGATGGCTGTGCATGCCGAAATAGCGCGGCCGATAGCCGTTGTCATACATGCGGTAGTGGTGACGGCCATAATAGGGGCCATAGTCGGAATAGGCGCCGTAATAGTCGCGATTTCTGGGAACGTAGTAATCGCCATCATAGCCATTCCCGATGCCAAGCGTGATACTGGCGGCATTTGCGGGAGCGATCACTGACACCGCCGAAATCATTGCGATGACTGATGCAAGCAAGAGCTTTTTCATGACAACCTCCTCTTCAAGGTGTGCCTAATAAACGCTGCGGTAGCGACCCTGTTCCCATAAATCGGTGGATCGATGGCTGGAACCGCGCGCCGTGACGGCAAAAGCGGGCCGCTGCGATGGTGCGGTGCGTGGCCATACGTGTCAGCATGGTGACGCGAACTTTGAACCTCGGCCGCCGCCATCCATTTCCCCTGTATGCAACCAGCAAGGGAGATTGGATCATACATATCATTCTTGGCGGCACCGGGCATGTCGGCTCGGCCGCTGCGGCAGCGTTGCTGCGGCAAGGCGAGCCGGTCACGGTCGTGACGCGCGATAAGGCAAAGGCGTCGCCTCTGGCCGCGCAAGGCGCCGAGGTGGCGGTGGCGGACGTGCTCGATGTCGAGGCGCTGCGTGGCGTGTTCAGGCGCGGCACAAGGGCGTTCCTGCTCAATCCGCCGGCCGATCCTTCGACCGACACGGATGCCCTGGAGCGCAGGACGGTGGAGGCGATCGTTGCCGCGCTTGACGGCTCGGGGCTGGAGAAGGTGGTCGCCGAATCGACCTATGGCGCGCAGGCCGGCGAGCGTACCGGCGACCTCACAGTCCTGCATGGGCTGGAAGAGAAGCTGCATCGCCAGCCCATTGCCGCCAGCATCATTCGCGCGGCCTATTACATGAGCAATTGGGATGCCTCGCTGGAGACCGCCAGGCGTGATGGCGTGGTCAACACGCTTTTGCCGGCGGATTTCGAACTGCCCATGGTGGCGCCACGCGACCTCGGCGAAGCGGCGGCGCGCTTGCTGATGGAGCCGGCGGACAAGAACGGGCTGCATCATGTCGAAGGGCCGTCGCGTTACACCGCCAGGGACGTTGCCGCCGCCTTCGGCGAGGCGCTCGGCAAGGCGGTCAGCGTGGTCTCGGCACCCCGCGAACATTGGGTGGAGACGTTCGAGGACATGGGTTTTTCGCCGGAAGCCGCGCAATCCTATGCGCGCATGACGGAGGTGACGGTCGATAGCACCTATGATCCGCCGACCAGGCCGGAGCGCGGGAAGGTGACGCTGGAGCGGTATGTGGCCGATCTTGCCAGAGCTGGGTGAGCGGGGTGGCGTTTCTTCCTTCTCCCACAAAGGGAGAATGAAGGTCCAACTCTTTCTAAAACAGTGCCTTTTCCAGCGGTCCCTCCAGCGTCTCGGCAAACCCCGTCGCCAGATGATGCCGGTCGCGGAAGGCGAGTTTGCCGCCGATGAAGACATGGCATTCGGCCGGGCCGCAGAAGCGGTCGGTGAGGTCGACATAGCGCGTGTCGGGCACGCTTTTCACCACCGCGCGCTCGGCGGCGGCGGCGCCGTCATTGGCGGCCTCCGCTCTCGGCGTGTCGCACAGCGACGGCGCCTCGCGCCACCACAGCGCGCGGGCAACGCAGGCGTCCGCGAAGCTGTCGCCGATCGGCGTGTCGCGGATGACGGCGGTTTCGACGCCGGCCTTGCTGAAGGCCTGCAAGGTGGAGCGCAGGCCGGCCTGCCAGCGCGCGGTCTCGGCCTTGCGGCTGGCGGCGGACATGTCGCGCGTCAGATTGCCGATCGAGAACTCCGAGATCACCACCATGCGCGGCTTGCGGCGGATGATGTCTGAAATCGCCTGTTCGCGCCAGGCGTCGCATTCGGTGTAGTCGCGCTTGAGCACGGCGTTGAAGGTCGACAGCCGCGAGGCGCGGCATGAGGATTTGAGGTAGGTGACCACTTTGGTGTCGTTGCGTTTTGCCGCTTCGACCAGCGGCGTCGACCAATGGTCGGCATGCGAATCGCCGAACAGCACGATGGTGTGGGCGGCGTCGGCCGGTCCGAAGGTGCAAGGTTTCGGTTTCACCGTGTGGAAGTCGAGCAGGCAGTTCTTGTCGACGGCGCGTGCGATGGAAGGCTGTTCGGCGGCCTCTTCGATGCCGCGCTGGGTAGGGTCGATGTTGCGGGTGGCCAGATGCGCGTTGGCGTAGGCCGCCGCCACGCCGGCGGCGGTCAGCACAAGGGCCGGGGCGAGGGCTAGTCCGGGAAACAGCCTAAGCGGTTTTGCGCCCGGACCGGCGTTGAAGGCGCGCGCGACCGCCGCCAGCCAGTCGCCGCGCCGCGCCGGGTTCTCGATCAGCCGGTAGGTCGCCGCCGACAAGGCAAGCGCCAGTACGGCGCAGCCGATGCGCTGCGCGACGCCGAGGTCCGGCTCCAGCATCCCGGCATAGACGATGATGGGCCAGTGCCAGAGATAGAGCGAATAGGAGAGCGTGCCGACCCACTGCAAGGGTGCCAGCGAGAGCATGGCGGCGGGTGCCAAGGCCTGCCAACGGGTGCCGGCCGGTGCGTCGCCCTGCCTGCCGGCGCCGCTCAAGAGCACCAGCACGGTGCCGGCAACGGGCAGCAGCGCGTACCAGCCGGGGAAGGGCAGGTCTTCGCTCAAGGCGAGATAGGCGAGGGCGATCAGCGCCAGGCCCAGCCATCCCTGTGCCGCCCGCAGCCAGGACTGATGCCGCCACAAGGCTGGCGCTGCGAACGTCGCCAGGCCGCCGGCTGCGAACTCCCAGGCGCGCAGCGGCGAGAAGTAGAAGGCCCAGGCCGGCGAGAGGCTGGTGAGCCAGAGGCAGGCGGCGAAGGAGGCGAGGCCGACGATCCCGATCACTGCCACCGTCATGCGCCGGCCCGGATATAGCCAGGCGGCGAAGACGAGCAGTGCCGGCCAGACGAGATAGAATTGCTCCTCCACCGACAGCGACCAGAAGTGGATGAAGGGGTTGCTCGAGGCGTCGGCGGCGAAATAGTCGAACGACCAGCGCAGCAGCCACAGATTGATGGTGTAGGCCGCCGCATACATGGCGCCGCGCGAATAGAGCGCCTGCTCCTGCGGCGCCAGGATAAGGGTGCCGGCGGCGAGCGTGGCCAGGATGACGAAGATGGCGGCCGGCAGCAGGCGCCGGGCGCGCCTGGCATAGAAGCGCCAGAGGTCGAGCCGGCCGGTCTCGGTGATCTCCCGCATCAGATGCGTCGTGATCAGCCAGCCGGAGATGACGAAGAAGATGTCGACGCCGGCAAAGCCGCCGGGCAGCGCGGTGAGGCCAAAATGGTAGGCGACGACGCCGCCGACCGCCAGCGCGCGCAAGCCCTGTATATCAGGCCGAAACGATGCCGCCACGAGGCCTCCTTGGTGCAAGCCCAGCCCCCAAGATCCCAGCCCTCGCCAATCTCGGCCGGACAGGCCGCTATCGCAATGCAATAAATCTTTCGCAGTGCAACATGGCCGGAACCAGGAGAAGCGTGCAACCGCTTCATGGAAGCGCGGCAACTATGTCGATCGATGGAATTCGCGGCGTCACGCTGAACGCCTAGAGTGGGGAACCGGATCGCAATGCTCGCCTTTCGGGCGATATCGACGACCTCCGGAGGGCGAGACCGGCGAATATGACCGAAGGCGCAGGCTTGCGGCCGTTTGGACAACTTCGCGATTTGCGGATGGTTCCGGAGGCTCGACACGGCGGCCCCGGCGCTGCAAAAAAACGCCCCGCCAGCGAGGCATTGATTGGAGGGTCTTGTCATCGCCCGGGAGGCGATCACGCAGCTCGCGGAGAGTTTCAGTGTTCGATATCCGTTTCTACAGCCGTGGTCGCGCCGACCTCGGACGGCTGCCGCCCGGCGGCCTTGGACGCTCCGGGCTAACAGCTTTGCCGTCCGATCCTCTACGGCGCCTCGTCGCCCCTGCGTGGCTGCGCCAGCGACCGGGCCGCATCCGCTCCGGCCGCCAGGATGCGATCCGATAGGTCAGCGCCCTCCACCGCGCGGGCCAGCTGAAGCGTGCCGATGAGCGTGGCGAAGATGCCGAATGCCACGGCTTCCGGATCGCCTGTATGCGGCGGGAGAGCGGCTGACACCTGGCGCACCAAAGTCATCAAGCGTTCGGTGTAGAGTTGCCGCGTTTCGGGCTGCTCCCTCGCGATTTCCGGCAACAGGGCGGCGGAAGCGCAGCCCGTGCCCGGACTATCGCGGTGCTGCGTCGACAGATAGGCGTCTATGGCCGCTGCCAGGCCGCCGGAGGCCAGCGCCTGCGCGATCTGGCCTGACTGACCCTCCAGCGCCGCCGCCACGCATTCCTGGACAAGTACCGCCTTGGAGGGAAAATGCGGATAGAAGGCGCCGTTGGTCAGCCCGGCGTCGCTCATGATGCTTGCCAGTCCCGAGGCGGCAATGCCGTCGCCGCGGAACCGTTGTGTGGCGACCTCCATGATCCGGCTGCGCGATGCGTCCTTCCGGCCCTTCTCGTATCGCATGATTTTTCCTTTCTGCTCGCTATTGTATTATGAGCATAATATGATATTACGAGCATAATCCAATCAATCGAAGAAGGCTAGCCCTGGTGGCTTTGGAGCGTCAAATGAAAGCACATTCTGGAAAGACCGCGATCGTAACCGGAGCTTCTTCCGGCATTGGTCGCGCAAGCGCCGAGGCCTTGGCGCGGGCGGGGTTCACCGTCTTCGGGACAAGCCGCCGGGCGACAGGCAATGGCCCAGCAAATGTGTCCATGCTGGCGTGCGACGTGACTGACGGGGACTCGGTCAACGCCCTCGTTTCGAACGTGCTCGCGCAGACCGGTCGGATCGACCTGCTGGTCAACAATGCCGGTATCGGCCTGTTGGGCGGCGCCGAAGAGTCCTCCATCGCACAGGTGCAGTCCCTGTTCGACGTCAATCTGTTCGGCGTCATCCGCATGACCAATGCGGTGTTGCCGTCGATGCGGCGGCGTGGCCAAGGGCGCGTCGTCAACATCGGCTCGATTCTGGGATTGGTACCCGCGCCATACTCAGCTCACTACTCGGCGGTGAAGCACGCGCTCGAAGGCTATTCGGAATCGCTCGATCACGAGGTCCGTGCCTTCAATATTCGCGTCTCGGTCATCGAGCCGGCATTCGTGCGTACCGTCTTCGACCAGAACGGAATCGAGCCGGATTCCCTGTTGAAAGAATACGATCAGGCGCGAACCGGGTTCAAGGCGCTGCTTGCCGATGTGATGCCCAAAGCCGATCGGCCAGAAATAGTGGCGGATGCGGTGGTCGAGGCGGCGACCGATGCCAGTCCGCGGCGGCGCTATACCGTCGGCAAGGCAGCGCGCCAAGTCAGCCTGCTGCGCCGCTTCGCCCCTGCCGGGATGTTCGACAAGACCTTGCGCAAGCAGTTCCGTTTGCCGGTCTGAATGCCAACAAGGCGAAGGATTTCACGCGCATGCAACACGCAACCACGACAAACCTGGTCAAGCCGGCCTGTTTCGTGCCGGACATCGAGAAAGATTTCAGAAAGCGAATATGATGAAAGCCTTCGTCGTCGACAAATATCAGAAAAAGGGCGCGCTGCGGCTTGCCGACATGCCGCAGCCGGAGCTGGGAGACAATGATGTGCTGGTCGAGGTCCATGCCGCCGGCGTGAACCTGCTGGATTCCAAAGTCCGCGACGGGGAGTTCAAACCCCTGCTGCCCTATCGTCCACCCTTCATCCTGGGCCACGACGTGGCCGGCATCGTCGTGCGGGTCGGATCGAAAGTCCGCAAGTTCAAAGCCGGCGACGAAGTCTATGCGCGGCCGCGCGATGGCCGGATCGGGACTTTCGCCGAACTCATCGCCATGGATGAGGCCGACGTGGCCCCGAAGCCAAAAAATCTCAGCATGGAGGAGGCCGCCTCCATTCCGTTGGTCGGCCTGACCGCTTGGCAGGTGCTGGTCGAAAGGGCAGGGCTGAGGAAAGGCCAGAAGGTCTTCATCCAGGCCGGCTCCGGCGGGGTGGGCACGTTTGCCATCCAACTGGCAAAGCATCTCGGCGCGACGGTTGCGACAACGGCGAGCGCGGCGAGTACGGATTTGATGAAAAGTCTCGGCGCCGATGTCGTCGTCGACTATCGCAAGGACGATTTCGAGAAGGTCCTGCAGGGCTACGATGTCGTCGTGAACAGCCAGGATGCCAAGACGCTCGAAAAATCGTTGCGCGTGTTGAAGCCGGGCGGGAAGCTGATATCCATTTCCGGTCCGCCGGATCCCGAGTTCGCCAGGAAGCAAGGCCTGAACATCGTGCTGAAGCTGGTGCTGCGGCTGCTTAGTCTCGGCATACGCCGCAGGGCCAAACGCGCCGGTGTGGACTATTCCTTCCTGTTCATGTGGGCGCAGGGCGACCAGCTGAGCCGGATCACGTCGCTCATCGAAACCGGCGTCATACGTCCCGTCATGGACCGGACTTTTCCGTTCGAACAGAACAACGAGGCCTTGGCCTATGTCGAAACGGGACGTGCCAAGGGCAAGGTGGTCGTGAAGGTCAGATAAGGACAGCGGGAGCCGCAGGCCCAATTTTGCGGCGATGCCCGATTGTCCAGCCGGCGCTTAGAGCGGTTCAGCGTTTGATAGAATCGCCGAACCGCTCTCTAGCTCTTTGTTTTCACGCAATTCCCTCGGGAAAGCGCTACGCGCTTTTCCCGGGAAATCTAGGCACTTTTCCTGGAACCGCGCTAGCCCGCTGGCCCTGTCTCGACCTCCTGGAGATAAAAAACCTTGCTCGGCTGCAGGTGGTCGACGCAGAGTTGCGCCAGCACCCAGTTGTCGCTGCGTTTCAGCGCCTCGATCATCATCAGGTGGTGCTGGCGCGAGATGTCGAGCTTGTCCCGGTCGGCCAGCGAATTGGCCCGTACCGGCAGGCTAAGGCGCATATAGTGCTCGATCGAGGATACCAGATAGGCATTGCCGCAGGCCGAGAACATGGTGAGGTGGAAACGGTCATTGGCCTCGTGGATGCCTCTGAGATAGCCGGCGTCGACATGGCCGCTGTAGACGTGGTGGATCGCGGTCAATTCGGCGATCAGCGCGTCGCTCGCCGGCAGGCGGATCATCAGCGCGGCCTGGCGCTGCAGCATCTCGCGCACCTCGTAGATCTGGCGGACCTCCTCGGGCGCGAGCCGGCGCACCATGGCGCCCTTGTTGCGCTCGCGCGTGGCGACGCCGAGCCTTTCCAACTGGTACAAGGCCTGGCGAATGGTGTGGCGCGAGACCGGGAAGCGGGCCAGAAGCACGTCCTCGACCAGGCGCGTGCCGGGCGCCAGACGGCCGAAGATGATGTCTTCTTCCAGCGCGTGGACGATATCGGCTTCCTTGCCGCCATAGTCGACCGTGTTAAGCATCGCGACCCTCTCGTTGGCCCTGCCAGATCATCATTGGCCCCGACCACTCTAGCCTTCGCGCGCGTGGCTGGCCACAAGCTGGTCGAGGCGCGGGTCGTCGAAGCTGACGACGCCGGACATTCGCATCGCCTGCCGCAGCTGATCCCGCCGACTTCCTGGCGCATGAGGACCGGCAGGCAGACCGGCCCCGCTCCGGTCAGGTCGCTGCCAATATCGCTGTTTGCGGGCCGACAGGGAAAGGCCCGCCACCGACGCGACTCGTGACGGGCCTTCTGGAGTACGCCGGGCCTTCCACCCGCCCGGCCATTTGCAAAACCAGCCGGCGGCGCGATCGTTCCTATCGCCATATAAAAATCAGCCGCACAGAACCGATTTCGGGCAGACCGCCGTCACGGACGACAGCTTGTCGCGCTTCACCAGAAGCGGCTTCTGATAGGTTTTTTTCATGTGAATTCCCCGATACGCCGGAGAAAGCGCCCGCACCGGAGCTTTTCAAGCTTTCGCCAAGGTAAGCGTCTCGGCATGGGCCGGGCCTAGTTTCTGTCCGACGGCTTCGAGCGCATCCTGGAGACCGTCTCGCGCTCGGCGCGTTTGGAGCGCATCGGCGGCAGGCCGCGATCGATCAGGTCCATGTCTTCCAACACCATGTCGCCCATGCGCTTGAAGGCGATGTCGAGGGCGCCGGCGCGATGGGCGGAGCGCAGGAAGCCGGGCAGTGCGCGCACGGGATGGTCGCCCGCCAGCGGCTCTTCGGGGAAGACGTCGCTGGCGGCAAGGATATGGCCGCTCTTCACCGCCGCCATCAAGGCGGGGAAATCCACCACGCCGGCACGGCTGAGCAGGATGAAGGCAGCGCCCTTGCGCATCCTGGCGAAAGCATCGGCGCCCAGAAACCCCTGGTTCTCGGAGGTCACCGAGGCGACGACGAAAACGAAGTCGCTTTGCGACAGCACCGCGTCCAGCGAGGCCGGCTCGACGCCATTCTCGCTGAGTATCGACGGCGGCAGCCAGGGGTCGAACACCTTCGTGCGGGTGCGGAAGCCCGACAGCAGGCGGTTGAGCGCGCGGCCGAGGTCGCCGAAGCCGATGATGCCGACATCGGCGCCCGAAAGCAGCCGCGCGGTCCGGTTGCCGTCGCCGCCCCACAGCTCCTCCCCTTGGCGGAAAGCGAGGTCGGCATCGACGATGCCGCGGGCAAGGTTGAGCGCCATGGCCAGGCCGAGTTCGGCCACCGGCTCGGCGAAGACCAGGCCCGTCGTGACGACATGGATGCCGCGCGAAAACAGCGTTTCGTAGGGCATGTTGTCGAGGAGATTGCTCTCGACATTGAAGACGCAGAGCAGCGCCTTCATCGCTTCAAGCGTCTCGGGCGAGATCGGCGGCTGGCCGATGATGTAGCGGGCCTCGGCCAGCACCCCGGCCGGCAGTCGCGCCACGCCGTCCGGCGTCGTCTCGACGATCCGGTAATGCGCCCTGAGCCGCGCCAGCTGCGGCGGCGTGAAGATCAGCTCGAGCGTGCGCGGCTCGGGCGCGCTGATGACCAGCGGCAAGGCGGTGTCTGACATGGCAAGGTCCTCCCGAAGCGGCTTGTGGCGCTTTCTCGGCCCCAAATCTATCCCGGACTGGCGGATTTAAAAGCACATTAGACCGATTTACTCGGCGCAGGAGCGTTTCGCTCGAAATCAAGATGGCCGTCCTGGCACGATTGACATTCGCTGCGCAGCCGGTCTTCACTGCGATATCCAATAGGGGGAATAGCTGATGAAGAAATACGAGAAGCCAACCTGGCAGAAGCGCGAACGGCTTTCGGCTGTCACTGCTCAAACTGTATCTTCTACGCCGGCCTGAACGGGCTGGCGAATTCGCTTGCCGAAACAAAGGCGCGATCGGTCGATCGCGCCTTTTGCTTTTGCGGAAGAGCAAATCGTCACCTCCGCCGCTTTGGCGGTGCGGGCTTCTTTTCCTCGCCGCTCGGCTCGGCGGACAGCCGCTGCTTGCGAAGGCGGGCGGTCTTTGCGTCGCGGGCCTGACGTTCGGCGTCGAGGATAATCCGCGACTCGCGATCCGCTCTCTCAAGCTTCTGCTTGTCGACCAATCGGGTCACTTCGTTCTCCGGCGGCATGTCACATTCCATAAAACCAACCGTGTGCGGCAAGGTTCCGCCGGATGCCGACTACGAGCGATCGCGTCAGGATTTTGCCTGGCCTGATCGTTCGTGGCGATGACTGGCCTGCCAACTGATGAGTTGGCGCTCGGCCTCGGATATGGTCACGCTCATCAAGCCATCAAATTCGGCCATGGCGTCCATATGCCCATGATCAATTATGGATTTGCGAAGAGTGCGCATCGCCAGAATGGCATCCTGCAACGCGCGGTCGATATTCTTGACCATGACAGGATCTCCTGCGGGCATAACCTGTCGGCGCACCGCTGGTTCCGGCTGAACGGCACTGGATCCGCTTTTTTTCAGCGCTATCTCATTATCCCGGTGAAGCGCCCCTGCGCTTCCCTTCCGCCGCAGGGGCGATGGGTAGAGGTGCTGTCCTTACGGCAGCACCGGGGAAGTGCCTTCGATGACGATGAAGGATGGGAGGCAGCTCAGGCCACGCCCGGCTCCCGCCGCAATCCCAAATGGGCTACCTTGCGTCCGATGATCATCAGCTGGCGTGCCGTGTTGTTACGCAGGCGCCGCGCGCGCCATTCCAGTCCGGTCTCGGTGGTGATCTGCCTGGCATAGACGCTCACACGCATGCCGGCCTCATCGGAAGCGACCTTGACCGGATCATCATAGAAAGTCCCGATCTTGTCAGCCGCCATGCCTGGTGTTTCCAGCCAGCGTGGAATGTGGACGGAATGGAGCTGATCGACGTCGATCATGACCCGCCCTATGCCGACCCCCGGCGTCGGGCATGTCGTACAGAACGCGTCGCCAATGAAGACGACCCCGTCGCGGCGATGGCCCTGCGTCGTGGTCAGATTGATCTGCCGGACCTCGACGGGACTCGCGACGGCGAAGTTGCCGCACTGCGCCGATATTTCGGGCATCAGCTCGCAAAGCATCTTTTGCGGATCGGCCCGGAAATCCCTCGTCCATTGGTCGGCGACGGTATGATAGACGAACATGTTGGCCCGCATCTTGTCGCCGAGGGGAAAAACGGTGATGTAGGCGACGCGATCCGAAGGCCGCTTGCCGTAGCAGGTGACGGCCCGAAAGCCGCAGTCGCGCTGGGAGATGGCGAGATCGAAGCCCATCGACAGCGAATGGGCTTTCGATTGCTCGACGCGCTCGACGCCGATGGCGCGGCGCACCGCTTCGCTGTGACCGGTGGCCACCACCAGGAGGCGTGCATCGATGATCCTGCCGTCGGTGAGCACAAGGCGCTGCCAGTCCGGTCCGGTCGAGATCTCGGCGACCTTGCCGACCGTAAGCGGCACTTGCGGTGGAAGGGCGTCACGAAGCCCGTTGATCAGCGCGCCATAGGAAAATGCATACTCCGGCCTGCGCTCACGCGCGAACAGCTGGCCGAGGCGGAAGACATGGATATCGTCGAACGGGGTGACGAGACGCATGATCGTTTCGTCGAGGCCGAGCTTCTTGAACAGTCGTATCTGATCGGTACCGATCTTCTCGGCCCGGAACTCGTCGTGATGAACCCGGTGCGGATCGATCAGCGCCACCTTGCGGCCGGCTTTTCCCAAAGCGGTTGCCAGCGTGGTGCCGGCCATTCCGGCGCCAACGATCGCCACATCGACCTCGGCCGGGACAGCCTCGATGGTGTTCATCTCGCTGCCCTTCATGCTAGTCATCGTCCTTCTCCACAAGCTGTGGCGGAAAATATCTTCCAGACGTAATCAACCTCAAGCAACCAGCGCGGGTGGCTGCTAGCAACAAACGTTTAGGTTAACTACGCCTCTTCTGCTTCCAGCGCGGCGCGATCGCCGAGCCATCGATGAATTCCAGGCCGCCCGCCTCGTTGAGCGTGTGCAGCTTACGCCCACTCCATAGCGCCCCGGGGGTTAAGATCGTCTCGACACGCTGGTCCATGCCGTTCAAATCAAGGTGAGTGACGCGTGCGATGCCAAGCGCGCCGCCGTAGCTCCTGCGGCAGTCCTGCACCGGGCGCAGCAATTGGCCATCACGTTCCACCATGCGGCCGGCCGGTCGCGCCGAGGCGATGTCGATCAGCACCGGATTTTTGGGATGCGGTGTCCACGGGCCGCGAAAGTTCGGCGCCGACCACAGATGCAGCGCGTCGGAGAAGGCGCCTTCACCATCCCGGGCGGTGCCTTCACCGTCCCGGACGGTGGCGAACAGCCACCATGAGCCGCCATGCTCGACCAAGGTGGCGTCGCTGGCGACGATATCGGACAGCAGCGTCGCTTCCTTGACCCATCCGCCGGGGAAGGCGGTGGCGCGGTAGAGATCCACGGTGCGGTTGGCGCAGCTCTCCGGCACCATCCAGACCTCGCCGTCACGCTCGAAGACGAAGGGGTAGGAAAGATGGTAGGGCAGGTCGAGCACAGGCTCCGGGCGGCCGATCGGCCCCGACGGGCCGAACGGCACGGCGGAGATGATGGCTCTGCCGAGACGGTGGATATAGTCCTCGACGAACAGGGTTACCTGTCCCCGGTAAAGGATCGGGAACGGGTCGGCGTAGAAGCGGCTGCCATCATCGGGCAGCTCTTGCCAGCCCGATTCCGGATGCGCGCGCAGGTCGAACAGATCCCGCCCTCCCGTCTCGCGCCAGCCGACCTTCCAGTGCGGGGCGTTGTAGCAGAGATGATAGATCTTCTGGACGATGCGCCGCGCCAGCGCCTTGCCTGCCTTTACGCCGAGCTTGCCGGCCGAGGGCAGCGACGGCGCGGCCCTGCCGTCCGCCGGCTCGGGCAGGACGGGCAGGGCGCCGCGTGCAGCGCCCGTCACCGCCGCCAGGATCAGGCTTGCCGTGCGCGCCAGCATATCCTGGAACGATGCGAGCGCGATGCCGCCATATTCGGTTCCGAGCCGTGCTTCGGCGACCACGGCGCCGTTCTCCTCGATGCGGGCCAGCGGGGTCCGGCCATCGAGGATCGACGCCAAAAGGGCCGCTTCGCCGCCGGCGCCGTCATAGGTCACACGCCAGACGCGCGTTCCTTCCAGTTGCACGTCGCCGCGGAGGTCGAGCACGAGGTCGGGCGAGGCGGGAGGCTGCGTGCGCCAGGCTGCCAGCGCCGACAGCGGCAGGCGCTTGGCCAGCCCGTCCGCGGGCAAGCCATGGATGACCGTTTCAAGCTGGAACAGCGCAGCGACGCTGCCTGGAATGCTGCTCCCGCCTGGGCGTGCGTCGACGCGAACCTCGACATCCGTGAGCGCGGCCAGGCGCTGCAACAGCAGCAGGTGAAAAGCACGGAGGCAGTCGCTGTCCAGGCGCAGGCTCACCTGCATGTCGCACCCCTAGAATTCTGATGTTCGGTAACTGGCCGGTGTTCGATTTTTGGGCACGAGAGGTGGGCGACGGTTGGATTGGAGACCGATGTTTGCTCCATTTCCATTCGTTTCCCGCTCGCTTGCGCTCTGTCAACACGACCCGTGCCTCTGCTACGCAAACTCCGTGCCAAAAATCAGAAGAGCTCCCAACATAATTAACAGTGTTTTAACAGTTGGAGTAATAGCTAGGCTGAAGCCGCAATTTAATCTTTTGGGGCATATGGAGTGTTGTCGGAGCGACCTTTGCAATCATCCCTGCTCTCGTTGCCGCAACAACACGCTCCGGAGGTGATGCAATATGCGCCGGAGCCACCGCCGGCCGCGTCCTATCCATCCTCGACGGTCGAACTGGGTGACCTGAAGCGCATATTGGTGCGCCGCCGTTTCCTGATCCTCGCCACAGCCGCGCTGCTGACCCTTGGAGCGCTGCTCTATGGATTGTTCACGCCGGCGCTCTACAGCTCGGTGGCGGAGATCATCGTCGATCCGCAGGACTTGCAGGTGGTCACCAACGATGTCAATCCGAGCCGCGTTCCGCCCGATGGCGGTATCACCATGGTGGAAAGCCAGGTCGCCGTCGTCCAGTCGAGCGGCGTGCTGCTCAGGGCTATCGCGGCGACCAAACTGACCGAGGATCCGGAATTCAACGGACAGGGCGGGTTGTTGAGCCGTTTGATCGGCGGTGTGCTGGGCTCGGGGTCGGCCGAGGCCGACAGGACGGGCAAGACGCTCGATGCGCTGCGCCGGCGATTGGCGGTCAAGCGGGCCGACAAGGTGCTGGTCCTCGACGTGATCGTCACCGCCAAGAGCGCCGACAAGGCGGCGAAGCTCGCCAATGCCATCGCGCAGGCCTACCTGGCCGACCAGGCTAGCGCGCGCGCGAAGATGGCCACGGATGCTTCCGACTCCATCACCGCGCGGCTGGACGAGCAGCGCAAGCGCGTCCAGCAGGCCGAGAATGCGGTCGAGGCCTACAAGTCCGCCCACAACATGGTGATGGCCGCGGGCAATCTGGTCAGCGACCAGGAACTGACCGAGATCAACACACAGCTCGCGGCCGCGCAGAGCCGCACGGTCGCGCTGAAGGCGCAGGTCGACCAGTTGCGCCGGCCCGGCGGCGCACCGGACGCGACCTCGGAAGCGATGCGCTCGGCGGTGATTTCGAGCCTGCGGGCGCAGGAGGCGACGCTTGTCGACCAGGTCTCACAGCTCGGCACGGAACTCGGGCCGCGCCATCCCTCGATGATGGCGGCCCAGCAGCAATTGCGCGACACGCGCGCGCTCATCGCGCGCGAACTCGGCCGCATCGGCGCCGCCGCCGAAACCGACTATGAGCGGGCGCTGGCCAACCAGCAGGCGCTGGAGGCCAAGGTCGCGGGCTTGAAGAGCAAGTCGCTCGACACCGACCAGGCCTCGGTCAAGCTGCGCGAACTGCAGCGCGATCTCGAGGCGGTGCGCTCCGTCTACGCCACCTATCTGCAGCGGGCGCAGGAAACGCGCGAGCAGGTCAATGTCGACAGCACCAATGCGCGCATCATCTCCAACGCCATGCCCGCGCTGAAGAAGAGCTGGCCGCCGCTCGGGCTGCTCGTGTTCGGCGCCTTTTTCGGCGGGCTGGGGCTGGGCACCGGCCTGGCGCTGATCGCGGAATATTCATCGCCGACGGTGCTTTCCAGCGCGCAGATGCAATCGGCCATCGATGCGCCGGTTGTGGGCGTGCTGCCGGCAAAATCGGCGCGCCGCCGCTGGTGGCCTTTTGGCAGCGCCGCCACGCCGGCCGGACAGAAGATGGACGCCGTCGCCGGGCTGGCGCTGAGACGCCTGTTCTCCTCCAGCCAGCGTCCGCCGAACTGGCCGCTGGTGCCGTCCATCCTGGTGACGTCGGCGCCAGAGGACGCCGCGCAACGGGGCCGGGTGGCGCGCCTTCTGGCCAACGCGGCGGCCGCCAGGGGCAGCCGCGTCCTGTTCATCGACACCAATGCCGGCAAGGCCCAGAAGGAACCGCAGCCCGGCCTGCTCGACGTGCTGCGCGGCGAATATGCCTTCGAGGCGCTGAGCCAGTATGCGCCCGGCAGCAACGTCGCGGTTCTGGGCAAGGGGCGGCCAAAGGCTGCCTTCTCCGAGGCGCAGGGCGTCTATTTCACGCAGCATATGCTGGCCCAGGCGAGCCGCAATTTCGAACTCGTCGTCGTCGACGGCGGTGCACTGGCCGATAATCTCAACGCCTCGCCGCTGGTCGCCATGGTCGACGAGATCGTGCTCGTCGCCACGCTCAACGCGACGCCGATGCGCGACGTCACGGCGGCCTCGCAGGCCATTTCCGTCATGGGGCGGCTGCCGACCGCCGCCCTGCTGGTCGACGAGGCGGCCTGATATGGTTGCCGTCCGGCCCGCCACCCCGGCGGCCGGCTGGGCCGGCCAGGGTCAAGTCGTGGCCGCGCCTCGCGGCGGCAATTCCCTCGATTGGGTGACCGGCTACGGCCTGATCGCCGCGGTGGCGCTGCTGTTCGGCATTTCGGGCGGCATGCTGTGGCTGGTGGGCTACAATTACGACGGCCTGATCGGCAATCCAGCCACCAAGATCCATCCCTCCACCTATCTGCTCGTGCTGATGTTTGCCTGGCGCGCCTGCACGTTCGGCAACCCGGTCGGCTACACGCTGGCCATCGCCGACAGGCGGCCGGCCAGCGCGCTGATGACCGTCATGTCGATCATGCTCCTGGTCGTCGTCATCGTCAGGCAGCGTCCCGGCATGGCCGGCATGATCGACACCTTCGTGGCGCCGGCGCTGCTGGTGATGATGCTGGCCGAGGCCGACGAAAAGATATTCGCCCGCATGCAGACCGTCGTTCACACGATCATGACCGTGAACGCACTGCTCGCACTGTTCGAGTTCGCCACCAAGACGCTGATCTTTCCCTATCGGCTCGACGGCGTGGTGTTCATGAACGACCTGCGCTCGACTGCCCTCCAGGGCCATCCGCTGTCCAATGCCACGATCACCTCGATCTACGTACTGGCGCTGCTTTCTGGCTCGCGGTCGCTGTCCATGCCGCTGCGGCTCGGGCTGATCGGCCTGCAATGCGCGGCGCTGGTCGCCTTTGGCGGGCGCTCGGCGATGGTGACGACGATCGTGCTCGGCGGTTGCTACCTGCTCCTCCAAGGCCTGCGCACCTTGCGTGCGGGGCGTATCAACCTGCTTGGTGCCGCACTTGGCCTCATCCTTGCCGCGCTGGTGCCGGTCGTTATCGTGCTCGCCGCTTCCTATGGCTTTTTCGACGCGCTGCTCGAGCGCTTCGTCTCGGACTCCGGCAGCGCCAATGCCCGCGTCGAGATGTTCGACCTGTTCAAACATTTCGAACTGCGCGACCTGATCATCGGCCCAGATATCGATCTCATTGAAAGCCTGCGCCGCATCAACGGCCTCGAACAGGGCATCGAGAACCCGATCATCCGCCTGGTCCTCTATCAGGGCGCTTTCTTCACCCTGCTGTTGTTTTTCGGCTTCGTGCTGTTCATGCACGAAGTGGCGCGCCGCTGCCATCCCGGCATCTGGCTGCCGATGCTGGGCTGGCTGATCCTGCTCAACACCTCCGAAAGCCTGGCGTCCAAGACGACGCTGATGACCAAGTTCGTGGTGATCGCGCTGGCGCTCTACAGGCCGGTGAAAGAGGGGTTGCGGCGGCCGGCGCAAGCGCGGCGCGCGTAGCGCTTCCTCTACTCCGGCATCCTCAAACCCAGCGCCTCGACCATCGCCGGGTCCAGCGCGCGGGTGGTGTCGTCCATCATGCCCATGCCGTCGAAGAGGTCCCAGAAGGCCCAGGGGAAGCCTGATGCCTCTGCGCTCTGCCTGACATCGGAAATGTAGCGAGCGCGGTCGGGGTTGGGGGCGGCGACATAACGGGCGTCGGTGCGCAGCGCGCCGAATTCGCCCATGATGACGCGCTGCGGCGCGATGCCGTGGCTGTCGGCCCAGTCGCGCGCCTGGCCGATATATTTGTCGATGAACCACCGGTCGGGCCTGGCGTCGAAATAGACCTTCAGCACGCGTTCGGTTTCCTCGTAGGCGGCCTGCTTGTCCGCTTCGGAGGCTTCGGTGTCCTGAGCCATGCGCGCCCTGACCGAGGCCAGCGTCTGTTCCAGCGAACCGGCGGAGGCCGGCCATGGCACGTTGTTGAGCGCGCGGTAGACGGGTTCACGCATCCAGGGCGCGCCCTGATGGCTGAACAGGTAAGGCTCATAGAAATGGAAGGTGAACAGGATCGGCTCGAAGGCCGCCAGCGGCTCCGGGTCGAGCGCGGCGAGCCCGCTCACCATCGAGCCGCAGCCGCCGGTGACGACAAGCGGCAAGGTCCGGGATGATGCCCTGGCCGCCGTCAAAAGGGCCGTCTGGACGTTCGACCAGACGTTGGAGGAGCACGCCTGCGGCGGTTCGTTGACCGGTTCCAGCGCCACCATGCCCTGTGCGAACCGCTGCAGCCTGCCGGCAAGCGTGCCGACCAGCGTGCGATAGGCAACGAATTCCGGCGCGGCGGTGCTGGAGACCATGCGGTCGGGATTCCAGTAATGAGTGGCGCCGTTGGCCTGCACGTTGACGATGATGCCGAGATCGGCATCGATGACGGCCGTCACGGCATCGTCCAGCGTCGTCAGCAATTTTGCGTGCGTGGCGGCGTCGGCGGCCAGGAACGGGCCAGGATCGACCGGCAGGCGGATGAAATCGAGCCCGATCTGGCGCAGCCGGCGAAGGTCGTCCGGTGTAGGCACCGGCCGTTGCGACTGGAAGGGCGGCCAGGCATAGTCGGTGCGCGGTGCGGGAAACTCACGCGTCAGCGCGAACCAGGGCCAGGCATTGACGCCGCGGCGAAAGCGCCATTCGCCGGTGGCGGCGAGCGCGGGCGGCGCGGCGGAAAGCGCGGCCGTGGCGGGCACCAGCGCCGTCGACAGCGCCGTCCTCAGCAGCCGCCGTCGCGACCAGCCCGTCATACGGCGCCGGGAGAGGGGCGGTCGACCGGTACAGCGCCGGCGGCGCTCACGCCCAGAAGCCGGTAGGCTTCGGTTTCATAAGCAAGCAGGACATCGTCCCAGCGGAAGACTTCATTGGCGCGGGCCCTGGCGGCCTCGCCGCAGGTCTTGACCAGGGTGTCATCCTCCAGCGCCTGTTGCATGCGTTCGGCGCAGTTACGCGCGTCGGTGAAATAGATGGCGGCCGCACCCGCGGTCCATCTGTTATAGGGGTTGTCGTGGGCGATCACCATGTTGCCGGCGGCCAGCGCCTCGACCAGCGACGGGTTGGTGCCGCCGACGGTGTGGCCATGCAGATAGGCGCGCGCATGAAAACGCAGCGCCTTGACCGCCGCCTGGTCGTAAATGGCGCCGGGCAGCACGACCGAGGCGTTGGCCGCGTTGCGGACGGCGACATGATAAGGGATCTGGTCTGAAAGCGTGCCCAGCACCACCAGCTTCATGTCGCGCTTCTGGCTGCAGAAGGCCTCGACGATGGGCAGGATGTTGTTGTCGGGCTCGATGCGCGCGATCGAGATCAGGTATTTGCCGGGTTCGAGGCCGAGCGCGCGCACCGGCGCCTCCGATGCCGCCGTCACCGGGTCGGCGCCATAGGTGATGGTGGCGATTGCGCTGCGCGGCCGGCGCGTCGCCACGTGATCGGCGATGACGGGATGGTCGGCGACCAGACGGTGCGAGGCCCAGGCGCCGATCCATTCGTTGAGCCAGAACCATGTGCGCGCCGCCACGCCCCATTTGGGCCGGCGCCACTCGATGCCGTCCATGTTGGTGATGATCCTGCGCCGCATCAGCCTCAGCCAGGTCAGGAAGACCGCGCCATTATAGCCGAGCACCAGGCAGACGCCGGGCCGGCGGGCGGCGTCGAGCACGCATTGCCAGTCGAATTCAAGCGTTGCGCGCGGGCCTTTCGAGGCGACCTGGACATGGATGAGGTCGATGCCTTTCCAGGTGTCGACGCGCACCCTCTGGTCGACCCGGTCGACCTCTTCCTGGCAGTAGACGCCGACCTTCCAGCCGCGCCCGACAAGAAACAGCGCCAGCTTCTCGGCGAAGGTTTCAAAGCCGCCATGGGCGGCGGGAATGCCGCGCGTCCCGAGGATCAGGATGGTGGGCGCTTCCGGTTTCATGGCTGCTGGCGCTTTCAAATCCGCTCGATTCCGCAATGCGCGGGCCGTCCCGTCTGGAAACCACAGCCCAGCGATATCCATGCCAGGCTCAGTTCCGCCCATCATCGCACCGGGGTGTAAAATATTTCTTCCAACGGCCGGAGTTGTTTCACTATCGGTCAACTATCCAGGCGTATGTGTATCGAAACAAGGCAATGCCGCAAGCTGGCGACCAGCAGACGGTCAGATCATGGCCGGCATGATCCTTGCTCGTGGACTTCTGTGCGCCACACCGGCGGAGGACGTGCAGCATTGGTATGGTGATCGAGGTTCCACATCCGCTCGCCACCATGCTGGCAACAAGTGAAGTCCAAAGGAGTATTGGGCTTGAAGTCTCCAGTCGCCTGATCCGTCAGGTGGCGGAATCGTCACCACCCTGACAGAAAGATGCATGTGAATATGCGGATTGCCTGCATCCATCAGGGCTATGAACTCTATGGTTCCGACCGCAGCTTCGCGGAGAGCGTGGCCGCGCTGCGCGCCGCGTTTCCGTCAGCCGACATCGAAGTGGTCCTGCCGCGCGGCGGACCGATCACACAGATCCTCGAACCGCATGCGACCCGGATCGTCTTCGAGCCGCTGTGGGTGCTGAGGCGCCAGGCCATCGTGCGCCTTGCCACCATCGAGATGGTGCGGCTGCCGGTCGCGGTGCTGAGGGCCTGGCGGCGGCTCAGGGATTGCGATCTCACCTATGTCAACACCTCGATCGTGGCCGACTACGCGCTGGCCGCGCGCCTTCTGCCGCAGAAGGCCGTGCTGCACATCCACGAAATTCCCGAAGGCGCCATGCGCAGGATCCTCGTCGGCCTGATGCACTGGAGCCATGCCGATCTCATCTTCAACTCGCGCGCCACCCGCGCCGCGTTCGGCGACCCCGGATCCGCGCGCTCCTACGTGGTCTATAACGGCGTTGTCGGCCCGGCCGCGGCCGAACCGATGACCTATGATGGCAAGCGCCCGCTCAAGGTGCTGCTGCTTGGCCGTATCAACAGGATCAAAGGCCAGGAAGTGCTTCTGGAGGCGATCGCCTCGCTGCCGGCGGAACTCAAGTCGAGGATCGAGGTGCGGCTGGTCGGCGGCGCCTTCGAAAGCGTCGAACGCGAGCACGCGCTCGCCGAACTGGTCGAGACCATGGGGCTCGCCGGACGTGTCAGCGTGCTGCCCTTCATCTCCGACCCGTCCGAGCATTATCGCTGGGCCGATATCGTTACCGTACCGTCGCGGCGTCCGGAATCGCTCGGCCGTGTCGCCATCGAGGCGATGGCCTATGGCCGGCCGCCGCTGGTGTCGGCGATCGGCGGGCTGGTCGAAGTGGTCGCCGACGGCGAAACGGGTTGGCATGTTCCGCCCGGCGATGCCGCCGCGCTCGCCGGCAAACTCGAGGAAATCATCCTGCATCCCCAGGCCTGGCGCTCCTTTGTCGCCGCCGGACGCGCGCGCTACGAGGCGGTCTTCAGCGAGCCGGTCGCGGCGGCGGCGATCGCGGCAATAGCCGCGGACAAGCTGAAGGCAACCATCGCCAAGCCGGGCCGGACGGCAACCGCCCGCCAGGCGGAGACACGGCCGTGAAACTCCCTGGCCATCTGGTGCGCCGCCTCATGCTGATGATCGGCGGCGAGGCGATGCAGAGCGGCTTCCACTTTGCCCTCAACATCGCGCTGCTGCACATGCTGTCCGCGCAAGGCTACGGCCTCTTCGCCATCGGCATGGTAATGGGCGGTGTCGGCCTGTCCTATATCAGGTCGCTCACCGCCGTTCCCGCCTCGATATGGATGGGCAAGAGCACCAACAGCGCCGGCGTCGACGCCTATGACGTGGCCTTCGGGACGGCGGCGCTGGTCGTTGCATTGCTGATGGCCGCCGGCACGGCGATCGTGATGCATCTCTTGGGCGATCCCAGCGGAATTGCCGCCGGCTGCTTCGTCGGCGCATGGTCGCTGCGCAGCCACATGCGCACGGCCTTCTTCGCGCGCCGCCAGCAAGTGATCGTCTCCATCAGCGATGCTGCCTTCACGATCGCCGGCATCGTCATGGCCGGCCTGGCGATCTGGCTGGCCAGGGATGCGCTGCAGTCCGTGTTCTCCGCACTCGCGGCGGCCAATCTGTTTGGCATCTTCGTCCTGGTCCGGCTGGCGCGCCGCACGATGCGCATCAGCTTCCGCATGCCGACGCGGCGGCGCTACGCAAAGCTCTGGTCCCAGCTCTGCTGGTCGGCATTCAGCGCCACCACAACCAACATCCAGGGCCAATGCCTGGCGCTGCTGGTCGCGGGCATTGCCGGGCCGGCCGCCTATGCGCCGCTGGCGGCGGTGCTCGTGCTGTTCGCGCCGCTGCGCATCATCAGCCTCGCCTTCGTGAACATGACGCAACCGGAACTGGCCAAGCTGATGCGCAACAACGAAACGCGCCGTGTCTGGGCGCAGGCGAAGCTGTGGGCTGTCGTCATGGGGCTCGGCGCGGTGGCCTATGGATGCGCCATCATGTTTGTCCTGCCCATGATAAAATCCCAGGCTCTCCAGGATGCGTCGGTGGGGTTCATCGGGCTTTTCGTGACCGCGAATTTCGTCCCGATCATGCTCTATATCATGCCCCGCATCGTGCTCGAGATAATGGGCGACTTCCGCATCGTCGCCTTCATCACCCTCGGCGGCGCCATCGTCGGGCTGGCGTCGATCGCGATCCTGCTGTCGATCGCCTCCCCGCCGTGGGCGCTGCTGGGTTCGGCGGTCTCCGAGATATTCGTGCTCGTGGCATCATGGTATTTCATGCATCACCGCATGTGGAACATCGAACACCCGGATCAGCAGCACGACAGCCGGCTGGGCTCCTGGCGGCGGGCGGTTTCGTTCGCCGCGGCAAGACGATAGGAGAGGGATGTGTCAGGCCAGGCAGTTCAAATCACCGCGATGACCGACTTGCCCGGCGGGCAGGTCCCGCATCCCGCCGCCATCGCGGCGAACGACGCCTATACGGCGAAACTGCACACCAGCCTGGAGGCGGTCAGGCCGCTCTGGCTGCGCCTCCAGGCGGAGGGCGTGTGCACCGGTCACCAGAATTTCGCCTGGGCGGAAGGGATCGTCGCGCGGCTGCTGCCGGAAAGCGCGGAACTCCTCATCGTGGAGGTGGCCGACGCCGCGACCGGCGAACCCAGAATGCTGGTGCCGCTGATGCGGCGCAGGGCCTTCCACCATTGGGTGGTCGAATGGTTGAGTTGTGGCGTCTGCGACTATGCGGCGCCGCTGCTGGCCGATGCCAGCCCGTGGTCACGCCAATCCGCGCAGGCTGCGTGGGCGGCGGTGCGCTCGGCGCTGCCGCCGTCGGACCGCGTCCACATCGTGGGAATTCCGCGACAGATCCACGGCGTGGCCAATCCGCTGGCCTTGCTCCCGGCGACACGCGATTCCATCCAGACCGCGTTTGGCCTCGCCATCGACGGCGACCCGGAAACAGTCCTCAAGCGTCTTTGCAGGCCGTCCTTCGTCAAGGAGTTCGGCAAGGACTGGCGTCGCCTCGAACGGCTTGGCGGTGTGGAGCTGGTCGAGGCCGCCGCGCCGTCCGAGGTTGAGCGTATCTTCGGCGAACTGGTGCGAATGCGGCTCGACCGCTTTCGCGAGCTTGGCCGCTTCGACCTGCTGACGCAGGAGAAGATCGTGGATTTCTACCGGAACGCGGCTGTTCAGGGCCTGTTGGACGGTTCGGTGCGGCTTTTCGGGCTGCTCGTCGGCGAGGCCCTGATCGCGGTTCAATATCTGCTGGTTCATCAAGGGACTGTTCATGCTCTCCTGATAGCGATGGACCAGGGCGTCGTGCCCAATGTCTCGCCCGGGCTTGCAATCATGGGCAGGTTGATCGGCTGGGCGCGCGAACAGGGTTTTGGGTATTTCGACCTGTCGGTCGGCAACCAGAGCTACAAGGAACATATGGGCGCCAAGGGTTCGGTATTGGTCGAACTCTGTCATGGGTTCACGATGCGGGGCAGTGTGGCCAATGCCGTCATCGAGTTCCGCAGGCGGGCCGAGGCTTTCGTGCGATCCAACCCAAGGCTGCTCAAAGCGGTCCAGGGAACGATGCGGGGTTTGCGGCGCTTGCGTGGATGACGCCGAGGCGGGCCAGAACGAATGGGAGAAGCATGTGGCAAGCCAGGCAGTGCAGTTGGTCGCGGCGTCGGATGCACCGACTCAATCAAGTTCCCCGATCAGATCCGGCATTGTCGCCACCGCGCGCTATACCGCGCGGCTGCACACCAGCTTCGACACCGTAAGGCAGCTCTGGCTGCGCCTTGAGGAGACCGGCCTGTGCACCGGCCACCAGGGCCTTGCCTGGGTGGAAGGGATTGCCAGGCGGCTGATGCCCAAAAGCGCCGATCTGCTCGTCGTCGAAGTGAACGACGCCGCCACGGGTGCGCCTGTCATGCTGCTGCCGCTGTTGCGGCGCCGGGCGCTCGGCCACTATGTGATCGAATGGCTGAGTTGTGGCGTGTGCGATTATTCGGCGCCGCTGCTGGCCGATGCCAGGCCTTGGACCCGGCAGAGTGCCGATGCCGCCTGGGTCGCGGTCCGCGCCGTGCTGCCGCCGGCCGACCGCATCCATATTGCGGGGATTCCGCAGGAAATCCACGGCGTGACCAATCCGCTGGCGCTGCTTTCGGCGGCGCGCGACTCTATCCAGATCGCCTCGGGCCTGGTCATGGATGGCGAGCCGGAGACGCTGATCAAACGTATCTGCAAATCGTCCTTCACCAAGAATTTCAACAGACACTGCCGCCGCTTCGAACAGCTCGGCGGCCTCGCACTGGTCGAAGCCGAGACACCCGATATGATCGAGGAGCAGTTCGGCACGCTGCTGGACCTCAGGCTCAACCGTTTTCGCGAACTCGGGCGCTTCGACCTCCTGACGCAGGCGCCGATCGTCGAGTTCTACCGCGACGCCGCCCTGCAAGGGCTATCCGACGGCTCCGTGCGGCTGTTCGGGCTGCGCGTCGGTCAAGCCTATCTCGCTGTCATGTATGTGCTGGTCATGAAGGGCACCTTGCACGCCCTGTTGCTCGGGATCGACCAGGACGCAGTGGCCAACGTCGCGCCGGGCCTGACGATGATCGGCAAGCTGATGGTGTGGGGACGGGCGCAAGGGCTCGGCTATTTCGATCTCTCAGTCGGGGGACAGGGATACAAACAGCATATCGGCGCCTCGAACTCGGTGCTGGCCGAATTGTGCGAGGCGATGACGCTGAAGGGCAGGGCCTCGACCGCCTATATCAGGCTGCGCTGCAAAACCGAGCTGTTCGTGCGCTCCAAGCCGCGGCTCTACAAGGCCGTGCAGGGCGTGATGCGCCGTTTGCGGCGGTTGAAGAACTGAAGCGGCGCGACCGCGAAATTGACACTTGCGCCGCTCTCCGCCATCCTTGCGGCCAGTCGCCGGGCCGCCAAGAGCGGCCGAGTTCCGTGTCGGGCGACCGAGGGCGAAGCGCATGTCCACTGCCGTGAACAGCCAGAACTCCAAGCGCGCCGCGGTGCGCAAGGCGCTCGACCGCCACAAAGTCTACATCACCGCGCAGCGTTTCTCCGGCGGCACCTACAGCGCGCGCGTGCTGGTCGACGGCGAAGCCTACTGGGTCGACGAATTCCGCTTGAGCCAGTTGCAGCAGGGGCTGTCGCCGGCCGAGCTGGAGCTGACACCGGCGATTGACGATTGAGACCACGTGAAAAATCGCGAGTGGTGCCAACGTAGCGCCCTACGGCGCCCCCCTCTGTCCTGCCGGACATCTCCCCCTCTAG